>CAYPCE010000328.1:0-3740 GCA_964409085.1 uncultured Desulfobacteraceae bacterium | reverse complement strand
TGGCGATCTTGCCGATGGAGGCCTCGTGGGTCAGTTCCGCATCCGGGTGGAGGGCCTTGAGGGCCGGAATCGTCTCGTTGACGCCGTTGTCCATGATGATGGCGTCGCATTCGATATGGCCGAAACATTTGGCCCGGGCCGTCAGGTTGACGTAAAAATCCTGCTGGGAATCCCCTTTGATCACCGACCGGGAAACCATATTGGCCTTGCTGTCCTCCCCTGCGAGAACGAGTTCGTTCTTCGAGGCCGCCCGTTGATCCCCGTCGGTCATGACCCGTTCGGTGATGAGCAGGGACGCGCCGGGCCCGATTTCCGCTTCGTTGACCCGGTCGGCCCGGTCCACGCCCCCCAGCTGACTGAGTTCCATTTCGGCATGGCCCCCCGATTCGAGATGGACTTTGGTGGTGGGGTTGAGAATACGCTTTCCCTGACCATCACCGATGGCCACGTGCTTTTCCACATATTTCATTGACGCGTTTTTCCCCACGCGGAACTCGTGGATCCCCTCGTGCCCTTCGGATTCGGAAGATCCGCAATGGATCCCGCACCCGGCCACGATGGTCACATCGGAATCATCGCCGATCTCGAAGGTGTTGAACACCACGTCGTGAAGGCCCGCCTGGCTCAGGATCACCGGGATGTGGACCGATTCGTTCACCGTTCCGGGTTTGACCCGGATCACGATGCCGTTGCCGGCCTCGTTGGATTCGATTTCAATGTTGGCGGAGACCTCCCGGCCCAGCAATTCCCCGTTTTTCCGGATATTATAGGCCCCTTTGGGGATGCCCTCCAGATCCGCGACCGCTTTCAGCAACTCTTTATCGATAGCATCGAACATCGGTAACTCCTTCACAGGTGTCGGTAAACCCGCACACACTCAAATCCGTCAACATGGGAACCGCCCCTTCGAAATCGCCGCTGTAGGCGATCTTTCCGTCATTGATCAGCAGGATGGCATCGGCCGCCTCCAGAAAGGACCGGTTGTGGCTCACCACCAGTGTCGTCGTTCCGTATTCCTGCTGTTCCTTTTTGAGCAGGTCGACCATGGGGCCGATGGTCCAGAGGTCGATGCCGGTGTCGGGCTCGTCGTAGATGGCCACCTTGGGGTTCCGGGCGATGGTGGTGGCCAGTTCGATCTTCTTGATCTCCCCGCCCGAGAGTTTGGCATCCACGGGCTTGTCCAGAAAATCCATGGAACAGATCCCCACCCGTGCGATGATCGTCGCCAGTGTGTCCTCGTCGTCGGTGCCGGCGGCAATGGCCAGGAGGTCCCGAAAGGTGATCCCCTTGAACCGGGCCGCGTTCTGGAAGCTGTAGGCGATGCCCATTTGGGCCCGCTCCGTGAGGGTGCGCCGGGTGATATCCTTCCCCTGGAACCGGATCGTTCCGTCCGTGGGCGGATGGATGCCCATGATCAGTTTGGCCAGCGTGGTCTTGCCGCTCCCGTTGGGACCGGTGATACCGTAAAATTTTCCTTTTTCAAACGTGTAGTCCATGCCCCGGACGATGGCGCGCATCGCCCCGTCCGCATCTTCTGTGGGAGCTGAAAATTCCAGGTCCGTGATCTCGATCATCTCAATCCCCTTTGGCGGCCCGTATGGCCGTATCCGTTTCAGGCGCCCATTCGGCTCCTTTTATTATAACCTTTCTTTATCCTCCGAGATGCCCCCGGTTGTCAACCCAAATCGGAACGCCCATCGCCCCCTCCATCCCTTCGGGGTGACATTTCTATTGACAGAACAGCCCAAAATTTTCTAATGATTTTGTTTTTTGATCGATCGTCAACCGTCAACACTCGACAGAAAACGCGGGGACATCGCCATGTATGTGCCGAGATACATGTTTTTCGTGAAAGGCGTGGGGGTGAACAAAGAAAAACTCTCTTCTTTCGAATATGCCCTCAAAGGGGCGGGCATCGCCCACCTGAATCTGGTGACCGTCTCTTCCATCTTCCCCCCCAACTGTCGGATCATCTCCGTTGAGGAAGGTCTCTCCCGGCTGGAACCGGGGGAGATTACCCATTGCGTCATGGCCCGGGAACAGAGCAAGGAGCCCGGTCGACGGCTCGTGGCCAGCATCGGCCTGGCCCTGCCGTCCGAAGACGCCCGATACGGCTATCTCTCCGAACACCATGGGTTCGGCCAGACGGAGATCGAGGCCGGCGAATACGCCGAGGACCTGGCTGCCACCATGCTCGCCAATACGCTGGGAATCGACTTCAACCCCGAAAAGGATTACGACGAACGCCGGGAGGTCTATCAGATGTCCGGCAAGATCGTCGAATCCCAGCACATCAGCCAGGCGGCCCTCGGGGCGGAGGGAAATATCTGGACCACGGTGGTGGCCGCGGCCATGTTCGTGAAATAGCCGTCCCGCCGCCATGACGCCCCCCGCCTTCATCCCCTTCGGCGGCGACGAGATCGCGGAACCCGATCCGGACGCCGCCCGCATCGTCGTGTTGCCCATCCCCTATGAAAACGCCGTCTCCTACGGGACCGGGGCCAAAGAGGGGCCGCTTCATCTGCTGGCCGCCTCCGAGCAACTGGAGCGCCTGGACGAGGAGAGCCTCGTCGACTGGGGGGACCTGAAACCCCATACCCGGCCGCCGATCTCCCTTCCGGAGGATCCCGAAGCCGCCGTCCAGGCCATGGCGGCGGCCGCCGGCGAGATCCTGGACCGGGGGCAGCGCCTGCTGGCCATCGGCGGGGACCACGCCGCCGCCATCGGCCCCATCCGGGCCGCCGCGGAACGCCATCCCGATATCGGTGTGCTCCAGATCGACGCCCATCCGGACCTGCGCGACCAATGGAACGGCAGCCGGTACAACCACGGCTGCGTCATGCGCCGGGTCCTGGACGACATGGGCCTCCCCATCGTCCAGGTGGGGGTCCGGACCCTATCGCCGGAGGAACGCGACCTGATCCGGGAGCGGAACCTCCGTCCGTTCTGGGCCCACGACATCGATCCGCTGGACCGGGGGTGGATCGCCGAAGTGGTGGACCGCCTCCCCCCAAAAGTGTACCTCACTTTCGACCTGGACGGCCTCGACCCCTCGGTTCTGCCCGGCACCGGTACCCCCGAACCGGGCGGCCTCTCCTACCGCCAGGCCACGGCCCTCATTCAAACCCTGGGCCGGGAACGGGAGGTGTTCGCCGCCGACATCTGCGAACTGGCCAAGATTCGCGGGACCCAGGTTTCCGAATACACCGCCGCCAGAATCGCCGCCAAAATCTTCGCCGCCTGCTGGCACCCCTGACCCTCGCCGTCCGTCGCCAAACGGCGGCAAAAAACAATCCCCCCCGTCCGGAAGGATCGAGGGGGAAACGTATTTGGAAATCGCTCTGTGATGTCCGCTTCTTCCCCGCCCCGATGGGGGGCGGAGAAGAGAGGGCGGTCGGTCTCTAGAACAGGCCGGTCACCTTTCCGGTGTCGGTGTCCACGTCCACCCGACGGAAGGCCGGGTTGGAGCCGGTGCCGGGCATCAGGGAGATGGTGCCGGCGCAGGGGCAGAGGAATTTGGCGCCGGAGTAAATGAGCACGTCGCGGATGGGCAGCCGCCAGTTCTTGGGCACGCCCTTCCGTGTCGGGTCGTGGGTGAGGCTGAGGTGGGTCTTGACCATCATGGTGGTGTAGTCGTCGTATTTGCTGTCGGCCTCGAGCATCTTGGCCTTGGCCTCGGCCTCGGGCTGCCAGTCGACGCCGTCGGCGCCGTAGACATTCTTGGCGATCTGCTCGACCCG
>CAYPCE010000327.1:1267-3746 GCA_964409085.1 uncultured Desulfobacteraceae bacterium | reverse complement strand
TTGGACGGAAATGGAGGGGTTGGCCTCCTCGCCCACTTTGATCTCGCCGATCTCGCCGGCCCATTTTTTCACCCGCTGGGCCACCATCTGCCCCTCCCGACCGGGGATGGGCGACTTGATGGTGCCGTGGTTCAGAGCCGCCAGCCGGGTCGCGGTCAGGGCGCGGAGGGATTCCACGCCGGGGGCCAGGGCGCTGAGCAGAAGCGTCTTGAGCAACCGGTCTTCGTTGCGGAAATTGATCCGGGCCGGATCGTCGAAGGGCAGCTTCTCCAGTTCCTCGCGTCGTTTGCCGTGCTGGTTCTCCAGAAGCGGCAGCAGTTTCCCGTGGTAGAGCCGTTTGGCGTTGTCGAACTGGATGCGCATCTCTTCGCTGAACGCCTCTTCCCCATGGGCGATAACGTCGAAGAGATCGCCCACCGGCACCACGTCGCCGAGCTGAAGCGAATCCCGCTGGTTTACCAGCAATTGCAGCATCACCTTGAGGGCGGTCCGCTCCCGCTGGAGCAGGCTGGAGACCGCGATGAGGGTCTGCACCAGGGCCGGACTGAAGGGGTAGACCAGACGGAACATGGCCCGGTCCCCTTCGCTGGTGAGCAGGGTGTTGAGGACGTCTTCACGGACTTTGGCGGTTTGTTCGAAAGCGGCGTCCATCTGTTTCCCGGCGGCGTCGTCTTTGGGCGACAGGATGCGGCGGTGGGCGATGACGGGCAGGTTCCGGTCCTCCAGGGTGATGGTGTCGAACCGTCCCTCCCAGTGGCCCAGGATGTCGCTGAAGTTGAGGGCCGCGGCCCCGCTCACCTCCTTGCCCACCAGGTCCCGGAGGTCCCGCTGACGGGCCACGAAACTGACGATGGTGATGGGCCGGTCGGCGGACTGGGCCTCCACGAGTTTGGCCAGCTTCTGGCCTTCCAGTTGAACGAACCCAAGATCGGCGGAATGGCTGGCCAGCCAGAGGATCAGTTCGTCCAGGAAAAGGATCACGCCGTCATATCCGAGTCCTTTGGCGTGGCGGCTGATGACGCTGAGGCCGTCGTCCATGTTGATGTAGCCTTCTCCGGAGGATTTGGCGATGTCGTGCTGCGAGGTAAAGAGCGAGCCGACCAGGTCCCCCACCAGCCGCAGCCGGTCGTCGTCGCCGGGCGGGGCCGCGACCGCCCGGTCGAAGCGCCCGGCGTCCCATCCGGAACCCAGCTCGCCCCAGCCGTCTTCGTCATTTGCGGATGGTTCGCCCAGGGCCGCGAAAAAGGCGTCGTCCCCCATCCGGTTCCGCAGGGACGCGGCATCGTCGAAGAGTTTTTCGGCCAGGAAAACGCCGGGAAGGCCCGCCGCCGGATGGGTCCGTCGCACGAAATCGGCGTACCCGCCCAGGATGGCCGATTCCATGTTCCTGGCCCCGATCATGTGGTAGGGGACCAGGAGGAATTTCTTCCCGTCCATCCAGGCGTTGTGTTTGGCCACCACCTCCGCCAGTTCAGGGATGGATCGCGCGCCGGTGTGGCCCTGGAGGATCAGGTGCAAAACCGCCATAAAATGGCTTTTGCCGCTGCCGAAGCTGCCGTGAAGGTAGGACGCCTTGCTGGTTCGGCCCTCCACCGCGGACCGGATGAAGATCAGGGCATGGTCGAAGCATTTGACCAGTTGATCCGTGACCACGTAGCTGTGAAGGGTTTGCCCGGGGTCCTGGACGCCTTCGGTCAGTCGCAGGACGAAGTCTCCCTTGTTGACCCGTTCGGGGATGGGGATGAGGTCTTTGATGAGGGTCATGGCGTTTCGGTTTCCCTTGTGGGTTCGCAGGCTTTTCCGCTTGACGATTCAGATTTAATCCCTTAAAATTTTAGGTAGTTTTCCACCAAACGCACCAAAGGGATATTGGAGTTGGTCGCGTTTGTCAAGATGAATCCGCACGGTTCAAAGAGCGAAGGACAATGAAGGACAATGACGATCCCCTGGCACCGACTGTTCGGGCTGACGCTCACGGATTTTTTTCTGAACACCGCATACGAAGTCGAGCTTGAAAAGGACCTTTCCCTGAAGCAGCAACTCCTGGACGTGGTGATTATCGAGAAAAAGGAGGGGAAAATTCCTGAAGCATTGCCGGATGGACTGGAAAACCTGACGGCCCATAACCTGATGACCTATAAATCCCATCAGGAGCGATTGGACGGTTGGACCATCGAAGAACTTTGCGGTCATTATGTGAACTATCGAAAACAGATCAGCCCGTCTTTCGACAATTTGCTGCCTGCCCAGGATTTCCGGTTGTACGCGGTCAGCACCCGACATCCGGCGAAACTGGCGGATCAGGTCGATTTGACACCCGCTGGACCGGGCGTTTACGATGTCCGGTGGGGGATTCGGGATGTTCGGATCATCGTGCTCAGCCGGATCGTCGAGTCTCCCAAAAACGCGCCGTGGCTGATGTTCAGCGCCGACGCCGACAAGGTGAAATACGGGGCGACGCGTTATGAATGGAAAAGCC
>CAYPCE010000327.1:0-1167 GCA_964409085.1 uncultured Desulfobacteraceae bacterium | reverse complement strand
CGCGTTATGAATGGAAAAGCCCGGTCAGCGGGATACTCAACAAGTTGTTCAATAAATACCAAAGCGAGGGAGTCATTATGCCCTATACGATGGAAGATTTTCAAAGAGAGGTCAAGGAAGAGCTTCTGGGAAGCCTTACCGAACAGGATCTTGAACGGTTATTGAAAGGGCTGAGGCCGAAGGAACGGTTGATAGGATTGAAGCCGGAGGAAATAGAGGAAATGGAAGCACATTTAAAAAAAATGAAAAAGGTAAGCGAATAAGCGCAAACGAACCGAAGGAGCAACCTCTTGGAATCAATGAAATGACCCCTTGGCACCGGCTATTCGGACTGACATTGACCGATTATTTCCTGGACACCGCGTACGAGGTCGAACTTGAAAAAGATCTCTCCCTGAAGCAGCAGTTGCTGGATGTGGTGATCATCGAAAAAAAGGAGGGGAAAAGCCCCGAGAGTCTACCGGACGGGTTGGAAATTCTGGCGGCCCACAACCTGATGACGTACAAATCCCATCAGGATAGATTGGACGGCTGGGCCATAGAGGAATTGTGCGGCCACTATGTCAACTATCGGAAACAGATCAGCCCGTCCTTGGAACGATTGCCGCCGGCCGAGGATTTCAGTTTGTTCGCGGTGACCGCCCGGTATCCTGAGAAGTTGGCGAAGAGGGTGGATCTCGCGATCATCAGTCCCGGAGTATATGATGTCCGATGGGGAATTCGGGATGTTCGGATCATCGTGCTCAGTCGGATCATTGAGTCTCCCAAAAACGCGGCGTGGCTGATGTTCAGCGCCGACGCCGACAAGGTGAGATACGGCGCGGCGCGTTATGAATGGAAAAGCCCGGTCAGTGGGATTCTTAACAAATTGTTGAAGAACTATCAGAGCGAAGGAGTCGTCATGCCATACACCATGGAAGACTTTCAAAAGGAGGTCAAGGAGGAGGTTCTGAGAAGCCTTACCGAAGAGGAGCTTGATCGGCTGTTGAATGGAATGAAGCCGGAAAAGCGCATGAAGGGATTGAAGCCGGAGGAGCGCTTGAAGGGGTTGACATCGGAAGAAATTGAAGCGTATTTGAAAAAGATTCAGGAGGGGGCGAAGGGATAGTATACCCTGATGCGGGTCATGGCGTTTCCGCTCTCCATCCCGCCACATTCCGCTTGTCA
>CAYPCE010000326.1:0-3748 GCA_964409085.1 uncultured Desulfobacteraceae bacterium | reverse complement strand
GCAGACCATCACGAAATAGCAGAGCAGGATGAACAGGCCCCACATGAGCAGCGGCCCGATCCAGGCGGCCCATGGCATTGAGGAAAACACCTCGGTCCACCCCATCTCCCGGCCGCCGGGCAGACCGTCGTAAAGCTGCCGCACCGCCTCGCCGTCGCCGGGGTACAGAGATTGGGGCAACAGGGGCTGGAGCACCTCGGCCCACCGGTTGCCCACGGTGGCGAAATGAAACGGCGCGGTGAGGTTGATGAAAAACGTCCGCGCCAGCCCCGTATAGGCGATGCCCGACGCCATGACCGTGAAGATCCAGATTACCAGCAGCTCCCGGCCGGTCAGCAGGGACATCCCGGAAAACCGCCGGATCAGCGCCGCGAAAACCGTCAACCAGATGGTGATGAAAAACGGCGCCAGCGGAAAATGCCCCCCGCCCAGCGGCGTCCCATGCAAGTAGCTGTTATTGTAGGGCGTCAGCGCACAAATCGCGATGGAAAGCGCCAGCCCCACAAAAACGGCCCGCCATCGTATAGCCTGGGTCGGAGACGGCGCCACGGGAATCATTCTACCCCCCTTTGTGCCTCTGTGCCTTTGCGCCTCTGTGCCTCCTCCCCTTTGTCCCTTTGTCCCTCTGTCCCTCTGTCCCTGTCTCTCTCCTCCTCCGCCATCTCCGCATACCGCCGATGCGCTTCCGCATCCATGGACCGCCACAGCAAAAGCTGCTTTCGCAGTTCATGGAGAAACGGCCGGTTGAGGCGGACCCATGTGTTCTCCTCCCCCGATTCCCGCTCGATGTCGGCCTCCACCGATACATACCCGGGGTTTTCCGGGTCGGGCCGGAACCGGAGGGCCGTGGACTGCATGATGCCGAAATCGAAGGGCGCCAGCCATACCCGGACCCGGATGACCAGACATTCCGGATCATCCTTATCGTCAACCCTGCACCCCTGCGCCATCTCCGCCGACCCGGTGGAGAACCGGCCATGGGAAATGTCCTGATGGTCCCGGAAATATTCCAGCAGGAAGCCCGCCATGCTGGCCTGCTCCCCCCGTTTCATGAGGAACGGAAACTGGATGGCGAGGGTCCCGTTCTCCGGCGCCGGCAGGGTCCAGGCCCGGTTGACGTCCGGAATGGCGATGTCGGCGGCCACCTTCGACGGGTAGATCACCGAAATCAGCACCACCAGCATCACCAGGATCATGGCCCCCACGCCGGCCAGGGAAGAATAATTGACGGTGATCCCGGCCCACAGCGACGTTCCCGCAAACAGGCTGGCCGACACCTGGGCCACCAAATACCCCAGCACCACGCTCAACACGGCGAATGCCATGGATTCCGCGATGAATAAAAACGACACATGGGAGGGCGCCAGCCCCACCGACGTGTAGATGCCGATCTCCCGTTTCCGCTCATAGACGCTGCCGATCATGGTGTTGAGCACGATAAAAATCGAGATGATCAACGGAATGGCGATATTGGGCACCCCACTGTAGCTGAAGGTGTCCGAGGCGTTATAAATGTAGGTGCCGTCCGCCTCGCCGGAAAAGATCATCAGCCCGAACCGGTCGGAAAGGTCCCGGGCCATCCGGCGGTTGTCTATGCCTCCGACCAAAGCGTTTCCCTTTGGCCCATACCCAGGGCGATGCCCTGGGCTGTTATGTGCCGCCCCTTCGGGGCTTTGTCCCTTTGTCCCTTTGTCCCTTTGTCCCTCAGATTTCCCCTCCCCCGTCCTCACCACAATCCCCTTCAAACTCCCCCCATGCGCCAGCAACGTCCGGTACGGCAAAATGGCCATCAGGTCCGGCTCCACATGCTGATACCGGCTCTGGAAGGTCTGGATGTCGGCCCCCGATTCCATGGCATCCATCTCCACTTCGGTCAGCTCCGCCGACACTTCGGAGGGGAAGGTCACCGGCGTCACGGGTTCGTCGTCGAGGCCGGCAATTTTGCCATATTCATTCCCGGAAAAGACGCCCACCACGGAAAACGGTGTCCCCCAGAGGTCCACCTCCGCCCCTTTGGGGGCTTCGGGATCGATGCCCAGGGCCTCGGCCACCCGTTGGGGCAGGAGGATCGCGTCTTCGTCCGATTCCCGGAACCAGCGGCCGCCCACCAGCGTCCGGTCCAGGCCGGTGATCCGGGGCTCTTCCGGGGCCAGGCCCACCAGCCCCAGAAGATGGAAGATCGCTTCGCCCCGCTGGACCGGGGTCCGGAGGGGGCGGGCCCGGTCGATTCCCTCCAGCCATGCCCGGGGGGCCACGGCGGCGTCCTCGCTGAAATTAACCCGCACCACGTCGAGGGATTCCGGCGGCAGGTCGGTCCAGTTGGGGTTTTTGATCAGGAATCCCGGATACGGCGTGTCGGCCTTGAACTGGAGCCGGGCGTGGTGGCGCATGGACTTGACCGTGGTGAAGCTCATGATGGTGAAGGTGAGGATGATCAGGGTGATGCAGGTCAGGGCCGTCCGGATCCGCCGCCGCCGGAGGTTGCTCACCCCCAGGAAAAAAGCCGCCGTGAACGCCTTCCACCGGCTCACCTCCGCGCCCTGCACATGCTGGGCCCTCTGCTGGAGGCGCGTGATCTCGTTTTCAAACCGGAAAAAGATGATGAGGGTCACCAGCAGCGACAGCCCCATGATGAAAAAGGCCAGCACCACCACCAGCGGGCTGTAGGCCAGCTCGAAGGCCGGATGGACCCGGTAGATCACCGCGATGAGCAGAACGAGAATGCCCAAAAAGGCCGCGATCCGCTTGTGGATGTCGGTGAAGGAAAAAAGGAGCCGTTCCGCGCAGAAGGCGAAGGGCACGAACAGCGCGATGTAGAAGAGCACGCCGAAGAGGACATCCTTCTGGGTCCCCTCCACATGGTCGTAGACCCGGCTGGCCAGGGCCCAGGACCGGGCCGCCTCGCCGATGAACCGGCTGTATTCCCTTTCCTTTAATGCCGCCTCCGCCGCCACCAAGGCGGCGTCGCCCTCCGTCCAGAGGTCGCGGATCCGCTGGTTGTAGATCCCCTTGGACTCCAGGTTCCGGATCCGGGGCTTGAGCAGGGCCCACATGTCCCATGCCGCCCGGTAGCCGGTCTCATGGAGGATGTCCCACCGGTCGACATGGTATCCGATCCCCTCCGGCCGGTCCGGGTCGCCGTTGGTGAGGATCATCTTCTTTTTGAGCACCGTGTCCGACAGGGTCAGCTTCAGGCGGGTCCCCGGCTCCAGGTAGATGGAAAGAAGCGTCGATTCCCGGGTGTCGATGCGGCTGTACCAGTATTTGGGCGGTTCCGCCTCCCGCCGGGCGTCGATGAGTTCGATCTTGGTCATGTACCGGAAGGTCCGGGGTTCCAGCATGTCCGTGAGGGTGATCTGGCGGCAGGCGAACAGCACCAGATCGGTTTCCATGTCCCGGTTTTTCATCTTCACCCGGTAGGCGGACTTCCCCGTGCCCGGTTTGTCGATGGCCAGCACGGTCTTGCCGTTCTCCGGATCGAATTTGTACCCCTCGATGATCACCTTGTGGAGGGTCAGCTTGCTGGAAGCCATCCCCCTGAGCCGGAAGATGCCCCGGGCGTCGGTGCGCACATGGTAGCGGCCCGGCCCCTGGAAGGCGAGGATCATGACGTCCCCGGCGGCCTGGTCGGCGAAGAGTTCCCCCTGGCGCAGGAGATTGGCGCGGCCGGTGACCGTGGAGATCCCCTTCCGGGGCAGGTCGTCGCTTTTGAGCCGCTCCGCCCGGCCCAGGGCGTCCACCAGCCGGC
>CAYPCE010000325.1:0-3794 GCA_964409085.1 uncultured Desulfobacteraceae bacterium | reverse complement strand
CGCCATGCCCGAGTTTTTCAGCACCCACCCCAACCCCGGCAACCGGATCGAGAAGATAAAGGAGGCCATCAGGGAGATTCCGCGTCGTCGGAGCAGCATATGGGTCTCACCCGCCGTGGCGTTTCAGGGGTACCCATTCCAGCTTACTGAACCGAAGAGATTGGTCGTCGAACTCCATCTCATCTCTTATCTGTAATTCCTCTGGGAGCCTAAAATTGCTTTTCGGACGCCTGCATAAACAAGGGGGCCGATTCTGAATTTGTGTTCGGCAACAAGTTGGTCAACCAAATCCATGGCTTCTTCTTTTGAGAGCAGGGATTTTCTCTGCGCACGGATCAGAATCCCGAGCGTCCCAATGGTCTGAAATCCTTCCATGGCGGAAACCCTCCTGACAAGTCGATCATCCGATAGGACCATCCCGGCGCGTTCTCTTTGGGCCAAGGTCAGGACGCAGTTATCCGCGAAGCTGAGCGCTCCTGCATAAGTATTCGGATTATCAAAGTCAATGACGTTGCATTGGGAGATAAAGTCTCGCAACAGCCGTGCTTCTGTCGGCGGGATGCGGGGGCCTAAAACTTCCTGTTCTACGACGGAGGGAATCAGAATTTCGGCATCCAATGCTGAAGTGATCAGGCGGAGTTGATGAATCTTAGCAAGGAAAATGAGCGGAGCGGCATCAGCAACTATCATCATATGAAAGGTTTTCCAAATCCCTTTCCAACTCTTTCAGATCATAGTTCAGCTCGATCGATTCTTCCGGCAGCCGAAGCAATATGTCCCGGATGCTCAAGCCGGCAATTTCGGCGGCGCGAGAGAGCGAAATCGTACCCTGACGGTACGCGTGAAGCGCTTTTTCGGTCTGGATGTTGGAGTATCCTTTTAGAATTAAATGCTTCAACAAAGCCCCCCGATCCAAACCCATTTCGTTTGCGAGCGCATCAATTTTTTCAGCTTCGCCTTTTTCAAGCTGCGTGGAAAGTATGACGCTGCTCATGACGGCAATCCCCTTTCTTCTTCCTTAAATTACACGACACAGACGCTCGTGTCAAAAGATGCCGTTGCGCCGTGAAACATCAAGTCGGAACTTACCGCCTGCCACCCCGCACCAACCCCACCAAATCCCCCACCACATCCTTCATCCGATCCGCCTGATCCTTCATGGCATCGGCTGCCGACGCCGCCGCGTCCGAATGGGCCGCATTGCGCTGGGTGGCCTTGTCCATCTCGGCCACGGCGATGTTCACCTGATCGATGCCCCGGGCCTGCTCTCCGGAGGATGCGGCGATGTCGCTGATGAGGTCCCCCACCTGGGAGGAGCTGTTCTGGGCTTCGGCGAATGCCGTGTTCGTGGTGGCCGTCAGGTCGGCCACATCCTTGATCTTGCCGTCGATGGCCTGGATCAGCGACGCGCTGTTCCGGGCGGACTCGGCAGCCCGCCTGGCCAGGTTCCGGACTTCGCCGGCCACCACCGCGAACCCGCTGCCCGCCTCGCCGGCCCGGGCCGCCTCCACCGCCGCGTTGAGGGCCAGAAGATTGGTCTGGAAGGCGATCTCGTCGATGGTCTTGACGATTTTGTGGGTTTCATCGCTTTTGCGGGTGATCTCTTCCATGGCCCCGGTCAGGGTGTCCATGAAGCCCCGGGCCTTTTTCAGGACCTTGGCGACTTCCCGGCGGGATCCGTCGGCCCGGGCGGCGCTGTCGGCGTTGAGCCGGGTCTGGGACGAAATCTCCTCGATGATGGACGAGGTCTCCTCCACGCCGGCGGCCTGTTCCGCGGCGTTGCGGGCCAGATCTCCGCTGGCCCCGGCCACCCGCTCCGACGATTCGGCCAGGACGTTGGCGCTGCCGGTCAGGCGCTGGATAACGTTTTCCAGGGGACGGGTTATCCCACGGGAGATGAGCGCCGTGACCGCCAGCGCCAGGATAAGGGCCGCCAGCGCGATCCCCAGAAACCATTTCTGCTGCGTCTTCGCGGTCGCGGCGGCCTGGTCATAGGTCTCGGCGGCGTCCTTTTCTTCCAATTCGATGAGGGCCGTGAGCCCGTCGTAGATCGTCCGGTAATGGGTGTCGGCCTCGGCCATATAAGGGATGGCGAGCATGCGGGAGACCTTGGACAGATCCACCAGGGAGGCGGCCGCCTCCCCATAGGCCGGCAGGGTGGCCCGGATCGTCTTGATGATGTCGGTCTCTTTTTCATCCGCGTCGAAGGTTTCCAGGAACCGGGCCATCAACCTGTCCACGGCCGGGGACCCGTTGACGGCCTCCTGACGATGGCGTTCGATCTGGGCCTCTTCCAGCCCCGATTCCGTCAAGGCGAGGGCGATGGCCAGCGCGCCGTGGGCCTCGTTGAGGGTCTGGACGGCCTCCTGGGCCATGGCCACCTTCCGGTTGCCGATGTTGACCACCCGGTCGAACCGGGCCCGTTGCTGGCCCGAAGCGATGAAGGTCATGACGGCCAGGACGCCCAGCACCGCCATGACCATCACCGGCGCGATGAAAATCTTGACCGAGACCGGCAGACTCCGCCGCATACGGCGACCTTCCGTCAAGGGTAGATGCCCACGGCGGAAAAGAGATCCATGTCACCGACCCGGACCACGTAGGTCTCCTTGGGCCGGATCTTGCCCGTGGGCGGATGGACCCACCGGTATTTCACCCATCCCTCGCCTTTGTTCTGAGCCGTCTTAATCATGTCCTGGACCAGGAGCTTGCCGTCCACGTCCTTGACGTTGAGGGCGCTTTTCCCTTCGGTTTCCGGAAAGGGCGGGTAGACGACCCACTCTCCCTTGAAGTTCATCACCAGCACATAGAGTTCCTTGTTCTCGCTCAGATAGCCGCCCTTGGGGTCGTGGAGGATCTTCCGGGCATCCTCGATGCCGACCTTCCGGATGAGGTCCGCCCCTTTCCGGGCCAGATCGATGGCCTGTTCGGGGGTGAAGTCTCCGGCTTGGGCAGGCCCGGGGAGCCAGAGCATGATGCCGATGATCATTGCCGCCAGAATCTGTTGGATTTTCATGGTTCCCTATCCTTTCCCTCGTAATGGATGGTGAAAAGATCGTGGCGCACGGACGGTCCGGGTCAGAGAGGGGCCGCTGCCGCGGAACGGTGGGGTGGAACTCCGTTTTTCTTAGATGATGAAGGGGCGGTTTGTAAAGGGAAATATTTGAAAACCATGAGGCCCACTACTCTTCAGCGTCGCCCCTAAGATGAGCGAAGAGGGTCTGGATCGCCGATTCCGGTAGATGTTTCCGGATGGCGTCGGCCAAAAGCGCCGGATCTCGGGGCAGATGGACCTGTTCCGGCCGGAGGACGGCTTCTCCCTCTTCTTCAGCATCCTCCGGCGCGATCATCAGGGAGGCCAAGGCGTCAATCAGATCGGGGTCGAACTTTTCCTCGATCCGCATCAGCGACAGGGTCTCCTTTGAGGTGAGGACCTCCCTGGCCCGGCCCTTCAGGTAGGTGCGGTCGAAGACCATCTCGTCGAACTGGTTGCAGATGGCGATGATCCGGGCCTCCTCCAGAACCGGCCGCCGGGCGTCGAGTTCGCCGGCAATGGCGGCGATGAGATCGGCGTCCATGCCTTCGGGGACCTGGGAGGCGATCGGGCTGGGGATGAGGGCCTCGAAGCCGATCCGGCTCAGGGAAAGGGTGTTGTACCACAGGGCGGCGAAGATCAGGGCGTCCAGGCGCGGTTCCGGCAGTTCCCGATGGGCGCCCACGGCGTGGCCCAGCAGCGCCCGGGAGATGGAGAGGTTGTAGCAGCCGGTCATGTGCTCGGCGTAGGGGATATCGAC
>CAYPCE010000324.1:0-3795 GCA_964409085.1 uncultured Desulfobacteraceae bacterium | reverse complement strand
CAGCCGCTCTACGCCGTTTTGCGTACCTACGCGTCCGAAACCCAAGATAGGGAGATCCTAATGGCAAAATGCCCCGCCAAATGATTATGATCAACAAAGGATAATGTAACAGATCAGGAGTCCCGAGCGGATTGAGCAATTGCGCCGAGGTCGTCTGCGGCCATGCACCTCTCAGCAATATCCGCTCAATCCGCGCTCATCCGCCTGTTCAAAATCCCAAATACGCCTCCCTCACCTTCGGATCCGCCTCCAAATCCTTCCCCCTCCCTTCCTGGAAGATCCGGCCGTTTTCGATGACGTAGCAGTAGTCGGCGATCTTCAGCGTCTGGTGGACGTTCTGTTCCACCAAAAAAATTGTCAACCCTTCCTTGTGGAGTTCTTCGATGACGTCGAAGACCTCCTGTAGCAAAATCGGGGCCAGCCCCAGACTCGGTTCGTCGAACATGATGAGTTCGGGGTTCTGCATGAGGCCGCGGCCGATGGCCACCATCTGCTGTTCGCCGCCGGACAGGGTTTCGGCCAACTGTTTCCGGCGCTCCTCCAGGCGCGGGAAAAAGTCTTAGACCTTCCGTAGGTTTTTCTACCGCTTTTGTTTGGCTGCATGCCGCGCCTTCTTGCAAATTGAAGACGGCTGAATTATGCTGTCTGTTGAGTGAAAGGCGATAAAACTAATTAGGAGAAAAGCAATGCCGCTCGAAACGGTAAATGTCAGCATCCCGAGTGAAATTCTCTCCCAGACGGGCCTATCGGAAAAAACGGCCTCCGCTCATATGCTGAAACTGTTTGCCATGGATCTTTACAAACGGAATCAGATATCCAGCGGAAAAGCGGCCGAAATGCTCGGCATCCGGAAATATGATTTTATTCGGCTTCTTGATGAAGCAGGGATAAGCTATTTTGATTATTCTGAAATGGAATTCGAAGAAGAACTGAAAAGCGTAAGAAACTGGGACTGTCCGAATGACTGATATCACGGTTGTATCCAACGCCGGTCCGCTGATTTCTCTGGCGGCCATCGAGCAACTGGACCTTTTGCGGAAGCTGTTTAGCAACATCTTCATCCCACAAGCGGTCTATTATGAAGTCGTTGATCTTGGTAAGAATCGTCCCGGACAGCGGGAAGTCGAAATGGCGAATTGGATTCAGACCGTATCCGTCAAAAAAGCGGACATGCCCAAACTCATGCTCGATAAACTCGATCCTGGCGAAAGCGAAAGCATCATCCTGGCCAATGAATTGAATGCGGATTATCTTCTCATCGATGAAAAGCTCGCCCGTCGGAAAGCCGTTTTGCTCGGTTTGTCTTTTACAGGAACGCTTGGCGTGCTTTTAATGGCGAAAAAATCCGGTTTCATCGACAATATAACCCCGTTCATCGAGGCGCTTCAAAAGGCGTCATTTCGCATCAGCGATTCTGTAAGGTTGGCGGTCCTTCGGGAGGCGGGCGAATAAAAACATGGATTGGAATTTTGAATCTCTGTCAGAACCGCTGATTTCCGCGGATTGAGCAGATTACGCTGAAAGATTCGAGCCGCCTCGGGTTGGAGTTGTAAACTACCCTCTGCGTATTCTTGCAAATCGCTGAAGAATGAATTATGCTGTTTTCTGAGTGAAAAGCGAGTGCAACCGGTCAGCTGAACCCCTTCAGCCAGCTTGAGAATTACCGGCTTATGTTGCCACTCAGAACCAACAAAAGCCGGTTGACCTGTTCATCAGGACGCGCAGAAGGATGATAAAGAACCCCGGCCATGAAAGAATCCGTCTACATTGAAACATCTGTTTTCAGTTTTTATTACGATGATCGCAATGATCCCAAGGCTGCCGCAATGCGGGAGTGGACAAGAGACTGGTGGAAGGACTACAGAGAGAATTATACCCTTGTCACAAGCACGGCGGTATTTGACGAACTGAGCAGAGGAAACAAATCGCATAAAGAAAAGGCGCTCTCACTGGCGATGACGCTTCCGTCGATAGCGCTGACCAATGAAATTGCCGAAATTGTCCGCGTTTATGTAGCACGTTACGTGATGCCGAAAGATCCTCTTGGAGATGCGTTGCATCTTGCGCTTGCGTCATTACACAAATGTGACTACCTGCTCACATGGAACTGCAGAAATTTGGCAAAATGCCAATAAATTCGGCCACATTAGAAGAATCAATACGCTGATGGGGCTGCATGTTCCGACGATTGTCACACCTTTGCAGCTCACAGGAGAAGCGCCATGAATGACAAAGCCATTCAGGAAATCAGAAGTATACGCCACCGCATTTCTGAAGAGTTCGGCCATGATCCTCAGAAATATATTGATTATCTAAAAAATCAGGATGCAAAATACAAGCGACAGATCGAGCTTTATCGAAAATTGTGCGAGCGTGAGGCGGAATTTCCGGAAATTGAAATCGTCGGCTGAAAGCGTTCAAAAACCCAAATCATAAGGGTCGGACCCGCTCAAAAGCAAAAATCAGAGCCTATCCGAAAACCGTAGATCTTTTCCAGACAAAGCCGTAACTCTTTTTCAGCTTCAGGGAATACTGCGAGTATTTCGACGATTGGAATAGGACGAGGTTATGTCTTGAAGTTCGCCCTCATCCGCCCCTTAAAACCCCAAATACGCCTCCCTCACCTTCGGATCCGCCTCCAGATCCTTCCCCGTCCCTTCCTGGAAAATCCGCCCGTTTTCGATGACGTAACAGTAGTCGGCGATCTTCAGGGTCTGGTGGACGTTCTGTTCCACCAGAAAAATCGTCAACCCTTCCTTGTGGAGTTCCTCGATGACCTCAAAGACCTCCTTCACCAAAATCGGGGCCAGACCCAGGCTGGGTTCGTCGAACATGATGAGGTCGGGGTTCTGCATGAGGCCGCGCCCGATGGCCACCATCTGCTGTTCGCCGCCGGAGAGGGTCTCGGCCAACTGCTTGCGCCGTTCCTCCAGGCGGGGAAACAGATCATAAACTTTTCTCAAGTTCTTCTGGCGCTTCTCCTTGGCCCGGGGCAGGTAGGAACCCACGATGAGGTTTTCTTCCACGTCCATCTTGGGAAACAATTGCCGCCCCTCGGGGACCAGCGTAATGCCCAGGTTCACCGTGTCATGAACCGGCAGCGTGGTGATGTCTTTCCCTTCATACATCATTTTTCCGCTGGTGACGGGCTGAAGGCCGCAAATGGCCTTGAGGGTCGTGGTCTTGCCGGCGCCGTTGGCGCCCAGGAGGGCCACCAGATGACCGGGCTGGACTGCAAAGGAAATGTCCCACAGGGCCTGGGTGTCGCCGTAGTGAACCGATACATCGTTGACGTCAAGGATGTTCATGCCGCTTCCTCCCCCAGGTATGCCTTGATGACTTCCGGATCCTTGGCCACTTCGACCGGCGTGTCCATGGCGAGCTGCTTGCCGAAATTGAGAACCGCCACCCGGTCGCTGATGTTCATGATGACCCGCATGATGTGTTCCACGATGAGGATGCTGATGCCGCTGTCGCGCAGTTTCAGGATGAGCTTAATGGTCAGGTCCGCCTCGGTGGGGTTGAGGCCCGCCACCACTTCGTCCAGCAGCAGCAGGGAGGGCTCCAGGGCCATGGCCTTGCTCACCTCCAGGCGTTTCCGGCCCGCCAGGGGCAGGCTGGCCGCCGATACGTGGGCGCGGTCCGCCAGGCCGGTGAACTCCAGGATCGACCAGGCGTGCTTTTCCGCGTCGGCCCGGCGGGGATGGCGGCAAAAGGCGGCGATGACCACGTTTTCCAATACCGACAGGCCGGGGAACGGCTTGACCACCTGGAAGGTGCGGCCGATGCCCAGTT
>CAYPCE010000323.1:0-3825 GCA_964409085.1 uncultured Desulfobacteraceae bacterium | reverse complement strand
TCTTTAGAAAAGATCGGGGAATTTTGGGATACGCACGATTTTACGGATTTCGACACCGGCGCGAAAGACGTCGATTTTGACATTTCATGCGCCGTTCCCCTTGAATTGGACCTGTTTTCATCGATTGAAGAACATGCCAGAAAACGGGGCGTCAAGGTTGAAACCCTTGTGAATGTCTGGTTGCAGCAAAAACTGGATGAATACCGGATTGCGTCCGGACACTGATTCAAAGGCCCAAAATGGAACAATTTTTATCAACACCGCTGATCATCGCCCACCGGGGCTTCCGGGCCAGATATCCGGAGAACACCCTGGCGGCTTTCAGGGCCGCTGAAGCGGCCGGGGCGCTCGGGGTGGAGCTGGACGTGGCCCTCAGCCGGGATCGGCAGGTGGTGGTCATCCACGACGATACGTTGGACCGGACCACCGACGGCAGCGGCCCTGTGGCCGGGCTGACGCTGTCGGAACTGAAGCTTCTCGACGCCGGCGCCGGGTTCCATCCGCGGTTCGCGGGGGAGCGGATTCCCACCCTCGCCGAGGTTTTCGACGCGCTGGGGGATGAAATGGGCGTCAACATCGAAATCAAGGGCAGCGCCGTCGAATCCGGTTTCCCCGCCGACGCAGTGGAGCGTCAGGTGGCGGCGCTGGTGGCGGAACGGGCCGCTCACGACCGGGTCCTCATTTCCTCCTTTGCACCCGGCTGCCTGAACCGGGTCCGGGATCTGGACCGCCGCTGCCCCATCGGCGTGCTCACCTCGGAACCCATCACCGAGGACGACGTCGCGCTGTGTCGCCGTCTCGACGCCTTTTCCCTCAACCCGGATCACCGGGAGGTGGACAAAACCGGGGTGGACCGGGTCCACGCCGCCGGCTTTCGGGTGCTCCCCTATACCGTCAACGATCCCCTGGAGATGAAGCGGCTCTTCGATCTGGGCGTGGACGGCGTCATCACCGACGACCCTGCCGTCGCCTTGCAGTTCCGCGACAAACCGGAAAGGGCCTGATCCCAACGCCATGAAACCCATCCGATACCGATTTTTGTCCATCCTCATCTTTATCCTGGCGATCCTTTTCGCCGGCTGTTCCGGCCCCCTCATCCGGGTCTTTCCCGACGGCGAAGCGCCCCTCCAGGAATTCACGCTGGAAGGGGAGGGGCGGCAGAAGATCATAGTCGTCAATGTGGAAGGCCGGCTCACCGACGCCCCGGACCGGGGATGGATCCGGACCCGGCCCGGCGCCGTGCAGCGGATCACGGCCCATTTGGAGAAGGCGAAAAAGGACGACGACATCCGGGCCGTGCTCCTCAAAATCGATTCCCCGGGCGGGACGGTGACCGCCAGCGATCTGCTCTACCACGAAATCATGTCCTATAAGGAAGAGACCGGCAACAAGGTGGCGGCGGTGTTCATGGACCTGGCGGCCTCGGGCGGGTATTACATCGCCCTGGCGGCGGACCGGATCATGGCCCATCCCACCAGCGTCACCGGGTCGGTGGGGGTGATCTTCCTGCGGCCGGGGGTGTCCGGACTGATGGAAAAAGTGGGTCTCGACATGCGGCTCAACAAATCCGGGAAAAACAAGGACATGCTCTCGCCTTTCCGGGAGGCGACGCCGGAGGAAACCCGCATCCTCCAGGACCTGGTGAACCGCCTCGCCCAGCGGTTTTTCGATCTCGTCAAAAAGCATCGGAACCCGACGGCGGCCCAGTTCGACGACATCGCCAGCGCCCGCATTTTTCTGGCCCCGGACGCCCTGGCCCTGGGCCTCATCGACGAGATCGGCTATCTCTCCGACGCCGTCGACCGGACCCGGGCCATGGCCGGACTGGCCGACGACGCCCGGGTGATCGTCTACCGGCGCAACGAATACGCCGACGACACCCTTTACAACAGCCGAACCGACGGGCCGGCCCTTCACCCCCTGTCAGGGTTGGTTCCCGGCCCGCTGCGGCTTTCCACCGGCACGGGCTTTTACTACCTGTGGCCGGCGGCCGTCGGAGACGATTAACAGCCCACTATCCCGAAAGGAGAAACCATTATGGCGGCAGCGTCCCATCCCCTCCGAATCGGCGCCCTGATCTCGGGCGGCGGTACGAACCTCCAGGCCATCATCGACAGTTGTGAATCCGGGAAGATCGCCGGCACCATGGTCTTCGTGGGCACGGACAATCCCGGGGCCAAGGGGTTGCAACGGGCGGAAAAGCGCGACATCCCGACGTTTGTTGTCGATTACGGGTCGATTATCAAGGCATTCAAGTCAGACCCGGACAGCGGGCAACTCCCCGACGATTTCGACTACGAGGAGATCCACGCCAAACAGTCGTTTTTCACCGAAGACGCCGACATCGCCAGGGTGACGCTGTTCCTGAAATCCCGGGCCCTTGCCGAAGCCGCTCTTCTGGAAAAGATGGCCGCTTACGATTTCGACCTGCTGGTGCTGGCCGGTTTCATGCGGAACCTCACCCCGTATTTTATCGACCGGATCAACACCGACCCCGAGCATCCCCGGATCATGAACATCCACCCGGCCCTCTTGCCCGTTTTCCCCGGCACCGACGGCTACGGCGACACCTGGCGATACGGGTGCAAGGTGGGCGGCTGCACCGTCCACTTCATCGACTACGGCGAAGACAGCGGCCCCATCATCGGCCAGCGATGTTTCCCCATCGAAGAGGGCGACACGCTGGACGACGTCAAGCGGAAGGGACTCCAACTGGAATGGCAGCTCTATCCGGAGTGCATCCGGCACTATGCTGAAGGCCGGTTGAAACTGGAGAATCGGTCCCACGATCTGGGGAATGGAAAGACCTACATGCGGACGGTGGTGGCGATCGCGTAAAAAAGGGGAGGGCGGAAAACCCGCCTCTCCCCTCGATAATTGCGACGCTCGCCTGACGGCTGCGGTGCGGCTTATTGAATCTCCATCAACTTGATGTCGAAGTTGAGATCCTGGCCCGCCAGAATGTGGTTGCCGTCCACGACGATGTGATCGTCGCCGACACCGACCACGGTGATGATCATCGGCTGGCCTTCGGGTGTCTGCACCTGGAGCTGCATGCCGACCTCCGGGCTCAGGTCCTCCGGCAGCTGAGTGTTGGGGATTTTCCCCACCAGTTCATCCCGGCGGGGCCCGTACCCCTCATCCGAAACGATCTTGACCTCTTTTTGATCGCCCGGTGTCATGCCGACCACCGCCTCTTCGAATTTTCCGAGAAGCTGCCCTTCGCCGATGGTGAATTCCAGGGGTTCCCCCCGCTTTTCCGAGGAGTCGAACAGGGTGCCGTCATCCAGGGTACCGGTATAGTGTACTTTCACCGCGTCGCCGGTTTTTGCTGTTGTCATCATTTCTCCTTTCTCGTCTTCTTTCTTGATCAACCCGATTACACTCGAAGAGATCTCTTCCCAAACGATACATAAAACCCCATCAGGGAATCGAACACCGCTTAAAGGAGAAACAACTTCAAGCTTCGTGAACCCTCACCATAAGGATGATTTATGGATTGTCCAGAATAAAATTCACAGGAGGTTACCGCCAGGCCGGCCGGAAACGAAAATCGGGCCGACCCTGGAGCCGGCCCGATTGACACGCCTGAAGTCGCCGGTATTCATGCGATGAGGCGATGCTCAGCAACAGGAATCGGCAACCATTCGATGCCGGGCATTTATTTCTGTCTGAGTTCTTTCAGAAGCTCTTCCAAATACACCTGCCGCTTTTTGAACATTTCGATCACCTCGTCCCGGTTCATGATCCGGACGGGGCTCCCCGATTCCTTCATTTTTTTCAGGGTTTTCGGAGCATTGAACATTTCCGGAAAAACCTCGGCGC
>CAYPCE010000322.1:2629-3860 GCA_964409085.1 uncultured Desulfobacteraceae bacterium | reverse complement strand
GCCTTTTCCGTGGCCCGTTCCGGTTCGTTCTGGTGGACCCAGGCGTTCTGGTTCCGGATGTTGGCCATCTCCAGCAGGTAGGCGTTGATGCCCGCCTCCCGGAGGGTGTCCTGGAAAAGGGGTTCGTGGGTCCGGGGGGTGCAGGCGGCCACCACGATCCGGTTGAGGTCGTGTTCCGAAATCCGCTTGGCGATGAGGTCCTGGGTGTCGGTGGAGCAGGTGAAGAGGTTGTTCTCCACATGGGCTACGTCGGGCAGGGACCGGGCATATTCCGCCACCGCCTCCACATCCACCACGTTGGCGATGTTGATGCCGCAGGAGCAGACAAAGACGCCGATGCGCGGGGGCCGGCCCGAGATGTCGATCTCGTCGGGGTAGGTCTTCACCTTGGTGAGGCTGTTCTTGGCGTCGAACAGGAGCCGGGCCGCCTCGCCGGCCGCCGACGATGCCTCGGCCACCGACTGGGGGATGTCCTTGGGTCCCTGGAAGGCGCCCGTGACAAAGACGCCGGGTCGGGTGGACCGCACCGGTTCGAATCCTGTGGTCCGGGCGAACCGGTACCGGTTCAGCTCGATGCCGAATTTGGAGGCCAGGTCCCCGGCATCCTTTTGCACCTCCAGGCCGATGGAGAGGACGACCATGTCGAAGGGCTCGGTCACCTGCTCGCCGGCCTCGGTGAAATAGGTCATCACCGCGCCCCGGTTGTGGGGGCCGGGCATGAAGGAATGGGGCCGGGCCTTGACGAAGCGGACCCCTTTTTCCCGGGCGTTCTCGTAGTAGCGCTCGAACTCCTTGCCGTGGCTCCGGATGTCCATGTTGAAGATGGTCATGGCGGCGTCGTCGCCGTGGAGGTGCTCGGCGGTGACCAGGGCCTGCTTGATGGCGTACATGCAGCAGACGTTGGAGCAGTAGCCGTTGTCCGTCCGGTTGACGGACCGGGAGCCGACGCACTGGAGCCAGGCGATCTTTTTGGGCTCTTCGCCGTCGGAAGGCCGCACCAGGTGGCCCATGCAGGGGCCGCTGGCCGAGAGATACCGTTCGTACTCCAGGCTGGTGACCACGTCCGGGATGCTGTTGTAACCGTAGTAGTCGTAGACCGACGGATCGAAGGGGGTGAATCCCGGCGCCAGGACCACGGCCCCCACGTTGAGGTTGGTGAATTCCGGCTTCTGGTCGAAGTCGACGGCGCCGGTGGGGCAGAACTTCTCGCAGGCCCGGCACTTCCCCTTCT
>CAYPCE010000322.1:0-2619 GCA_964409085.1 uncultured Desulfobacteraceae bacterium | reverse complement strand
TTCTGGAGGTAGATGCAGTGCCCGCCGTCGATGGCGTACTTGAGGGGCACGGTCTGGCCGTATTTGATGTAGGCCGCCTTCCGTTTGTTGGCCCCCATGTTGAATTCGTCATCCACCTTCTTGGGGCATTTTTCGGCGCAGATCCCGCAGGCGATGCATTTGGACATGTCGATGTACCGGGGGTTTTTCTTCAGGTTGACGGTGAAGTTGCCCGCTTCGCCGGAAACCGCGATGATATCGGTGAGCGTTAACAGCTCGACGTTCAAGTGCCGACCGCACTCGACCAACTTGGGCGAAATAATTCACATGGCGCAGTCGTTGGTGGGAAAGGTCTTGTCGAGCTGGGCCATGGCCCCGCCGATGCCGGAGGATTTTTCCACGAGATACACGAAGTATCCCGACTCGGCCAGGTCCAGGGTGGCCTGGATGCCGGCGATGCCGCCGCCCACCACCATCACCGAACCGACCGGGTTGGAGGGGTTGCCTGGGGTTGTCATACGCGCTTCCTCTTGTTTCAGGGTTACGGTTTAAGGGTTACGTTCGGTTGATCGTTTCGATTTCCCGGAGCAGCCACCGGCACGCTTCGGGAACGGCCCGTTCCACCGCCGGGGAGAGGCCGGGCCGGACCGCGTCCGGAATCTCCGATATCTGAACGCCCAGGATGCGGATCCCGACCCCGCCGTCGTCCCGCAGTTCCCGGAGCAGGTTGACCGACGGAAACTGGTGCATGCAGAAATCGCCCGATTTGTTGGCCGGCAGATCCTCGACCGCTGTTTCCATCAGGTCGCCGGGAGCCGCGCCGGGACGGGAGAGTGCATCCACGATGAAGAGATGCCGGGGTTTGTCGGGGCTCAGGACCAGATCGAAGAGCAGATCCCCGATGCTGGTGCCCACATCGGCGGCCAGCACCTCCGGCGGCAGGTCGTGGTCCCACAGCAGCCGCCCGACCACGGCGGGCCCGAAGCCGTCGTCCCCGAACAGGGTGTTGCCGCAGCCGAAAACGAGGATCGGCTTTTCCATATATTCCCGTATCATCCCGCCATCACCTCCTTTTTGCTTTGCCGGCGGGGGCGCCCGCGCCATCCATGGATGCCGCCATCGATCAAATTGCAACACTCATACCTTGCAACACTCATACCATCCGGGTTGTAGATGCGAACCTTCTATAAACCTTCCTTCGGATGGAAGATACCTTCCCGGAATGAAAGGAGGATTTTTTGTTGCGCATTCCACGACGAACGATCCGGGCGTTGGGAAATAGTTTTCCCATTCAGCGGGGAGCTATATTTAAGATACAGATATTTCTTCAAAAAGGTACTCAATGACGATTATTTCCCGAAATGGGAATTAAATTGCCTATCGGGGCTTGGCACCGGTGCCGCTGCATGGTAGAGTGAGGAGATCGGTTTCAACCGTGTGACAGGGAACCGGGTGGACAGGAAGAGGAGGGCCGTCATGCCGAGGTCGAGCAGCGTCGGGGATCGGAAATTTACATGGGAAAGCAAGGATCTGGTCAAGGGGATCCTGGAAGCCTTCGACGGATTGATCTATGTCAGCTCCGCCAATTACGGGATCGAATACATCAACGAACGCCTCATCAAACGGCGGGGGTACGACATCGACCGGGAATTCTGCTACAAAGCCCTCCATGGACGAGACGCACCCTGTCCGTTCTGTGTTAAGGATCAGGTGCTGCGGGGGCAGGTCGTCTCCTTCGAGGTGAAGGACCCCCGGGACCAGCGGTGGTATCTGAGCGTCAACACGCCGGTGGTCGAGGGGGAGGGCCCCGCCTCCCACCTGTCCATGATCACCGACATCCATGAACGAAAGACCGCCGAACTCAACCTCCGGGAGAGCACGGAAAAGCTGCGCCGGGAAAACCTGCTGCTGAAGTCCAACATCAAGCAGCGCCACAAATTCGGCCACATCGTCGGCAAGAGCGCGCCCATGCAAGCGGTCTACGAACAGATCCTGGAGGCGGCGGCCACCGACGCCGTCGTAACCATCTACGGCGAGCCCGGCACCGGAAAGGAACTGGTGGCCCGGGCGATCCACGACATGAGCGAACGCCGCCAGAACCGGTTCGTTCCGGTCCACTGCGGGGCGATTCCCGAACCCCTCATCGAAAGCGAATTCTTCGGCCACAAGCGGGGGGCCTTTTCCGGCGCCGTTTCGGAAAAAGCCGGCTACATCGCCTATGCCGACGGGGGCACCCTGTTCCTGGACGAAATCGGGGAGATCAGCCAGGCCATGCAGATGAAGCTGCTGCGGGTCATCGAAGGCGGCGGCTACACGCCGATCGGCGACACCCGGAGCCTCCATTCCAACTTCCGCATCGTCTCGGCCACCAACCGGAACCTGATGGACCTGGTGGAAGAGAAAAAGGTACGGGAGGATTTTTTCTACCGCATCCACATTTTTCCCATCCATCTGCCGCCATTGCGAGACCGGAAAGAGGACCTGCCCCTGCTCATCGACCATTTTATCCATATCCACGGCGGGAAAAAACACATCCCGCCGCTCACCGAGGACATGACGAAGAGAATGATCGATTACGACTGGCCGGGCAACGTCCGGGAGCTGCAAAACGTCATCCTCCGGTACTGCGCCACCAAGCGG
>CAYPCE010000321.1:0-3862 GCA_964409085.1 uncultured Desulfobacteraceae bacterium | reverse complement strand
AAGGTGGGGGATCTCACCGGCTCTTCCTGCGCGGTCTTTCAGCGGATGATCCCGGAGTGGGACATGCTGATCATCGCCGCCACCCTCCGGGATGAAAACGGCCAGCGGATCGACGGCCGCTTTCTGCCCGCCGAATCGCCGGACGGCGCGCCGTCGCCCATCATCGGCGCCATCCGCCGGGGCGAAGCGTTCGAGGGCGACATCCGTCTTGGCGGTAAATCCCTCATCGGGCGGTTCACCTCCCTCCGGGACCCGGACGGCGGCGTCATCGGGATGCTCTTCACAGGGCAGGATACGGGCGGGTTCGCGTCGCTGAAAAAGACCATCACCGGCACGACCATCGGAAAGACCGGCTATGCCGCCGTCCTGCGGCCGGACGGGGTGCTGATCGTCCATCCCAACCCGGCGATCCTGGGGCGCCATGTCGTCGAGGATCTGCATATTCCGCAATTCCAGACGATCCTGGACGGTTACAAGGCGAAACCGACGGGGATGATCTCCTATTCCTTCGAGGGCCGCCGGAAGTTTCTGGCTTACGCATATTTCGAACCGTGGGACTGGATCATCCTGGCCACCGGCTACTGGGACGAATTTTCCCAGGCGGAAACGGCCCTGACCCTGCTGCAAAACGAGGTCCGGGCGATCTTCGACATGGCCCGACACGAAATCGACGACGCGCCGGCGCCGCTCTATCGCCGGATCGCGTGCATCGCCGCCGACGGCGACATCGTGTTGTCGGTGAACCGGGACGATCCAGGGGCCGGAACCGGTTCTACCCTCGCCCCGTTTGGCGAGGACGAACTGGCGACGCTCCGCGGGGGCGGGGTCCATTATTCGGCCATCCATCCTGCGGGGTCCGGGGACGCCCTGACGGTGTCCGCGCCCATCCGGCTGGACGGCGATTTCGTCGGGGCCGTGTCGGTGGACCTGGACTGGGACCGGGTCTGGCAGTCCCTCAAGGACCGGGTGTACGGAGAAACCGGCTACACGTACATCATCGACCCGGACGGGGTCCTGGTCAGCCATCCGAAGTACCGGCCGGCCGACGGCGTCAACATCGGCGACGCCACGTACGGCGAAATGGCGGATCTGGTCAACGACCACATGCGGCGGGGCGAGACCGGGCACGGCGTCTACCGGTTCGAGGGCGTGGAAAAATACGTCTTTTTCAAACCGCTGCCCATCGGCGACGCCCGCTACACCATTGCGGTCACCAGCCCGGTATCCGAATTCTGCAAACCCGTGAACGCCATCGAAGAGAAGGCGGCCGACAGCCTTGGGAAGGGATTGCGGGTTCTGGGTCTGGCCGCCCTGGGGCTTCTCGGCCTCGGTCTGGTGCTGGCCGTCCGGTTCAGCGCCGCCATCGCCCGGCCCCTGACGCGCATCATCGACGGGTTGTCCGGAAACGCCGGCCGGATCGACGACGCCAGCACCGCCCTGGCCGACACCAGCCGAACCCTGGCCGACGGCGCCGCCGAGCAGGCGGCATCCCTGGAAGAGACCTCGGCCGCCATGGAGGAGATGGCCGGGACCGTGGCCCAAAACGCGGATCATGCCCGGGAAACCGACGCCCGGATGGGGGAAGCCCGCCGGATCGTTCAAGGCGCGACGGCCTCGATGGAGAAGCTGGTGGCGGCCATGGCGGCCATCGGAACCGCCGGCGAGGATTCCGTCCGGATCATCCGGACCAGTGAGGAGATCGCTTTCCAAACCGATCTCCTGGCCCTGAACGCCGCCGTGGAGGCGGCCCGGGCCGGAGAAGCCGGGGCCGGGTTCGCGGTGGTGGCCGATGAGATCCGGGCGCTGGCGCTGCGTGCGGGGGAAGCCGCCCGGAACACCGCTTCACTGCTTCAATCGATGCGGGACCGGCTGTCGGAAGGAACCGATCTGGTAAAGGGAACCGACGGCGACTTCATCAACATCGCCGATGCCGCCGAGGCGGTGGCGGGCCGCATCGCCGACATCGCCGCCGCTTCGGAAGAACAGGCCGGAAGCGTCGAAGGGTTGACCCAAACCCTGGCCGAAATGGACCGTCTGACCCAGGAAAACGCCGCCAGCGCCGAATCCGCCGCCGCCGCGTCCCGTCATTTGCGGCAACAGGCCGAAGAGATGCAGACCGTTGTCGCGCAACTGGTGCGCCTGGTGCGGGGGAGGGGCGCCCGTCCATCGTCCCGGTAACAGTTTTTTCACAAACGCCTAATGCGCTGCTAACAATTTGGGGTTATGAAGAGCGATGGATCGACCTCAATTTGAAAGGAGCCGCCATTGAACGCCCCGACCCTCCCCGACAACCCCTATCTCCTCCTGACGCCCGGCCCCCTGACCACCACCCAAAGCGTGAAAGCGGTCATGCTCCGGGACTGGTGCACATGGGACGACGACTATCACGCCGTGGTCCAGGACATCCGCCGGCGGTTGACGGCGCTGGCCACGGAAGCGGACGGCCATACGTGCGTGCTGATGCAGGGCAGCGGCACGTTCTCCGTGGAATCGGTCATCAGCAGCGTCGTGCCCGGCGGCGGCAAGCTGCTGGTGATCGCCAACGGCGCCTATGGCGAGCGAATCTTCCAGATCGCCCAACGACATCGGATTTCCGTGGCGATTCTGGACAGCGGCGAATTGAAACCGCCCGACCTGAACCGGTTGTTTCATACCCTCAAAACCGATGCGCGGATCACCCATGTGGCCGTGGTCCACTGCGAGACCACCACCGGCATGCTCAACCCGGTGGCCGAGATCGGACACGTGGTCAAACGGTTCGGCAAGACCTATATCGTGGACGCCATGTCCAGTTTCGGCGGCATCCCCCTGGATATGGCCGCCATCGGCGCCGATTTTCTCATCAGCTCCGCCAACAAGTGCATCCAGGGCGTGCCCGGCTTCGGCTTTATTATCGCCCGGACGGAGGAGATGATGAACATCAAAGGCCGGGCCCGCACCCTCTCCCTGGATCTCTTCGATCAGTGGGACTGCATGGAACGGAAAAACGGCAAATGGCGCTACACGTCGCCGACCCACACCGTCCGCGCCTTTGCCCAGGCCCTCAACGAACTGGCGGAGGAAGGGGGCGTGGCGGCGCGATATGCGCGGTACCGGGAAAACCATCGGGTCCTGGTGGCGGGCATGCGGGACCTGGGGTTTAGACCCCTTCTCCCGGACGATCTTCAATCCCCCTTCATCACCGCCTTCTACAGCCCGAGAGAGCCTCTCTACGACTTTTCGCGCTTTTACAACGGCCTGAAACGGAGGGGATTCGTCATCTACCCCGGAAAAGTCACCTCCATGCACACCTTTCGCATCGGCAACATCGGCGACGTGACGCCGTCGGATATGCAGCGGCTGGTGGCGGCGGTAGGGGCGGAAATGGACTGGCGTTCACAACCCTTCACAAACTCATAATTGAGATTGATAATTGAAATTCAATAGTGTTGCTTCTATCAGGATGGGAAAAACTAGGCCATACAATGAATCAGCAAAGGAGGTGGAAAAATGGATGCGCTTTTGTCCCTTCACCTGGATCCCGACTACCGGCCTATCGAAACCGAACCTTACATGAACCCGCAGCAACTGTCTTACTATCGGTTGAAGCTTCTCAATATGCTGGCGCACTTTGAAGCCAAACTGAAAGACACGCGGCGTGAGTTGACCGAGAAGGAAAACCGGCCCGCGGATCTGATCGACTATTCAGATCTGAACGCGTTCAGGGAAATGAAGATCAACGCCTGCTATGAGTACCGGGAGATGGCGGAAAAGGTCCGGTCGGCTTTGCGGCGGATCGAGGATGGAACCTACGGTTATTGCCAGGAAACCGGGGAGGAGATCGGGCTGAAACGACTGGAAACCCTGCCCTACACCCCGCTTT
>CAYPCE010000320.1:0-3875 GCA_964409085.1 uncultured Desulfobacteraceae bacterium | reverse complement strand
AACCTCATCGACATGCTCATCCAGCGGGGCCGGGAATACCACCAGAAACTCCACGCGGCGGCCCAGGAAAAGCTGCCCGGGGACGTCTTTATTTACGGCGGCAACCCCATACTCAAAGCCGGCGCGCGTCTCGATTTCAACAAGCACGCCGACGTGTTTCGCCGGTCGGTGGAAAACTGGCTCCACGAGCTGATCGAGCAGGACCGGATCCCCGAGGTCAACCCCCGGGTCGGCAACCGGCTGGGCGCGGAGCTTCTCTATCAACTGCTGGCTGCCGCCGCGGGAAAAAAGGAATTCGGCATCCGGCTGCTCAAATGCGACGACACCGGCCGCAACTACGAACCCGTGGGCAAGGACCTGGGCTCCGGCGGCGAGGCCCTCACCACCGCCGTGCTCCTCTATGCCCTGCTCATCTCCATGCGGAAAAAACGGCGCAACCAGCCCGACGGAAAGATCCCCGCCTTTCTGGTGCTCGACAACCCCCTGGGCGTCTGCAACCGCTCCGACTTCCTCGACGCCCAGCTCAAGGTGGCCCGGGCCATGGGCATCCAGTGCGTCTACCTCACCGGCATCAACGACCGGGAATCCCTGGATCTGTTCGACCTCCGCGTGGCGATCCGGAAAAGCGACCGGCAGTTGACCATCGACGGGCAGACATTGCATTGTCTTGAAGTGGCGGAATTGAATGTGGAGCGGAAGAATGGATGAGGCCATTCGTGAAGCCGTAGCGGCGGAGATCGGGAAGACGAAAAGGAAGCGGCTGAAGATGGATGCCGTCTTGCAGGCGGTTCACCGGCTTCCGCTGGGCGTGCGAAGCGATTTCGAAATTCAGAAACGACTTCTGGAAACCCTGGAAGCCATGGCCGAAGAAGGAACGATCCATTTGCCGTCGTCCAAACCATCGTGGGACCGACTGACCGGGCTTCCAAAATTCGTCCGGGTGGACCGGCCCGACGACGACGCTGGAAAGCGGCAACGGAAGGACCGGATCCGTCAGCTCCGGTACGATACGGCCTGGGAACCGACGCGGATGGTGCAATTCGCCCATAAGCTCAAAACGATTCCCGAACTGGAGCGGGCCGTGGCGGTGAACCATTATCTGAAGCAGCGAAAGACGGACGCCGAATCGATTCCCCACCGGGAGCGTGCCCTGGAGATCTTCGGGGATGAAAAGGCCCTTGACAGCGCCGTTCGGAAAGGGTTGTTCAGCGGCCAGATATCCCTGGCCGATCTGGATTGCTTCTACTGCCCAGAACCCTTGCCCTTCCGGCCGTTTTCCCTGGATATCCGGGAAACGAGGGGACTTCCGATTCTTGTCGTCGAAAACAATTGCACCTACTGGAGCTGTTGCCGGGCAAACGAATCGCTGCGACGCTATGCCGCGGTGGTCTACGGCAAGGGATTCGAGGCATGCAGCTCAGATCAGGGGACCGCCGTAGAGCGGGCCAGCGACGGACTGCGGGGGATCGAAGAGCAGGTCGGCGCCTCGGGCGTCCGCTATTTCGGCGACCTGGACCCGACCGGACTGGCCATTCCCCGCCGGATCAACCGCTACCGAGAAGAAGCGGGGCTGCGGCCCATGAGGCCGGAAGTTCGTCTTTACGAGGCGTTGCTTACGATAGACCGAGCGGCGCCCCCATTGCATTCCCAGGCAAAAGACCATGATCCGGTTTGGGCCCGGGAATGGCTCGGTGAAGAGGTTGCCGAAATATACTTGGCGAGATCGAGCGATGTGCGGTGGCCGCAGGAGGGGGTGACGGAGAGGTTGATAGTGGCTGCGCTGTGTGGATAAACGTGAAAATGCAGGTGTCAGCAGGCCGGCCATGCAGGGAATTTGGAAATGACAACAAAACCCTCATTGCCGCCGGCCCCTCTCTCCACGGATATCCCCGATCTTCATCAGTATAATCGGCAACCACAGGCCGGCGCCGACGAAATTGAAAAAGATGATGGGCAACGACCGGATAATGATGCCGTAAACGGCCCATGTGGTAAGCCCGGCGACCAGCATCAGCATGAATTTCAAATCGATGCTGGCCACATCCTTGGTCCGGTATGAATAAAGGAGCTGGGGTGCGGCGCTGAACGTGGTCAGCGTTCCCGCCAGAAAGCCCAGCAGGTCGATCCAGGTCATGGTGAGGAGAGAGTTCAATGTAACTCCTTAATGAGAGAGGGACAAAGGGACTGAGGGACAAAGGGACAAAGTGAACTGAAACGAGTTGCCTTTTCTTTCTTTGTCCCTCTTTCCCTTTGTCCCTCAGTCCCTTTTTTTATTCCGGCCTTTCCAGCGGCCCTCGGCCCGCTTTGGCCCGAATCCAGTTGGCGGATTTGAGGATGCTTTGCTGATGGACGATGGTGCGGATCGCTTTTTGTTTGCCCGGAAATTTGATAAGCGACAGGCCGACGACAATGGCGAGCAACCCCTGCCCCGGCAGGACCAGCATGGCCAGGCCGGCCAGGATCAGCATCCAGCCCAGGACGTTTTTCACGATCCGGTAAGGCAAATCCAGGGCCGTGCCCCGGACGTATTTCCGGAGGGAATGATCCCGCTGGGAGACGAGATAATCCTCCGGCAGTTTGATGAGGATGAAAGGCAGGCCCACCAGGGTCGCCAGAAAGATGAACAAGGAGGATGCCCCCGCGGCCCAGAGTAGGGTGGGGTGGGCGTCCATCCAGTGCAAAACGAAGTTAACGATTTCCCTCATCGGCCTGTCTTTCTCCCCGGTCGCGGTCTAAAGCGATATTCATACCACTAAGAGGATGCTGGATCGAGTATAAAATCGCCGCAGGGGCAGGCCGCATCATCTTGTTGATTTCTTGCGCCGAGATGTGGACGCAACGCACCGCAGCCTTATTCATCTACACGATTTTCAACAGCGCCCCCACCACGTCGGCCAGGGTTGTAACGAATTTGACCCGGTTGGCCTGGGCGGTTTCGACCATCTCTTTGTGGATTTTCCACAACCGGTCGTCGATTTCCACGACGGCGGTTTTCCCTTTCTCGCCTTCCACGATCCGTTCCGGCACGATATGGACGATGTCGCCGTCCAGGGAGATGCGGGTCTGAGCCCGGAGGCGGGCCGGGCCGGTGTATTTGCCGGCTTTGCGGTCGTAGGTCTGTTCCGCGATGTCGTCGGTGGTGTAGGTCTTGACCTCCAGGCTGGAGAGGTCCTCCACGGTGGCGGACAGGATATCGGTCAGTTTGCCGGAGACGTTTTTCAGGGCCGCGGTCACGTTTCTGCCGAGATCCAGAAGGCCGTAGTCGATGTCGGCGGGATGGTCTCCGGATGCGGCGGCCCGCCCTTCGGGTGTCGGGCCGGCCGGGCCGGCGGACGGGCCGGGTCCCGATGCCGGCCCAGCCCCTGCTTCGGCCACGGATTTGATGTCGATAACCGGGCGCGTCGCCCCGGCGCCGGTTTCGTCCGACACCGGCAGCCGCGCGGCCGGGTCCCCCAGGATCACGTAGTTCCGGGCGTCGTTGTTGGAGGTCCAGATGCCCGACAGTTCGTAGGGGCTGATTTTTTTGCCGTACTGCATGTCCTGGAGCAGCCGGCTCAGCTCCGTGCCCAGTTCCGCGTATTTGCTGTTGAAATGCTCGAATGCGGACCCGGCGGGGTGGCCTTCCAGGAGCCGTTTCAGGGTGCTTTTGAACACGATGGTCTGGGGATCGACGCCGGACCACATGAAGGAATAGCCCCAAGCCCGCTCCACATGGCCGATGACCGCCAGTGCCCCGCCCCGAGGATGGCCCAGCAGGCGGGCGGGCAGGGCCGAGAGAAACGGACGGGGCGCGATGGCCTTCCGTCCCTCCGGGCGCCCGTGGGAAAACTCGTCGGTGTCGGGGCATCCCGCGCCGTAGCAGGCGAAGCAGAAGG
>CAYPCE010000319.1:0-3910 GCA_964409085.1 uncultured Desulfobacteraceae bacterium | reverse complement strand
AGGATCCCCCGCTTCCGGGCGAAGGTGTTGGCGTGCTCCATGACCCCGCTCCCGCCGCCGGTGACGATCCCGATATTGTTGCCCCAGAAATCGATGAGGGCGTCCATGAGCCGGCCCAGCCGCTCGACCCCGGCCCCGGACAGCGGCATGGTGGAGCCGTAAAAGGCAAACAGCATCGACTTGTGGAAATCGGCCAGCCGGTCCGGTGCCACGAAATAGCCCTTCCCGTCCCGCATGGTATGGACCATGAGCCCGTCCTTGAGGCTGGACACCCAGTAGACCGCCACGCCGAAGGCGTTGTATTCCTGGAGTCGGTGATGGTCGAGCTGGGAGAGGAAGGGGCCGTGTTCGCAGGAGGGGTTGTAGAAATAAATGGCCTCCAGGGCCCCTTCCGCGGCCAGGTTGACGATGTCCAGGTGCTCCAGGATGTTGGGGAAATACTTGAGGATCAGGGCGGCGGGATGGCCGTGGAGGGCGTCCTTGATGTGGGCGGTGGCGTACCGGTGGGGGCAGGCGCTGCGGGCGGAGTAATCCTGCCGGGCCGCGTGGCAGCCGGCCTTGGTCACGGGGCAGTCGGCATCGGGTCCGTTGCCGAATCGTTTGGCGGTCACCAGTGCGTCGGGCCGGTGTTCGGCCACGGCCACGGGTTTGTTGAGAAAATGGCAGGTGGCGGGGGCCAGGGCGTCCAGCTGGCCTTCGAACCGCCGCAATTGGTTGTAGGAGAACCGGGCGGCCCGTGGCGCGGCGGTGGCCGCGGCCGCGCCGTTGGTACGGCGTTTCGGGGCCCGGTAGACCCGGGCGCTGATGAGCGGGTTGACGATGGGGTGATCGCTTCCGTTGACGATTTCCAGGTAGATCCGGATGCCCCGGGTCTTGATGGGGTCCAGGATGAGGGCGGGCAGGTGGGCCCCGAGGTCCGCGGGACCGGTTCCGCTTTCCAGTACCACGTAATGGTCATTCAAGTACATGGAGCACGTGGAGATGACGCCCTGGCCCGGGGGGATGGTCACGGCATCGACCCGACGGCGGATCTGGAACCGGTTGAGGATCTCCCGCCCTTCTTCTTTGAAGAGAATCCGGGACAGCGTTTCCCGGTCCATGGGGTTTTTGAAATCGCAGACCACCTTGTGGGGCGCGATGAGGATGGCCCCGTCGCTGGAGATGGTCGTGGACGCGGGCAGCTTCAGCTCCGCCCGGTCGATGGCGGCCATGACCTGTTCAGAGGTGAGCAGCGCGTCGGGGTCGCAGAAGACGAGCCGGCCCACGGGCAGGCCGGTGGTGAAAAAATCCCGGAAGGCGTCGAGACCCGGGTAGCCCGGGATCACGGCCGACGCCGTCAGGGTCAGTTCAATGACGCTTCCCGTCAGGGCTTCGGGCCGGGGCCGTTCGCATTTGAGCCGGATGCCAAGGCGGGCGATCCGGGACCGTTCGCTGAACAGCAGGTGGTCGGGCTGGTGTTTCAAGCGTTCGGCCAGATGGTCCGACAGCCCGAAGGCGGCCTTAAACGCGATGGCGCCGGGATCGGACCGGATCACGTCGGTCACGACGCCGTCGTCGGATTGTAGAAAGCCTCGGTAAAACCGTTTATTGTTCCGCATGGCGCCGTCGTTCTCCTGATCGTTAAAGTAAAAATACAAATGATTTGACACCGGTAGCGGGTCTTTCTACTATGGTTTCGGTGAAATGGCAAACAGGGATTTCAGGAAAGCGGAACGCTGGAAACCAGAAAGGAGCGGTGCGTGAAAAGCATAAGCCTTCGCAAAAAGTTGGTTCTCGGTTTTGGATTGATTGTGATATTGCTGATTCAAAACGGCGTGTTCGCCATGGTTCAGCTCAATCAAATCGGAGAGATCCTGTCCAAGGCGCCGCCGGAGGTCGCCGCTGATGTCGTCCAACGCCACCTGGATCAATCGAAAAGCATCATTCTGATGATGCTGGCCCTGAGCCTGCTGCTGGCCATTCTGCTGACGTTTTTCATGGCAAGGTCCATTGTTATGCCGCTGGCGCGGATATACAAATCCATGGCGGATGCCGTGGATGGGATGGGCGAACATCCGGAAAAGGTGAAGTTGGAGGCGCTGATGGAAGAATTCAGGCGGGTTCTGGGGGGCTCTGGATAGGGTGAATGGATAAATCGAATTTTTGCGAAATAAAGATACCGGTAAAAGATGGGGTGCCGCTGCGATTCCTGCACGACCAGGAAGCCGACATTCTGGAAATCGTTTTTGGAGAAAACGAACCCGCTACAGGGGTTGAGCTGACCGACCAGATCGTTTTGCGACTGAATAAAAAGCGTCGCCGCGCAGTTGGTTTGGTGCTGATCCATTTTTCGATACTGACGGAGAACACGGAATATGGACCGCGTGGTTATCCTCTGAACAAATTGGAAGAGGCGCCCGAAGATCTGAGGGAGTTAACGCTTCGACTCGTGACTTCCATGCCGGTCAGGCAGTTTTTGAAAATAGCCTATTTCCAAGAATTAAATACGAAATAAATTCCATTAACTTATGTCGAGACCCACCCGACGCTGGAGAAGGTGTCTACTGCTGCGTAGGTAAACAATGCCGGGGCGTCGATAGCCGCTCGTGGATCATATTCAGGGTCGTCTGCTTGTCCATCGCCCAGAGCGGCGTGACCAGTTCATCCGGGTTCGGGTCGCCGGTCACCCGTTGGATGACGGTTTCCGGGGGAAGGCGGTCTAAGAAATTGCAGACGAGATCGGCGTATTCGGCCTGTTCGAGGGGGCGGTAGCCGCCGTTGCGGTAAAGCGTTTCGAGGGGGGTACCTTTAACAACGTAGAGAAGGTGGATTTTGACCCCGTCGATTTTCAGGGCGGCGAGCGCGTCGGCGGTTCGGCGCATGTGATGGCGGGTTTCGCCGGGAAGGCCCAGGATGACGTGGGCGCAGATGTGGATGCCGCGGCCCCGGGTGGCCCCCACCGCCCGTTCAAAGCATTGGAAATCGTGGCCCCGGTTGATCCGGGACAAGGTCTCGTCGCGGGCGGACTGGAGGCCGTATTCGATCCAGATCAGGCGGTGGCGGGCGAGAAGCTCCAGAAGGGATAATTTAGGTTCATCGATGCAGTCCGGCCGGGTGCCGATGGAGAGGCCGACGACGTCCGGCACGGCGAGCGCTTCGGTGTAGAGCCGTTCAAGGGTTTCGACCGGCGCGTAGGTGTTGGAAAAGGATTGGAAATAGGCCAAAAATTTTTTGGCCTTGTACCGTTTGGAGAGGAAGGCTTTGCCCTTCTCGAGTTGGGCCGTTATGCTCATGCCTTGCCGGTGGGCGCCCGTCCCCGACCCCCGCGCGTTGCAGTAGATACAGCCCCCCGTCGACAGGGTGCCGTCCCGGTTGGGGCAGGAGAGCCCCGCATCCACGGAGATTTTCTGGACCCGGCATCCGAACCGCTCCCGGAGAAAGGTGTTGAGGTCGTAATAGGGCTTTTTCGCCTCCATTGTTGCGGCCTTGACCTCCGTTCCCGACATCTATATAACAACGGCACCGTCCGTTACGGATCGACAACCGCAACGGATGCGAGACACTACCATTTTCATCGGAACATCTCAACGATAAAGGACGGTTATCATCATGGGGGCGCCCCCCAATACCCATGACATCATCGTGGTCGGGGCCGGGCATGCGGGTTGCGAGGCGGCCCTGGCGGCGGCCCGCATGGGCTGCCGGACCCTGCTCTTTGCCATCGATCTGGACAAGGTGGCGTCCATGCCGTGCAGCCCGTCCATCGGCGGCATGGCCAAGGGGCAGTTGGTCAAAGAGATCGACGCCCTGGGCGGCGAGATGGCAAAGGCCACCGACCTGAGCGCCATCCAGTACAAGACCTTGAACACCCGGAAGGGGCCGGCGGTCCATTCCTCCCGGACCCAGAACGACAAGAACCGGTATCACACGG
>CAYPCE010000318.1:1292-3919 GCA_964409085.1 uncultured Desulfobacteraceae bacterium | reverse complement strand
TTCCGGTCTACCTGAAAGGGCGTGAAGGGGGCAAAGGGGTGGCCACGGCGGCGGGCGGTTTTCTGGCCCTCTCCCCGGCAGCCGTCTTGACGGCGCTGCTGGTCTTCATCCTCTTCGCATGCATCACGAGCCGCGTCTCCGCCGCCTCCCTGGCCGCGTCGGCCGCCCTTCCCCTGACCATCTGGGAGGCCCTGGGCTCCGGCCCCCTGACGGTCTGCGCCGGGGTGTCGGCGGCGCTTATCTTCGTTCGGCACCGGGAGAACATCCGGCGGCTGATGGCCGGAACGGAGCCGCGATTCTGAGCCGTCGGCGGACAGGGCCGGTCCCCTCATCCCCCGGCCGCCACGGACCCGACCCAGGTGAGAAGGCCGAAAAGGATGAAATGGCTTTCCACCAGGAATTCCAATCGGATTCCCGGCAACATGTACCCCCGCTCGTGGGTCCGCATGACAACGTAGAAAAAGGCCGGACACAAGGCCAGGGGCAGCGCGAGACCCGGCAGCCATCCCACAAGGGCCGGTAGTGCCAATATCAGCGCCACCCCCCACAGCAACCGCTTGAGCAGGGTCAGACTCCGTTTCTCCCCCAGGATGATGGGGATGGTCTCCTTGCCCACGATCCGGTCCCCCTGCATGTCGAGGATGTCGAAAAACGCCGTCCGGATAAAGACCATGCCGGCGGAGGCCAGAAAGACGAGAACAGCGCCGAGGCCCATCCCGCCCCGGGCCGACAGGGGGGGGAAAACGGAGGTGACCACCCCCCAGGCCAATGCGATGAGGATCGTCTTGGAACCGGGAATGTCCCGGATCCGCCGATACTTTCCCTCCGGGAGAAACCGGAGGTTGTAGGAGAGTCCCATGAGGCTCATGGCCAGCAGGGACAAAAAAGGAACCGGTCCCACGGCGAAGGCGGTCAGGAGCCCGGCGGCCCCGGCCGCCACGGCCAGTGCCGCCAGAAACCGCGTGTGGGTCTCGTAGAACCGGGCCCGGTCCGGGTCGTTGTACCGGTCCTCCTCCCGGCCCGTCAGGTGGTTGAAAAGATGCATGGACAGCACGTAGAGCACGGCGATGACGATGTACGGGGCCGGTTGGGGAATGTCCTGGAGCCGGGCGCAGGCATAGCAGAGGCACCCCGCCCCCAGGGCCACGTAGATGTTGGTCAGCAGCAGGGCGTGCTGGATCTTGAAGATCCCCCCGCGCCAGCTCTTTTTTTTCCGGCTGTAGGGCAGCGCTTCCAACGTCCGGTAGATCCGGCGGATGATCCAGTTGGGGGTCGAGGCCCCGGCGGTGATGCCGATGCTCCGGGCCTCCGAGAGGACCTCCGGGTCCAGTTCCGCTTCGGTCTCCACGTGAATGGCGGCCTTCCCCGACCCCCGGGCGATGTCGGCCAGCCGCTGGGTGTTCCCGCTGTTGCGGCCGCCCACGACCACCAGGGCATCCACTGCATCGGCAAGCCGCTTGACCTCCTCCTGCCGCTTTTCCGTGGAATCACAAATGGTGTCGAAGATCCGGTAATGGGGGTGGGTGTCGGCCGCCCACGCCTTGACCGCTTCGAAAAACCGGGTGTTCTGGGTGGTCTGGGCCACGATGATGGCCCGGTCAAAACCGGGCAGGGCCTCCAGCTCCGCCATGGTTCCCGCCACATGGCCCCGGCCGCCGGCATGGCCCAGCAGCCCGATCACTTCGGGATGGTCCGCATCACCGATAATAATGACCTCCGCCCCTTCGTCGGCATGTTTCCGGATGATTCGCTGCACCGCGATCACCCGGGGGCAGGTCGCATCGATCACCGTAAACCCCGCCGCTTCCAGGCGGTCGCCGGCCTCGGGCGGGACGCCGTGGGCCCGGATGAGGACGGTCCCCGCCCCGGTGTCCGGAATCGCCGTCAATGCCGCGATGCCCTTTTCTTCCAGAAGGGCGAGGACCTGGGGATTATGGATCAGCGGGCCGTAGGTGTAGATGGGCGTTTCATGGCGGCCGGGCGCATCCAGTACCATTTCCACGGCCCGGCGCACGCCCATGCAGAATCCGGCGGTTTTGGCGATGACGATCTTCATGCGGGCATATGGGGGAATGAATCCTGGCGGTCGCGATGCTGAACGGGGATCACGTCCGGTGGAGAAGCCCCAGCAGCCGGTCCAGATCGTCGTCGTTGTAGAACTCGATCTCCACCTTTCCCTTTTTGCCCTTGCGACGGATTTCCACCTTGGTGCCGAAATGGCGGGAGAGGTTCTCGGCCACGCTGGTGAAGTACCGGTCGTTTTCGTCGGGCCTGGGTCTTTCCGGGGCGTTCCGTTTGGCCTTGAGCTTTCGGATGAGGTTTTCCGTTTCCCGGACCGACAACCCTTTGGTCACCACCTCCCGCCACGCGGCGCTCTGCTGGGCCAGGGTGTCGGCGCCGAGAAGCGCCCGGGCGTGGCCCATGCTCAGGGTCCCGTCGAGGATGGTCTCCTTGATCGGGTCGGGGAGCCCCCGCAGCCGGAGAAAATTGGTCACCGTGGCCCGGTTCCGGCCCACCCGGCGGGCCACCTCGTCCTGGGTCATGCTGAATTCGGTGGTCAGCAGGTGGTAGGCGTCGGCCTCTTCCAGGGGGTTTAAGTCCTGCCGCTGGATGTTTTCGATGAGGGA
>CAYPCE010000318.1:0-1192 GCA_964409085.1 uncultured Desulfobacteraceae bacterium | reverse complement strand
GTTTTCATCGCTGCCGCCGATGCCTGGAATCAAGGCGTCCAGACCGCGCCCCAGGGCGCGTTTTTTTCCTTTCCGGGCTTCGCTGCCGGCGGGGGTTGACGGATCAGGCATTTGTCACCTTATTGGGTCGCCTTTCCGCGGGCCAGGATCTCGCGGCAAAGGGCCGCGTAGGTCCGGGCGCCCACGGAATGGGGGTCGTAGATCATGATGGGTTTGCCGAAACTGGGCGACTCCCCCAGCCGCACGTTCCGGGGGATGATGGTTCCGAAAACCTGGTTTTTGAAATAGTTCCGGGCGTCCTCCGCCACCTGCTGGGCCAGATTGGTGCGGCCGTCGAACATGGTGAGCAGGATGCCCTCGATTTTGAGGTCGGCGTTGAGCCCGTTACGGATCCGCTGCATGGTGCCCACCAACTGCCCCAGCCCTTCCAGGGCGTAGAACTCGCACTGGAGCGGGATGAGGAGGCTGTCCGCCGCCGTCATGGCGTTGACCGTCAGCAGGCTCAGGGATGGGGGGCAGTCCAGTAGGATGTAGTCGAACTCGCCGTCCAGGTCGGAGAGGATCTCCTTCAGCATCTTTTCCCGCTCGGGCCGTTCCATCATCTCCACGTCGAACCCGATCAGTTCCACCCGGGAGGGGATGACCCGGAGGTTGTCGATGTCCGTGTCCTGGATGAGGTCCCGAACGGCCGCTTCGCCGATCAGGCCATGGTAGAGGGTCCTGTCGACGGCGTTCTTGTCGAGGCCCACGCCGGTGGTGGCGTTGGCCTGGGGATCGCAGTCCACCAGCAGGGTGCGCTTGCCGGAGATGGCCAGGGCCGCCGACAGGTTCACCGCCGTGGTGGTTTTGCCGACGCCGCCCTTCTGATTGGCGATACAGATGGTCTGTGTCATAAGAGAAGGCATTACCACAAAAGCCCCCCTTTGAAAAGCCCCATCATCTGGCGTCTTGCGATCCGTCGGATATTATTGTATGAATGGGCGAGTTTTAAACGACATCATCGGGAGGCGACCCAACGGCATGAAAGAAAAATACGATCCCAAAACCATCGAAGCCAAATGGCAGACGTTCTGGGAAGACACCGGCCTGTTCACGGTCTCGGAAGACCCGTCCAAAGAAAAATATTATCTTCTGGAAATGTTTCCCTATCCCTCGGGCAAGATCCACATGGGCCATGTGCGCAACTACACCA
>CAYPCE010000317.1:1511-3958 GCA_964409085.1 uncultured Desulfobacteraceae bacterium | reverse complement strand
CCGCTCATCGTCCGGGATTTTTCCCGCTGCATCCTCTGCGGCCGGTGCGTCCAGGCCTGCAACGAGGTCCAGGTGAACCGGGCCATCAGCTTCGGCTACCGGGGCGCGGACGCCAAAATCGTGGCCGCCGGCGACCGGCCCCTGGCGGATTCCGACTGCGTCTTCTGCGGCGAATGCATCCAGGCCTGCCCGGTGGGGGCCCTGGTGGAAAGGAAATCCCGCTACCGCTGGCGGCCCTGGGAGACCCGGAAGGTCCGCACCACCTGCCCCTATTGCGGCGTGGGGTGCCAGCAGTGGCTCCACGTCAAGGACGACCGAATCGTAAAAGTGACCGGCGTCGAAGAGGCCGAGCCCAACCGGGGTCGGTTGTGCGTCAAGGGCCGGTTCGGCTAGGATTTCATCTATTCCGAAGACCGGCTCAAAACCCCGCTCATCCGGGAAAACGGCGATTTCCGGGAGGCTTCCTGGGACGAAGCCCTGGACCTGGTGGCCGACCGTTTTAAACAGATCATCGCCGATCACGGCCCCGACGCCTTGGCCGGAGTGAGCTGCGCCCGGTCCATCAATGAAGATTCCTACCAGATGCAGAAATTGTTCCGCGCGGCCATCGGCACCCACAACATCGATCACTGCGCGCGCACCTGACACGCCCCCACCGTCGCCGGTCTGGCGGCAGCATTCGGTTCCGGGGCCATGACCAATTCCTTCAACGAGTTTTCCAGGGCCAGGATGTTCATGGTCATCGGCTCCAACATGGTGGAGGCCCATCCCGTGGCGGCCACCTTCGTCAAAAACGCCGTGATGAACGGCGCCCGCCTCATCGTGGTGGATCCGCGGCGGCATCCCCTGGCGGATCACGCCGAACGCCATGTGCCCATCCGCGTAGGCAGCGACATCGCCTTTTTAAACGCACTGATGCATGTGATCATCCAAGAGGACCTGTACGACAATCAATTCGTGGGATCCTGCACCGTCGATTTCGAAAAATTGCGCGACAAGGTCAAGAAGTACCCGCCGGAAACGGCCGCCCCCATCTGCGGCATCGAACCGGAGACCATCCGGGAGGTGGCCTGGGCCATCGCGTCGGTCAAGCCGATGATGCTCTGCTACACCCTGGGGATCACCGAGCACACCTGCGGCCGGAACAACGTGCTCACCATCGCCAACCTCCAGATGCTCCTGGGCAACATGGGAGTGGAGTGCGGCGGCGTGAACCCGCTCCGGGGCCAGAACAACGTCCAGGGGGCCTGCGACATGGGGGCCCTGCCCAATGTCTTTCCGGGCTACCAGCCGGTGACCAGCCCCGACGCCCGGGCCAAGTTCGAGCAGGCCTGGGGCGCGACGAACCTGCCGGATAAAGTGGGATTGATGATCCCCCGGATGATGGAGGGGCTGGTGGACAAAACCGTCCGGGGCTTCTACGTGTTCGGGGAGAACCTGGCCAACACCGAACCGGACATCCGCAAGGTGGAGCACGAGCTGGCCTCGGCGGAGTTCCTGGTGGTCCAGGACATTTTCCACAACGAGACCACCCGGTTCGCCCACGTGATCCTGCCGGCGGCGGCCTGGAGCGAAAACGACGGGACGTTCACCAACTCCGAGCGCCGGATCAACCGGGTCCGGACGGCCAGCCCGCCGCCGGGGGAGGCCAAACCCAACTGGTGGATCTTCAGGGAACTGGCCAGACGATTGGGCCACGACTGGACGTCGGACAGCGCCCGGGAAATCTGGGACAACGAGATTTCGGTCCTGGCGCCCCAGTTTTGCGGGATCAAATACCACCGCCTGGAGGGAGACGGATTGCAATGGCCCTGCCCCGACGAATCCCATCCCGGCACCTGCTTTCTCCACAAGGACGGGCAGTTCACCTGCGGCCTCGGCGTCTTCACGCCAACCGACTGGACCCCGCCGGCCGAAGAGCCCTGCGAGGACTATCCCTTTGTCCTGTCCACCGGACGCCGGCTCGCCCACTACCACACCCGGACCCAGACCGGCCGGTGCGAAGGCCTGAACGACATCCTGGGAGAAGAGACCGCCGACATCTCCCCCGACGACGCGCTGGCCCTGGACATCGCCAACGGCGAAACCATCCGGGTCGCCTCCCGGCGGGGCGAAGTGCGGGTGAAAGCCCACGTCACCCATCAGGTCCCCAAGGGGATGGTCTGGATGGCCTTCCACTTCCGGGACGCCTGCGCCAACTGGCTCACCAACCCGGCCTTCGATCCGGTCACGCTGACGGCGGAGTACAAGGCGTGCGCCGTGCGCCTGGACAAGGTCGAGGCGGCGTAATCCCCCCTTCTGGCGGGCGGACCCCCAAATGGGGTCCGTCCGCCTTCATTGATCCGCCGTCCCTCTTTTCCCACCGTTTCTGACCGACGCCTCCCGGCGCATTCGTCGGCTGCCGCAAATTGATCCGGTTTCTTCGCGACAACCGCTTGACATGCCTT
>CAYPCE010000317.1:0-1411 GCA_964409085.1 uncultured Desulfobacteraceae bacterium | reverse complement strand
AAGCTGTACCGTTTCGCCAAAGCGTTGTGGCTGGAGAATCTGAAACGGGATGCCGGCGACGGTCCCGAAGCGGACATCGAACCGGTTGCCGACGATATGGAATACGAAGATTATTACGATTATTATTTCGATTACATCTACAATCACGGGGTCTACCCGCGCTGATGAACGAAAACCGCCGGCCCGCCCAACGCGCCGGTCGATCAACCCTAAAGGACAGGATTTAAAGAGGTTCCATGCGAGCGAGCATCACAGGCGTCGGCCATTTCGTGCCTGAAAAACGGCTGACCAATCAGGATCTGGAAAAGATGGTGGACACCAACGACGAGTGGATCACCACCCGAACGGGCATCAAGGAGCGGCGCATTCTGGGCAAAGACAAGGGGACATCCTACATGGCGGTGCGGGCGGGCAAACACGCCCTGGAGCGGGCGGGGATCCGGCCGGAAGCGGTCGATCTGATCATCATGGCCACGGTGACGCCCGACATGCTGGTGCCGTCCACGGCGGCTTTCGTCCAGGCGGAACTGGGGGCCTCCCGATGCTGGGGATTCGATCTCAACGGCGGCTGCACCGGTTTTTTATGCGCCCTGGCCACGGGGGCCCAGTTTGTGGAATCGGGACGCCACCAGAAAGTGTTGGTCATCGGCGCCGACAAGATGAGCGCCATCATCGACTACGAAGACCGGAACACCTGCGTGATTTTCGGGGACGGCGGCGGGGCCGTGCTGCTGGAGCCGTCGGCCGATGGCGAAACGGGCATCCTCGATTACGAACTCCATCTCGACGGCGACGGCGCCAAATACCTCTATCTGACCGGCGGCGGCAGCCTCCATCCGCCCAGCCACGAGACCGTGGACCGGAAAATGCACTACGTCCACCAGGACGGCCGAACCGTCTTCAAACAGGCCATCGGCGGGATGGCCGACGTTTCAAGCCGGCTTCTGGAAAGAAACGGCGTGCCGGCCGACAAGATCAAGCTGCTCATCCCCCATCAGGCCAATTACCGCATCATCGACAGCGTGGCCAAGAAGCTGAACCTCAAGCCCGAGCAGGTGATGATCAACATCCAGAAGTACGGCAACACCACGGCGGCCACCATCCCCATGGCCATGTCCGAGGCCTGGGAGGAAGGGATGATGGCGCCGGGCGATCCGATCATTCTCTCGGCCTTCGGCGCCGGATTCACCTGGGGCAGCCTGCTGCTGACCTGGACAATGGCCCCGTAGGTTTCTGGCTATTCGGAAATGTTGTATGCTTTGATTTTGGTCAACAGAGAAGGGTGGCTGATGCCCAGCAACTGGGTCGCCTGGGTGCGGTTGCCACCGGTTTTGGCCAGGGCCTTGGTGATCAGCCTTTTCTCGAGGATTTTCTGGGCATCTTTCAGCGAGTAGCCATCGAACTCCGGTTC
>CAYPCE010000316.1:0-3996 GCA_964409085.1 uncultured Desulfobacteraceae bacterium | reverse complement strand
GCCCAGCTTGTGGGTGATCCGCCGGACCACCAGCATCAGGTAGGCCACGTCGATGCCGAAGGGGCAGTACATGGCGCACCGGCGGCAGAGGTTGCACTCCGTCGCGGCGATTTCCGCCATCCGCTTGATCTCCTCCACCCCCACGTCGCCCTTTTTGCGGAGCATCTTCCAGAGGGTCTGCTTCACCTTCCCCGCCGGGGAATAGATGGGATCCTTGTCGTGGGACAGGTAATAATGGCACCCCTCGGAGCAGAGCCCGCAATGGATGCAGGTGTCCACATAGGTCTTGAGCCGGGCTCCGGTTTCGCTCTTGATCACCTCGTTGATGACCCGCCGCACCTTCTCGGCCGTCAGCCGGGAAGCCCCGGTCAGGATGCCCTCATCGATGATTTCATGGGGCTGTTTGATGGGTTCTTTGTACATTCGCATCTCCTTATGTTGTGGTGGGTAGTGGCTTGTGGTTCGTGGTTTGTAACTAACCACTGCTCACTACTCACTATCCACTATCCGCTGCTCCCTACCAGTCCCTCGCGTGCCGTACGCCCCCGAATTCCGATCCCATATATCCCCGGGTGAAGGGGAAAAAGATCATGTGGCTCAACCGGGTGAAGGGGATCGCCGCCAGCAGAATTTCGCCGGAGAGGATATGGAGGATCCCCATGACCCGGAATCCGGCCCAGTGGTGATAGGTCCAGAACCCGGTGATAAAGGGGGCCGCCACCATGAGCAGGATGAAAAAATCCGACGGTCCGGTGAGGAATTTCACTTCCGGTTCCACCAGGCGGCGGACGAAGAAAAAGATGCAACTGGCGATGACCAGCAGCGTCATGACATCGGCCGTCCCTTCCGGCAGATGGGGCCAACTGATCCCCCAGGCCTCGTCGATGAGCACCACATGCCCGAGGACGAAGAGGGGCAGCAACAGGATACAGATGTGGAAAACAAAGGAGACCACCGTGAGGTAGGGATGCCGCCGCATGTTTTCACTGCCGAAGGGGATGATCCAGTGCAGGATCGATCTCGCCCCGTAATAGGGGCTGGCATAGGCCAGCACCACATTGTCCTTTTTCTTCGTCAGGACCCCCATATAGATCAGCTTTCCCAGACTGCCGCCGAGGAAGAGGATCACCGAGACCCAGACCAGCGGGCCACTGACGAGGTTGTAGATGGTATGCATCGGTCCTCCTTGGGTTGTGCTTGAGGTTATGGATCAGATGAGGTCCTCGACCGCGACGACCACCCGTACGGCGATCCGGTCTCCGGCGGCGTCGGTTTTGACCGCCCGCACCAGCACCTTGTCGCCATCCGGGCTGAACACCGGATCGGCCATGCCGGTATAGGCATGGGCGTGCCGGCGGCCGTCCACATGGAGGTGGTATTTTCCCCCGGATTCGGCCTTGACCGCCACATGTTCCCCATCGGGGCTGAACACCGGAGGCCAGGCCCGCTCGAAAGTGACCGGCCACGCCTCGCCGTCCACCATCACCGAGGCTTTTCCCTTTTCCACGCCGATGCAGGCGACCCGCCCGCCGTCAGGGCTGAAAACCAGGTCCGTGACGTAATCGCCGAAGCTCCGCCCCCAGGGGACGCCGTCCACGGCGACGGTCCACCGCCCGAATTCCGGTGCCACGATGGCGGCGATCCGGGAGCCGTCCGGCGCATACCGGTGGTGCCAGAGCTGGACAAACCGACGGTCCCAAATCGTCTGGCCGTCCTGGGCCAGGGTCCAGGACCCGCCAACACGCACCGGTGCGGTGACGGAATTTTTCTCCGGATGAAACCGGGGGGCCCAGACCGTTCCATAGGCCTCCCCCCACAGCACCCCGTCCACCGCGATGGTGTAATCGTAGAGCGTGGTCCGTACCTCCGCGGCCACATGCTGTCCGTCGGCGCTGAAGTCCACCGACCAGCCGTTGAGAAAATGGGTGTCCCAGGGGCTCCCGTCCACGGCCACGGTATAGACCCCCTTCTGAAATTCGAATATGTCGCCCTCGGCGACCGGCGCGGTCTGGACCACGGCGGCGGTGCGGCCCCCGTCCGGGCTCATCATCGCACCGGCCAGGTAATTGAAATCCGCCCCCCAGGGGGTCCCATCGACCATGAGATAGTACCGGAGCCCCTTCTGGACGACCGCCATGATCCGGGAACCATCCTTGCTGAACCGGAGGTCCCAGACATATTCACCGGTGTGCTCCCAAGGCTGGCCCTCCACGGCCACGGTCCACTCCGCCATTTCGGAGACCAGGCCCGCCAGACGTCCGTCCGGGCTGAATTGGAGGGACCAGACCTTGTCCCATCGCCCCTCCCAGGGGCTGCCGTTGTCCAGCACCATGAATTCGGCCTCTTCGTTCATGGCGATGGCCGCGATCCGCTCGCCGTCGGGGCTGAACTTGGGTTCCTCCAGGTAGTCGAACTCGGTTCGCCACTGGCTCAGGTTGACCACCGGTTTTTCCCCCGGCGTCCAATCCCATTCATGTTCCGTACGCATCACGTTGTCTCCTCTTTCTCCTTGAGCAGGAAGCGCTCGGCCAGTTTGAGCAGTTCCTCGGCTTCCGGCGGCTTTTCCATGTAAGCCTCCGGATAGGGAATCGCTCCGTCGAGCCGCGCGTTGAGCATTTTCAGGTAATGGGTGAACGTCTTTTTCGCAATGGCCGATAGCATGATGACGGGGATGCCTTTCAGTGCGTCATCGGTCCGCAACTCCTTGTACATGTACACCCCGCCTTCACCGGGCATCATCACATCGAGAATGACCAGATCCGGCGGGTTTTCCCGTGCTTTCCGGACCCCTTCGGTCCCGTTTTTCGCCGCGACGGCCGTGTAGCCGCCCGTCTTGATCAGGGTCGACACGAAGATCCGCATGTCCAGTTCATCATCCACGATCAGTACGGTTTTGGGTTCCATTGCCTCGCTCCGTCCGTTGCAGGGTAAGCGTCAATCGGTTCATTCCATTTTACCGGCCGATTAACGCTTAATCGAGACCGTTCGTCAAGTGCGGATCGCCGGTCAGGCGGCGTCCGCCTCGGGTTCGGTCTCCACCTCGGCATGATCGGGACGGTTGACGCTGGCCACCGGGCAGGAAGCCCGCAGGACCACCTGCTCCACCGTGCTGCCCAGCAGGGCTTTTTCCGGGTCCATCTCCCGGGTGTGGTGGGCCATGATGATGAGATCGCCGTTGTTCTTCCGGGCGTACTTGACGATCTCCACGTAGGGGATTCCCTCCCATACATCCACTTCGTAATTATCGAAATCGCCCATCTTGGATACATACCGCTTCTGGATCTTTTCCTTGGCGGCCTGGATTTTCTCTTCGATTTCCTCCTGGGACAGCACCTTGCCGGCGCTCATGCCGCTCAGGTCAAGGCAGTGGAACAGGTAAATCTTGCACCCGATGGCCTTGGAGACGCTGAGGGCGAACTGGAAGGCGGAATCGGCCTGTTTGGAGAAGTCGGCGCAGAAGATGATGTTGGAAAAATACCAGAAGCATGTGGTGCAGGGCCGGCTGACGATGAGCACCGGGCACCGGGCCTTCTGAGCCACCTTCTGCATGGTGGAGCCCACGATGTTCCGGTACCGGGTGGCGCCCACGTCCTCTTCCCGGGTGTGGGCCCCCATGACGATGAGGTCGGCCCCGAAATTCCGGGCGGTCCGGAGGATCTCGGTATGGGGGACGCCGGCCCGGGTGTCCATTTCGCATTTGGGGTTTTCCGCCAGGTACTTGTCATACGTGTTTTTCATCTCATCGATGACCCACCCCGCGTAGTCGGCGTCGGCCTCCGTCACCTCCCCGGTCCGCAGGTCCCGCACTTCGGTGGAAAACCCGCGGCTCGGGAGGCCGTAGACGTGGAACACTTTCATGTCGGAGTCGTACTTCTTCGCCAGGTCGAAGGCCACATGGGCCGCGTGATCGCTGGCGGGCGACGCGCTGGTCGCGAATAAAATTTTGTCAAACATGGCTCCCTCCTTATGGTCTGATGGTGCATCCATCCGTTGTCG
>CAYPCE010000315.1:0-4006 GCA_964409085.1 uncultured Desulfobacteraceae bacterium | reverse complement strand
CTTGAATTCGCCTTGTTGGTATCTTCATTTCCGTAATTCACCTAAGACCGGGGCGCCTGCCCCGTAAGAAACCGCCGGAGGCGCGACCACGAATCGCGCGGCCCGCCTCCGGCTTGGGAGTTGTTTATTTGGGTTCGGTAAAAAGCCAGTCTGAATCTTTTTTCACGCTGTGACAACTGATGCAGCCCTTGGGCTGGCCGGCGGCGTCGACGGTTCCGTCGGCTTTGTATTTGGCCCAGTACCAGTCGCCGCCGTCCGGATTGTAGCCGTCGATTTTATACATGGGGGTCACCGCCATCAGCGTTTTCTTGTCCTTGCCGTAGTTTTCCTTGACGAGGATGGCGCCGTCCGGCATCGGTTTTCCGGCCCTGGCCGCTTCGATGGCGGGCGGGTTTGCATAGAGTTTGAGAAAAGCGCCGTGGGGGCTTTTTCCGGGATAGATGCCGTCATAACCCGGCCAGAATTCCCATTTCTCATAGGGGCTGGTCTTTGTGATGTACTGCCACAAAGCGTCCGCATCCGCGCCGGGCTTGGATTCGCCGGCAGTCGAAACCCCGATGGCAAAGGCCAGGGCCAGCACAATCGCCGTTGTTAAACGCATCGTTCTTTTCATGATTCCTCCTTGTGATGAACGGTTAGAGTGGGCATAGCCCACGGTTTCGCCGATTTTTCAGGACGGAAGACGCTTCAGCGCTTCGATGGCCGACGACGGTTCGGGACGAACCGTGTGATCGAGGTTGACGTCGGCCGCCTGAATCACGGCATTTCGATCCAGAATGAACCTGGCGGGCATGGGCAGCCGCCAGCTCTCATCCCCGTTGTATTTCGGGAGGTCGAATTTGAACACCTCCTCGTAGACCCACCGCATGCTGTCGGGCAGGGTGAAAGCGACGCCGAACGCGTCGGCCACCGCATTGCCCTTGTCGCTGAGCACCGGAAACGGCAAGCGGCGCTCCTTGACCAGCTCCCGCGCATGGGTCTGAAGCTGCGGCGATATGGCGACCAGTTCTCCGCCGGCCGACTGAATGTCGGCATAGCTTTCCCGCAGAGCTGCCAGCTCCGCGTTGCAGTAGGGTCACCATTTGCCGCGGTAGAAAAGGACCACCAGCGGCCCCTCCTTCAACAGCGTCCGTGAATCCACCATTTCACCCCGGGAATCGGGAAGCGAAAAGGCCGGGGCCGCATCCCCCACCTTGAGCGCCCTGTCGGGCACATTCTTTTCCCGCAGTTGCTCAAAGCCTTTTTTCATGGCGGCCTCGATTTCCGGCGTCATCATGTCGGCCGTCTTGGCTTTGATCCCCTGAAGCTGCTCCTGCAATGTCTTCATCATCCCTCCTTGCTCAGACTGTTATTGACGATAAGGGGTTTCCCTGATTTGCCCACGGTAGAGGCTGTGGGTGTGGGTTTCCATCGCCATCATGATCTCCCGCCCCGTGAAGTGGTCCAGCGAATACTGGCAGAGAAAAAGGCAACGGCCGGGCATCGGCGAGTGATTCAGCGCCGCTTCCAACCGACCCAGATCCGCCATCCGCCAGCCCTTGTCCTGGGTCCACGTCATATCGCCGAAGACCCTAAACCCTCTGTCGTTGTTCTCCGCCAAACCTAACAGCCGACGGGTTTGTTCCTCGGGGGTCTCGGCGCCCGGACTCAGATGGAGCTGGCCGGATGCGCGCCGCTTTTCCACCGTTTCGCCCTGATGACGCAGGGCGTTCAGGATGCGGTTCACTTTGTCGTCGGGCGCCACAATGCAAACCGTTTCGCCCTCTTGCAGCCCCCTGTGGACATAGGATGCCGCCATTTCCAGGGACTCGTTTTCCGCTGCGCTCAGGTGGGTAATGTGGGAACCGCCGGGCGCGGCGAGTCCCTGGGGGCCAAGCGCAATCGGGGCGGACGGACGGTTTGCGGGGGGGCTTTCAAGAAACGCCGTCAAATCGGAAACCTTGAAGCGCCGGGCGCGCCGGCCGCCGACGCGGTAACACGGCAAGGAGCCGTCGTTCGTCCATCTCCGGATCGTCATCTCGGAGACATTCAGGTATTCAGCGGCTTCCTTTACATTTAACAAATGCTCCAAACATCCTCCTCAGCGCCTGTCCGAAACCCTTAGATTTTGGTTCCCCCGACAGGCGCTTTATCCCTGATCCATCGGGACCAGCAGCAGCTTGCCGTTCATCCGCATCATTTCGTCGGTCTCATCGAGGCATTTTTCTTTTATGGCTTTCAATGCGCGACCGGCGGCCGTTTGGGACCAAAACCACCTGTTGAAGGCTTTGTTGTCCGGCGCGGCCGCATCCGGACGGGCGGCAACCGACTCGAAATAATATGTTTTAAGATCTTGCGCCGCCAAACGAAGCGCCACGGCAAAGGGCAGGTCCGATCCCGCGGCCGTTTTTTTGCCGCTCACGAGATAATCGCTGAGAAGCTGGATGAGCCCATCCGGTTCGAAATGGACCATCGAGGTTCGGCCGTGTTCCTTCAATCCCAGGTCATACCAGTTCCGGAGTTCCGCGGCCTCCTGCCGTAAGCCGGATGCCAGCGCTTCATCGCCGGCGAGGTCTTCGGAGGGTTCCGCAAAGGATACGGGACAAGACCAGACCTCGGCGCCCGAACCCTGCTCGTCATTTGGTCCGGTATTTTCATCGGGGAAATCGGCCAGCACCGGTCCCCTGGGTTCCCGAAACAGTTTGAGCGCGGCCAGCAGCACCCGACGTTGAAGATCGACGTCGGAAGGCGGCCCCAACGGCCGGCCCAGTTCGAAGGGAACCCATAGGGCTCTGGGGGGCTGGATGGTTTCGGTGTGTTCCCGGATCAGACTGATCTGGGTGGTGGGGACGCCTTCGGCTTCCAGGTAATGGCCCAGCGCGCCCACGGCGCGCGTGCAAAACGGTCAGACCGGAACGAGGACGGCGGCGTCCGCGCCATCCCCTTTTAAAAGATCGGCCAGCGTTTTGGCAGAAGACGCCATCGAGGCCGGATCCGCGGCCCCCATGAACGAATAATGATAGGCGGCCATGCTGCCGATCACCCCTTCCTGCGCCAACTCCCGAAGCCGATCCAGCGGAAAGACCACGTTCCAGTCCTGCTGGAAGCCGGTGCGGTCGAAATTGGTGGAGATGTGCGTCATCACCAGGTCTTTGGCTTCCACGTCTCCGGGAATGACACGATAATCGCCGGTCATGGACTCGAAAGGGCGATCCCCCCTTCGGTGAAGGCCGGCGGTGGATATCAGGGCTACGCGCCGTTGGCTCAGATCCGGGCCTTCGGCCCATGGATGGGTGTGAAACGAGGGGCAGGGTAAATCGGCCAGATGGGACCGCATGGGTTCCGGAAATCCGTCGAGTCGGGCCATTTCGATGCTCCTTTCGGCAACAGGTGATACTGTCGAACTCACGGGCTGCGTTGTGCCCGTCATGGAGATTTAACTTAAACTATACTATAAAATGTTATACATTGCTATATATTTTTTTCGACTCAATCCGCCAAATCCGTTTCGACCCGAATCTTTGAATGCAGGGTTCGGTGCACGGGGCATTTGTCCGCGATCTCCAGCATTTTCTCCCGCTGTTGAGGGGTCAGGTCGCCGTCGAGAAAAATCCTGCGGGTGATCCGGTCGATTTTGGACGCCCCGCGCTCACATTCTTTGCAATCATCGGCGTGGACTTTGTCGTGTTTCAGTTCGACCCGGACGCCCTCCAACGCAATGCCTTTGTGCCCGGCGTACATCCGGATCGTCATGGAGGTGCAGGCGCCCAGACCGGCCAGCAGGAGGTCATAGGGCGTCGGACCGCTGTCGTCGCCCCCGACGCTTTTGGGTTCATCCGCCGTCAATGGGTGGGAACCGGCGGCGATGGATTGGCGGAACTTGAAGCCGGGACTTTCGGCCACGACCACCACGCCTTCCTTTGTATCGCCTTCCGGCATTTCCACGGTTTTTCGGCCGGCCCATCGACCGGCCCATGCGGCCAGGACGTCGGCGGCGTAGACCGCGTCTTCCCGCTTTGTCATGAGG
>CAYPCE010000314.1:0-4023 GCA_964409085.1 uncultured Desulfobacteraceae bacterium | reverse complement strand
GTGGGGGTGGTGATCTTCGCCCTCCACATCCTGTTCAACAAACTTCCCGAATAACCAGCGGGGCGATCCATGTATCCTGTTCTGTTCAAATTCGGCAACGTGGCCATTTACACCTACGGGCTCTTCATCGCCCTGGGATTCCTGTCGGGCATCGCCATCGCCAAAAAAGAGGCCAAACGGGTGGGGGAAGATCCCGAGCGGATCACCGATCTGTGCTTTTTCATCCTCATCGCGGCCATCGTCGGTTCCCGGCTCTTCTACGTCATCACGGCGCCGGAAGCCTTTATGAAAAATCCGTTGGAAATCTTCCGGATCTGGAACGGCGGCCTGGTTTTCTTCGGCGGATTCATCGGATCCCTCGTCACGACGGTGGTCTATTTGCGGTGGCACGGGATGCATCCTTGGAAAACCCTGGACCTCCTGGTTCCGGGCGGCGCCTTCGGTCATTTCCTGGGCCGCATCGGCTGCTTTTTCGCCGGCTGCTGCTACGGCGAGATCTGCCACCTCCCCTGGGCCGTCACCTTCACCAACCCCGAAAGCCTGGCGCCCACGCGGATCCCCCTTCACCCCACCCAGCTCTACTCCGCCCTCAACAACCTGATCATCTTCGCCATCCTCTGGGGGCTCCGGAAGCGGAAACGGTTCCACGGTCAGGTCTTTTTGATCTACGTCTTTCTCTACGGGATCACCCGGTCGATCATCGAGGTGTTCCGGGGGGATTTCCGGGGGCAGCTCATCCTCGACCGGTTCACGGTTTCCCAGACCCTCGGGGTTCTGGCCAGCGTCACGGCCGCGATCCTGATCGTCTACCTCTACCGGCGGAACCGCGCGGCCGACCATGGCTGAAATTCCCCACAAGGGACTGGACGCCCACCTCGCGGAGGCCAAAAAAAAGGGGTTTCCGCCCGTCTACCTGCTCCACGGCGAAGAGGTCCTCTACAAGACCGCCCTGGATGCCGTGGTCCGGGCCCTGCTCCCCGAAGGGCGCAAGAGTCTTCAGTACGAGCCGGTGGCGGACGACAATGTCTACACCGCCCTGGAACTGGTCAACACCTTCTCCCTCATGCCGGGCACCAAAGTGGTGGCCCTCCTCGATTCCCGGATCTTCTACGCCAGGCAGGAGGAAGGGACCCTGCTCGGGAAGGCCCGGGACGCCTACGACGACAAAAACATTAAAAAGGCGGCCCGCCTCTTTCTCAGCCTCCTGGGTCTCCAGGGGCTGACCCTGGAGGACGTGGCCGACGCCGGCAAACGGGCCGACCGGCTCAAGGGGGATGCCGACCTGCTGGCCGACAGCGGATGGCTGGACGAGATCATCGACCACTGCCGGGACAAAAAGCTCTCCCCGGCGGCCCCCAAGGACCAGGGACAGGACCTCCAGACCGCCATCGAAAAAGGATTTCCCGAGGGCCACCATCTTATCGTCACCACCGACATGATCGACCGCCGCCGGACCCTGTGCAAGGTCATGGCCGAGGCCGGAACGGTGGTGGACTGCGCCGTGCCCAAGGGGAGCCGGAAGGCCGACAAGGAGGCCCAGGAAGCCATCCTCCGGGACCGGGCCCGGGCCGTACTCGCCCCCTCGGGCAAGCGGCTGGAGCCGGCGGCCCACGCCGCCATGGTCCAGCGGACCGGATTCGACGTGCGCACCTTTACCGCGGGCCTGGAAAAGCTGATCCAGTTCGTGGGCGACCGGGACCGGATCACCCCGGCGGACGTGGACGAGGTCCTCCAGCGGACCCGCCAGGACCCCATCTACGAACTGACCGGCGCCGTCGCCGACCGGAACCTGGAGGGCGCCCTCTTTTTCGTTGACTCCCTCTTCACCGCCGGGCTGTTTCCCCTCCAGATCCTGTCCGCCATCGTCAACCAGGTCCGGAAGCTGCTGGTGATGCGGGGTTTCCTGGAGAGCGCCCACGGCGGCGCCTGGAAAAGGGGGATGCCCTACAACGCGTTCCAGTCCGCCGTCATCCCCGCCATCAAGGCCTACGACGCCGACTTGACGGCCACCCTGACCGGCTGGGAATCCCAAATCTCGCCCCAGACCGACAAAAAGGGAAAGGCGGGGGCGAAAGCCCCCGCCAGTGATCTGCTCATCCTGAAAAACCAGAAAAGCCCCTACCCCATTTATCTCCTCCTACAGCGGGCCGAACGGTTTACCACCGGGGAGCTGCTGGGCGGGTTGGAACGTTTGGCCGACGCCGACCGGCGCCTCAAATCCACGGGAGGCAATCCGAAAATCATCCTGGAAACGGCCCTCATTCGGATCATCCGGGGTGCGGCCGGGGGCTGACATCATCAGGCGGCGAGGAAAGAGAACCCGCTTCCCGCTTGACTTCACCCGTCCACGGTTCTACGATGACCCCAGTGTTTTCGAGGTGTCCAACCCAATCACCGAAAGGAGTGTTTCATGGGTGCAAAAAAGATTCTCATGCTGGTGGGAGATTTTGTAGAGGACTACGAAGTGATGGTGCCGTTCCAGGCCCTTCAGATGGTGGGGCATACCGTCCACGCCGTCTGCCCCGACAAAAAGGCCGGGGACGCGGTCCGTACCGCGGTCCACGATTTCGAGGGGGACCAGACCTACAGTGAAAAACCGGGCCACAACTTCGCCCTCAACGCCGACTTCGCGGACGTCAAGGCCGATGCCTACGACGCCCTGGTCGTTCCCGGCGGCCGGGCCCCGGAATACATCCGGCTCAACGAGAAGGTCCTGGAAATCGTGCGCCATTTCGCCTCGGCGGGCAAACCCATCGCCGCCATCTGCCACGGGGCCCAAGTGTTGGCCGCCGCCGGCGTCCTGGAGGGCAAGAGCTGCTCCGCCTACCCCGCCGTGGGGCCCGACGTGACCACCGCCGGCGGGAAATTTGAGGACATCCCCGTGGACCAGGCCCATGTGGACGGCAACCTGGTCACCGCCCCCGCCTGGCCGGCCCATCCGGAATGGCTGGCCAAATTTCTGCAGGTGCTGGGGACGCGGATTACGCTTTGAGCCGGAAACTCGCCCTGACCCTGCTCGCTCTTTTTTTGGCGAGTTGCGCCAGCTACGACACCGCGGCCCAGCTCGCCCAGGCCCCCTACCGTGTGCCGGTTACATCCGGACAGATCGAAAACCCGGAAATCGACGAATCCAGCGGCCTGGCGGCTTCCCGGCGGGATCCGGACGTGCTCTGGACCTTCAACGACAGCGGGGGAAAGCCGGTGATTTTCGCCATGGGGACGGACGGGAAGGATCTGGGCAGCTTTCGCATAGAAGGGGCCAAAAACCGGGACTGGGAGGACATGGCCGCCTTCCGCCGGGAGGGGGCCCCCTACCTGCTCATCGCCGATGTAGGGGACAACCGGGGCACCTGGGATTACGTCACGCTGTACGTGGTGCGGGAACCGGAGATCCGGCGGCCGGCGTCTCCGAAACCCCCTGCCGTCCCCTTGGCCTGGACCGTCCGGTTCCAGTATGAAGACGGCCCCCGGGACTGCGAGGCGGTGGCCGTGGACGAGAAAGCCGGCAAGATCCTGCTGATCACCAAGCGGGACGTGCCGCCCGGATTCTACACTTTGCCGCTGGCCCCGGGCGACGACAGCATCCGGGTCGCATGGAAGGCGGGGACCGTCGCCGGCCTCCCCGCCCCGAACCTCGTAGAAAGGGGGACGAGCCCGATCATGGGCGGTTACGCTGATATGGTCACCGCCATGGACGTTTCACCGGACGGCGCAAAGGCCATGATCCTCACCTACAAACGCGCCTACCTGTTCGGCCGCCGTCCTGAAGAACCGTGGGCCGCCGCCTTTGCCCGCCCCCCGAAAAAGATCAACCTGCCGCCCCTGTCCCAGGCCGAAGGGGCCTGCTTCGGGTCCGACGAGGCGTCCATCTATGTGTCTTCGGAAAAGCGGCCGGCACCGTTGCTGCGGATTCAGCCTGAATGGAACACGCGGCCCTGAAGCGGAAAAATGGACGGGGTGGACTTCGTGGACACCGTGGACTGTGGACCAATAGCTGAACCGTAAACCAGCCGTTCCCTTTGT
>CAYPCE010000313.1:0-4044 GCA_964409085.1 uncultured Desulfobacteraceae bacterium | reverse complement strand
TTATGGGTTATGGGTTATGGGTTATGGGTTATGGGTTATGGGTTATGGGTTATGGATTTTTCTTCGGGCTTTTATCAGGCTGCGGAGCATGCGCGTGATTTGGATGGTGAGATCACAGGTGATGGGTTATAGTTTCGGTAAATCACTTAACCGACTGCATTATTTTTGATCTCACTTCGTCAAGCAGAGAGTCTTTGATGTACAAGGAAGAAGTATCACGGATTCGCCTCAATGCATCAGCCACCTCTTCGGGGTTGAGAAGATCACGCCGTATGGCCCGGACAAGCACACCGATTGTGCCATGGACTCGGTATCCAAGTTTGGACGCAACAATTCGCGCCGCGGCATCATCCGTTAGAAAAATAGCGCCGGGTTGATTTTGCATAAGACTCAGTGCTTCGATCTCTCCGGCGTCTAAAGAGAATAATTTGCAGACTGCATCCAGCGAAGCGTCCAATGGAAGAGATGGTTTTACCAAAGACCAAGCGATATTCGGCCCTTCGAATGAGATATCCCTATGGTCCTGAATCTCCCTTTGAACAGTATCCGGCAAAATCACTCTGTTAAAATCTTCGAGTAATTGCAGACATCCCACTTCATCCAGATGGATCACTGGCCCGGCATCGCATACCACAACAGTCGCGGATTTAGTCTTCGCCATGAAGACCCCATTCAACATCATCCCGAACAAACTGATCCATCAACTCCGGTCGATGGGATTCAAGAAAACGTCGAATGGCTTCAGAGAAAACTTCTTTTTCATTCCGAAACCAGCCTTCCTTGGCCAAGGCGACGGCGCCCTTGTAAAGGTTCTCCGGTATCTCAGTCTGAATCGTTTTCATATGCTCATACTTTATTTGATAGGTTATGTGGGTGATGGGTAATAGGTTATGGGTCATGGGTTTGTTGTTCGGGCTTTTATCAGGCTGCCGAGCATACGGTCGAGTTGGAGGATGAGGTCATCGGTAATTGGTAATAGGTTATGGGAGGGTTCTAAACGATCACCTGTCTTCTTCTGTCAACATCGATTCGATGATCTCATCCTGCCTGTTTTCACTCAGACCCGGAAACATCGGCAGACTTATGACCCGGTCGTATTGGTCGGAAGCGACAGGGCACAGGCCGCGCCCCGTATTGAACTTTTTCCTGTAAAACGGGTGCAAATACACCGGAATATAGTGAACATTCACGCCGATCCCGTTTTCCCGAAGCATTTGAAACCGCCGCCCCCTGCCCCCAGCGGTTCCCGCTTTCTGAAATCCGCCGTGATGCCGTGGTTTCTGAACAACCGGACCTTCTCCGCCAAAGCCCCAACATTCGTGACCACCATCCCGCCCTCGCCGGTGGCGACGTGCTTCACCTGATGAAAGCTGAAGACCGTCATGTCCGCCAAGGTTCCCACCTTCCGGCCCCGGTATTCCGCCCCCAAGGCATGGCGCCCCTCCGCCACCAGTGCAACGCCATGTCGATCCGCAATCCCCCGCAACGCATCGTAATCGCACGGCTGCCCCGCGTAATCCACCGCGATGATCGCCCGGGTCCGGTCCGTAATCTTCTCTTCCACCGCCGCCGGGTCGATCAACAACGTATCCGCTTCCACATCCGCGAACACCGGGGTCCCGCCCTGGTAGACCACGGCGTTGGCCGTGGCCGCAAAGGTCATGGGCGGCACGATCACCTCGTCCACCGGTCCGACGCCCAGCGCATACATGGCGCAGTGGAGGGCCGCCGTGCCGCTGGATACCGCCGAACCATGCGCCGCCCCCACATAGTCGGCCACCGCCCGTTCGAATTCCCCCACCTTCGGCCCGGTGGTCAGCCAGTCGGACCGAAGCACCGAGCAGACCGCCGCCACATCCCGTTCATCGATGGACTGGCGGCCGTAGGGGATGAAGGGGGTTTCCGGTCGTTTTCTATCATCAGCAACATCCCTGAACGGATCGACCGCTTCAAGGAATTCGAATTTCTTAAAATCCCGAACATTTTTTGTAAATATTGTCGAGATGCCGTTGATGTGCATGGCGTAAGCGATGGATACATCATAAACCTGATATCGTTTCGTGGACGCGGCATATTTTGCCAGCCAGTCCCAGAAAAGAGGATCGCACACCGACTCCAGGACATCGATCCTTTCCGATTCAACGCAGTCCTTTACAACGGACAGAGCCGTTTCCGCGGACAACGGGGCCTCGACTTTGCGGCCGTTGGTAATGACGGCGAAAAATTCAAACAGAATGAGGGATGTCGCGGTAAAACCACCTTCCCGTACCAAGCGCGTCAGCAATCGGCTGGCGCCGTCGTGAAACGGCGAATCCAGATTATGGGCATACACCAGAATGTTGGCGTCCACCATCGGCCTAGTATTTGCCATTCACCATTTCCTCGTATAAGTCCTCCCGGCTCAATGGTTCACTGACGCGCCCCAGCCGGGGCGCGTTTCGGACTCTTTGAAGAAAGCGTTCGGTGGCGGGATCTATCCCTTCATCCGCCGGTTTTCCGAGATTCAATCCACCGGCGTCGGCCTGGCCCCCCTTGCACCGCGATCGTTGCATACGATCAAGAATGCGTTTCGCGGCGGGACTCAATTCTTCCGATCTCTTTTTCTCCGCTTTTTCATCGCCTACCATCACACTGACTCTAAACGTCGATCCCACCGCCACGTTTTCAAAGACGCGGGGATCGACCTTGATGATGTCTTTATCGGTGAGTTTGCCAATGCATTCCAGTTTCATGGCGCCTCCTGTCTGTTCAAATCTCCAATTGGCCAATCATATCCCGCATCTCGTCGACGGTCAAGCGCCAGGGGTTATCGGCGGAGTTGCATTCAAAGTCTTCGGCCACCGGGCGGCAGCCGTTTCCGGTCTCACAGAACCGGCGCTGGAAAAAGTGAAATTCGGCTTTGATGACAGGGTGATCCGCTCAAAGCTTTTCAGGACGAAATCGACCCCCTGGTCCAGGGTGATCCAGAAGCGGGTCATCCGGGGATCCGTGATGGGCAACACCCCCTCCGACCGCTTTTTCAGGAAAAACGGGATCACGCTGCCCCGGCTGCCCACCACGTTGCCGTAGCGGACCACGGAAAAGCAGGTCTCCGTCTGGCCGGCGTAGGCGTTGCCGGCGGTGAAAAGCTTATCCGAACACAATTTGGTGGCGCCGTAGAGATTGACGGGACTGGCGGCTTTGTCCGTGCTGAGGGCCACCACCTTTTTGACCTTCTGATCGATGGCCACGTTGATGATGTTCTCCGCGCCCATGATGTTGGTCTTCACGGCCTCGAACGGATTGTACTCGGCGGCCGGCACCTGTTTGAGGGCGGCGGCGTGAATGATGTAATCGACCCGGTTGAAGGCCCGGTGGAGCCGCTCCTTGTCCCGCACATCGCCGATGAAATACCGCATGCACGGGTAGTCATCCTCCGAAAACCTTTGGGCCATCTCGTACTGTTTGAGTTCATCCCGGCTGAAGATAATCAGCCGTTTCGGTCTGTAGCGTTCGAGGATGACCTGGGTGGCCTTTTTCCCGAATGATCCGGTGCCGCCGGTAATGAGAATAGTTTTATCGTTTAGCATATCGGTTCCTGTTGTTATAGATCAAAAGCCTTGATCATCTTTTCGGTCGTTCAACCGCCTGCGCCCCTTCAGGGCGCGTCCGTTGGACGATTCCGCTTCCCGGAAAACCACGCCCCGTTCCGATTCTCCATACGCCATCTTCGGCAACAGGATTCGGACCAGCGGGTGAGGAGTTAGGAGTTGCCGCCTTGCTGAAGGGCCGGGTCATAGCTCCGCCGCCTCGATTACAGCGGATCGGTTCAGGGGGCAACGGATTGTCATTCCGGGTTGTTTGTATCGAAAAGACCGACGCCGGGGAGGCGCCTGCGCTGCGTCTTTTGGGTGCAAGAGGTATCATGGGCGGCGGTGGCGGGCAAGTGCGACACGAGTGTAAATTGGGGTAGGGAAAGGGGGAAAAGGGTTATGGGTGATAGGTAATAGGTCGGTAAGGTAGTTGGGGTCCAGCCCCAATTCGATCAATCCCGTATGGGCCGGG
>CAYPCE010000312.1:0-4079 GCA_964409085.1 uncultured Desulfobacteraceae bacterium | reverse complement strand
GTGGATAAAAAAGGGACATCCCCGGGTCGAGCCGTTTCGATCCGGGGATTTTTATTTGGGAGTTCCGACGCCGGACAGGCGCAACGGCAGGCGGTTTTCGCCGGGTTTTCCGTCTCCGGAACCCACGAAAAGCGCGCGCCCGGCGGCGTCGGCCGCGGAAGGGGTCCCGGCCGTCCGACGACCGCAAGGCGCGGAGGGCCCACCGGATGGCCCGCCATCGACCGGGACCTTTTCCCTTATTTTTTAATGGATTGGAAGTTGTCGCTGTAAATTCTATTCACAAAAGGAGGTTGCGCATGTTGAAAAGATTCGCGATGGGCTGGATGGCGTTGGTTTGTCTCGCAGCGTGGGGTCCGTGGGCCCAGGCGGGGTCGCACGGCGGCACGGATCGAAATGATCTTTCGGAAAAGGGCCCCGTCATCCTCCTGGTGACTTTCGGCACCAGCGTGCCCCGTGCCCAGGCGGCCTTCGACAACATCGGGAAGCGGGTCCGGGCCGCATTCCCGGACGCACCGGTTCGGTGGGCTTATACCTCGTCGATCATCCGGGAGAAACTGGCCAAAGCCGGCCAATATCTGGATGCACCCGAGATTGCCCTCGCCAAACTGATGGACGAAAGTTACAAAAGGGTGGCGGTCCAGTCGCTCCACATGATCCCGGGGGCGGAATTCCATGATCTTCAGGTCAACGCCGGCGCCTTCCGGGGGATGGTCGACGGGTTCGATCGGCTCCTCATCGGCCATCCGGCCCTGTCCACCGCCGCCGATCTTGACAAGGTCGTGGACGCGGTTTTCCGCATCGTCCCCCCTGAGCGGAAAGCGGACGAGGCCGTGGTCCTGATGGGGCACGGGACCCATCACCCCGCCAACGTCTACTACGAAGCGATGATGTACCGGCTCCAGCAGCGGGACCCACTTGTGTTCATGGGAACCGTCGAGGGGACCCCGACCCTGGCGGACGTCAAAACGATGCTGCTGGAACGGGGCGTCCAAAAAGCCTACCTCATGCCCTTCATGTCCGTCGCCGGGGACCACGCCCTCAACGACATGGCCGGCGACGACCCCGATTCATGGAAAAGCGTCCTGACCGAAGCGGGCATCGAATGCGTGCCGGTGACGAAGGGGCTGGCGGAGTTCGACCCCTTCGCCGATATCTGGGTGGATCATCTCCGGGCGGTGATGGCGCGCATGCAATGATCCGGAAGGATCCATCACGCCGTCAAGACAGGAGGTCCGACCGGCAACGGCCCATGGCGCACCGGTTGGCGATGTCGGTGGATGCCGACTGGTGGTCCCGTTTGCGGTGGAAATTGAGCCAGGCCGAAGTTCCGTCCAGCTCCCACATCCGCGGCGGGACGCAGTCGTGGACCAGGGCGGCGGTTTCGCCTGTTTGGGACAGGCGGTTGTAGGCCCGGAACCAGACGCAGGGCCGGTCGGGAAAAACCTCGCACCGGCCCTCCTGGCTGCCGCCGCAGGCGCCGTTTCGGGTGTGTTTGGGGCATCCCGATTCCGGGCACAAAAACCCAACGTGCTGGATGCCGCAGTCGCCGCATTTCCTACATCCCAAAAGGAGCATTTTGGCGGGGTCTTCGAAAATCGTCTTGAAAGCCCGCTCCCGTCGCGGGGCGTCCAGGGCGGCGGCGGCTTTCTCCACTATCGGGGCGAAGGGATGGTCGGGGTTGAAAAACAGGTGGTGGGCGGTTCTGTGGAGGCGGTAATGGGCGGTTTCCAGGAAGCTGATGCGGGGTTTGCGGCGCCCGAAACACGGGACGGGGTCGTCTGCGTCACCGTCAAAGGCGTAGAACCCGCCCGGCTGGGGAAAATCGAATTCGGGCAGAAAGTCTCCCCAGCGGTCCGACACGGCCTCGAAACGGTTCAGGATGCGGCCGGCGATGTCGAAGCGCCGGTGGATGCCGCCGATATGGATGCCTTTGTATCCCAACCCCTTGACCACGGCGGCCAGGCGGGCGGCCCGTTCGACGGCCGCTTCCCGGCCGGCGGCTTTGTCCCGCCATTCGGCCTCGATCCGGTCCAGCAGCTTCTGCGTCACCACCGCGCCGGGGACGCCGCCGTTGTGCATCATGCGGGCCGCGCCCGGCGTAAGGACGTATATCGAGGCCAGGGCGGGGATGGTCAGCCGGCGCCGGTGCATCACCTGGATGAGTTCCCCGAACTTCCGGGCGTCGTAGCCCAACTGGGTGATGACGAACCGGGCCCCGGCCGCCGCCTTCCGGCACAGTTTAGCGTATTGGGCGAAGCATTCCCCTTCCGTCTGTTTGAAAGGGGAGACGGCGCACCCGGTGAAAAACTCGTCCGGGTCCCCGGCCTCGGCCAGGCGCTCGCTCAACAGCCCCATCAGGATTTGCAGATGGACGGACCCGATGTCGAACACCGGGGCCCCCTGCCCGCCGAATCCCTTGCCGCTGTAATCCCCGGTCAGGGCCAGGATGTTCTTCATGCCCATCATGGCCAGTTGCAGGGCCCGGCTTTCCAGCCCCACCCGGTTCATGTCCCGGCAGGTAAAATGGACGATGACGTCCATGCCGATCTGGAAGATGCGATGCCCCAAAACGTCCGGGCTCAGGCTGGGGTTGCCTCCGGGATTGTCGGTGATGGACACGGCGGACACCCGGCCGTCGGCAAAGGCGTCCCGGGCGATGCCCATCACCGTGTCGATAGCCCGGCCCGTGGCCTCCCGGCCGGGGACGAGTTCAAGGGTGACCAGGAAATGGTCGGGGTCGGAGAGGTCGTTCTGGAAGACGCGGAGCATCGGGTGTTATCTCCTTTGGATGTTGTTCTTGTACCGCCGGCCATTATTCGTTCGTAATGACGCACGCGCCTGATCATCGCAGGTCGGCGATGGCGAAAATGAGGTGAGCCGGTTCGCCGGACACGGCGGCAGGTTAGGGTTGATCGCCACAGAAACCCCGCAATCGTTTTGAAAGCTCCCGAATCGCTATTTCACGCTCCCGGGATCGACCGCCGCGAATGGCGTCCACCAGTACCAGCAACTCGTAAAGCCTGTGATCGGCTTTCGCAGCCTTGGGCACGGATTTGTAAAGCGGCGAAAAAGATTCCCCCCGCATCCCGCCTTCAGGGTCGGGCCAGACGGGAGCGGGGTCCGTGGCGGCGACAAGCATTCCCGCCAACGGCGGGCCTGCGTGGGCTGTGGGCATGCCTCGCGTCATCTCGCCTCGGTCGGGCACGAAGACATAGCGGAGCCCGTGGATAATGAATTCTTCCAGTCCATTCAGGGCAGGGATTATACGGTCGCCGAGGTGAACGGCCAGGTGTGCGGCCAAGGCGCGACGGATGCCGGCATGAACTTCAGAAGCGCTCATGGACAAAGAGACCGAGATCGTCGTGTAAGACCATTTTTCCTGCCCGACGGGCACCATTTTGAGGAGGACGACCAAGTCTTGAGGTTTCAGGATCATTAACGTCTCATTCGCTATTCGTGATTCGCGAATAGCGATTATATGTTGAGCAGAAGGCTTATGTCAACGCGTTTTCCCTGTTTGAGGCCATGGCGCTGTCCTGAGATCTTTGTTGATAAAGAAAATCGACCAGTTGCGTCATGGCCTCGGCCCAACTCGTTTCCAGTTCGGCCAGCCGTTCCGGGGGTTGCCCCAGTTTCAGGTAGGCCGGCAGGGCCGGGTCCAGCCGAAGGTAGTTGTACTCCCGGGCCTCGGCCATGCCCACGTCCATCAGCATTTGGGCCACGGCGCCCATGCGGTCGGGTTCCATGCCCATCACCTTGGCCATATTCACCACATGCCCGCCCCCATGAAACACGGCCAGGCGGTTCACCTGGTCCCGCACCTCGGCCGGCAGGCGGCGCAGGGAGAGTTCCACGCTGGCGTAGAGGGAATTTTCCCGGACCCCCCGGTTTTGGGCCTCCAGTTTTTCCATGAGCCCCGTCAGATTTCGGGTGGTGGCCCGGACCCCGGCGGCCACTTCCCGGGCCAGGAGCACCAGGGCGCGCGGGTGGCGATGGACCGATGCCACCAGTTCGGCCACCTCCTCGGGCCGTTTCCACCAGCACGGAATGGCTCATGGCCACCACCGACCCCACCCCTT
>CAYPCE010000311.1:0-4119 GCA_964409085.1 uncultured Desulfobacteraceae bacterium | reverse complement strand
CCGGGTCGAAGCCGAACTCGATCATGATGGGCGCCAGCACCGGCACATGGATGAAGGTGATCTCGATGAAGTCGAGGAAAAACCCGATGACGAAAATCAACCCCATGACCACGGCCAGCACGAACCATTTTCCGTGATGCTCGGCGATGCCCCCCAGAAAATGGCGCACCAGTTCGTCGCCGCCCATGCCCCGGAAGACCAGGCCGAAGGCGGCGGCCCCCACCAGGATGATAAAGACCATGCAGGTGAGCTGCATGGTGGCGTGCATGACGTCGTTTAAGATTTTCAGCGTAAACCGATTGTTGGCGACGGTCAACGCCGTCGCGCCGACGGCGCCCACCGCGGCGGCTTCCGTCGGGGACGCCACGCCGGCGAAGATGGATCCGAGCACCGCCACCATCAAAAACAGGGGCGGAAACATGGCCCGGGTAATGCGCCACATGAAGGCCTTGCCGCCCATTTCCGCCAGTTCTCCCTTTGGAATGGCCGGCGCCCTGTCCGGCCAGATGATGGCCGCGATGAGGATGTAAAGGATGTAGAGGCCCACCAGCACCATCCCCGGAAAAACCGCGCCCATGAAGAGATCGCCCACCGAGACCCCCACGATGTCGCCGATGAGCACAAGGACGATGCTCGGAGGGATGATCTGCCCCAGCGTGCCCGAGGCCGCCACCGTCCCCGTGGCCAGTTCGGGATGGTACCCCCGCTTGAGCATGGTGGGCACCGCCAGCAGCCCCATGGTGACCACGGTAGCGCCCACGATGCCGGTGGAGGCGCCCAGGAGCGCGCCCACCACCACGACGGAGATGGCCAGCCCGCCCCGCAACCGGCCGAAGAGCATGCCCATTGTGTCCAGCAGTTCCTCGGCCAGCCCTGATCGTTCGAGCATGACCCCCATGAAGACAAAAAGCGGCACCGCCAGGAGGGTGACATTGGTCATGACGCCCCAGATCCGGAGGGGCAGCAGGTTGAAAAACCCCCATCCGAATCCGAGAAGGCCGAAAAAAAGGGCCGTTCCCATCAGGGTGAAGGTGACCGGAAAGCCGAACATGAGCAGAATCGTCAGGGCCAGAAACATCCATCCCGGAAGGTAGTCGATGAACCAGGAGGGAAGTCCTCCCAGTCCCGCCCCGGTCCAGCCCGTTATGCTGCGAAACAGCAGAAACCCGGCGACCGCCGCGCCGATGACGACGGGGTATACGATCGCTTTTTTCCGGGTGAGGGTCAGCAGGCTCCGGATTCCCAGCGCGATGCCCTGCAGGGTGATCAGAACGAATCCGGCCGGGATGAACCCTTTGATGATGAACCGCAGCGGGATGCCGCCGGGGTCCGGGGAGCCCTCCATGACCGACCATGCGTTGTAGACGAATCTCCAGGAGGTGGCCATGATCATGTAGCAGCCGGGAAGAAGAAACAGGAGAACGCCGATCAGATTGACCCAGGCCTTGGCTTTGTCGTTCATCCGTTGATAAAAGATGTCCACCCGGACGTGGCCGTCCTTCAACAGGGTGTAGCCGGCGCCCATGAGGAAGATGAACGCGAACAGGTGCCATTCCAGCTCCTGGACGAAAACGAAACTGGTATTGAACGCATATCGCATGACCACGTCGACGAAGACCACCAGCACCACCAGAAAGGTCGCCCAGGCCACGATGCGTCCCGCCCATTCGTCGATGGCGTCGATGACGCGAGAAATCATCTCGAGAAACTTCATCATTCCTGTCCTTTTTCCGCTCGGTTTATCGGTCCGTCTCAACGGCGGCCGGCCCCGGCGTTTCCGTGGGCCGGACGATCATCAGGTAACGGCGATCCGCTTCAAGAAAGAAATGCTGCAATCGATAGGAGGGACCGGGCGCCAGGGTCATGGTCGCCCGAAACCCGGAAGGCCGGTCCGGCTGGAGGGTCAGGGTCCGGATGGCGCCGGCGGGCGTCCCGGGCATCTTCGCCGAATCGTCGAAACCGGCCCGAACCCCTGGAAAATCGCAGACGACCGTCGGCCCGCCTTCTCTCAGGAAGGCGACGTGGGGTCGAACGGGCCGGGTCAGCTCGAAGGAAACCCGGGTTTCGTCCGCCGCCGTCCCGATGGCGATGTCCAGGATGCGGGGAACCGCCCTCGGTTTTTTAGCGGCCGGCTTCAGATGGGGGGAAAAGAGGCTGTAATGGGCCCAGCCGGAGCGGCCCCCTGCGTCCATGACGTGGTTCCAGTCGCCCCGGACTCCGAGGACCGACAACCGGGTCCCCTTGTCGACCCGGAAGAGGATGTCCGAAGACAGGGACGGTCCGGCCCGCACCCGGCCCCGCCACACCCGCACCCGGATTTTCCGCACCGGCTCCGCCGGCGGACTCTTGAACCGTTTCTCGGGCGCCTTCCGTTTGATGGTCGGCGCGGGGGCCGGTTCGGCGGCGGTCGTTTCGGGCCCGGCCGGCTCGACGGTCGGCAACGCTTCCATTTCAGCGGCGTCCGCCGTCGGCGGGGCGATGTCCGCCGGCGCCTCGGCCGGGGTCGGGATCGCCATTTCGGAGGTCGCCGCCTCCGCCAGGGCCGCCTTCAGCTCAGCTTTATCCGTCACCCGATGGTATCGGCCGCCGGTATTCCCGGAAATGCAGACCAGGCGGGTTTCTTCGGACAGGGGCACATTGAGCCCGATCACGTGGATCACCATGTCCCGGTAGATCCGCTTGAGACGCCGGGCCTCCTCGCAGGGGTCCCCCAGGCAGGTCTCCTGGCCGTCCGCCACGATGACGGCCGTCGTGGGGTCCTGAAACCCCTTCACCTGCTCTTTGAGAAGCGCCAGGGAGGCCGCCAGCGGTGTCATGCCCGTGGGCGCAATGGCCGCCAGTTTCATGGCGACCGTCCTGTTCACGTGCTGTCCCACCGGCAAGACGGTCCTCACATCATCGCAATCCCCCTGTCGCCGGCTTCCGAACGTTATCAGGCCCACATCGGCGCTTTCCGGAAGGGTCTTGACGACATCGATCAGAGCCTCTCGGACCGCCCCCATTTTGGTACCCTCTGACAGCGGGTCGGCCATGCTGGCGGAGGCATCCACGATGAAAACGAGATTTTGCCCGGCCCGGCACGGCGCCCCCGTCAGAAGGACGGCTACGGCCAGAACCACTCCGGCGACAGCCGCTTTCCATCGACAATGGCTTCGAACTCTGTTTGTGCTGCCCGTCATTTCCACCTCCCCGCCCGGGTCCCATGATGTGAATCCAATTCAGTTTTTGAGTTATTACGATAATATCCATTGATGATCAATAGAAAATCCGTAAAAAGGGCTTGCCATCGCTCTGTGTTTTTGGTTTATGACGAATGACCAGGTGGTCATTTTTAACCGGAAACGGGCCGCCCGTGCGCGGGTGGCGCCCGATTGGAGTCCCCATGACCGTCGCTTTTTCGGACAAACGGTTGGCCCCCACCGCCGCCAAAATCGACGCCGGAGAGCGTCTCGACCTCGAAGACGGCCTGACCCTCTACGATACCCATGATCTGCTCGGCCTGGGCCGGCTGGCGGACCGGGTCCGCCGCGCCCGCCACGGCGACCGGGCCTATTTCATCTACAACCAGCACCTCAACTATACCAACGTCTGCCGGAACCGGTGCCGCTTCTGCGCCTACGGCCGCGACAAAGGGGATGCGGCCGCTTACACCTTTTCCATGGCGGATGTCCGACGGACCCTCGCCGACCGCATCGACGAACCGATCCGTGAACTCCACGTGGTGGGCGGGCTCAATCCGGCCCTGGGATTCGATTATTTCCTCGACCTGCTCCACACCATCCGGGAGGTCCGGCCCCAAGCCGCGATCAAGGCCTTTACGGCGGTGGAGATCGACCACCTCTCCCGGATTTCCGGTCTGTCGGTGGAGGCGACCATCGCCCGGCTCAAGGACGCCGGTCTGGCCATGATGCCCGGCGGCGGCGCCGAGGTGATGAGCGACCGGATCCACGACGACCTCTTTCCCCGGAAAATCGGCGGCGACCGCTGGCTGGAGATCGTTGAAGCCGTCCACCGGGCCGGGATCGTCACCAACGCCACCATGCTCTACGGCCACATCGAGACCGCCGAAGAGCGGGTCCGCCATCTCATCCGGCTGCGGGACCTCCAGGACCGGACCGG
>CAYPCE010000310.1:0-4119 GCA_964409085.1 uncultured Desulfobacteraceae bacterium | reverse complement strand
ACCCGGCTTTGGCCAGAAATCGTCTCACCGATGGGATCGAGTAGTTCATCTGGCGGGAGAGGGGTTCGATCATCCAGCACTTTTGCATCTCGAATGCAGAAGTCAGCTTTTGATTGGCGTCTTTCGCTGTGGGCATCAGGACCTCTTGATAATGTATTGTGTGCATCCATATTAATAGGTTCACTATGTAATACATTATCAAAATACAGCCAATCTGACAAACTCGAATCTTTTTGTCCTATGTGAATATGGTTGTTCGTTTTATCCTTTATTTCAAGATTTAAGACGTCAAAAGCGAATTGTATAAGAAATGAGGAAAAGAGAAAATTATGACGTTCGGCATGATCAAGTATGGCATTAAATGATTCACATCTTCTTGAAATGATTAGATCCAACCGAATTTTGCCCACATAGGCCAAAAACCTTACGACCATGATGGCTCGTCCCGCCGAGAAAGCAATTAAACGTGAATACTGTGAGCGAAAGCATGAATATCAACTCAACAAAACTCAAGTGCTATCAAAAATGAAGGACGTTATCTGTCTTTTATTCATAAGGCCCACAGAGGCCGTGATAGGATTGATCACAAAGCTCCATGAAATATTCATAAAAACTGTGGAACCGATCAGGCCGGGCAGAAAATATCCGCGAATACAGAGGGTTCAGAGGAAAGGATTCTACCCGTGCTACAAACCAACCCGTTAAATCAATGACATTGAGGGACAAGAGACGGTAAACGCCTGATCTCATTCCTTGGATATGGTCTCAAAAAATATGAGCGGATGAGTTAAAAAAAGGGTTTTCATCACTACTCTGTCATGGTAAGATTTAGCGTTTATTTCATATAGCAAAGGAAGCGGCATGCGGGAAATTGTTGAGCTGACCAAGGATTTAATTCGATTCAAGACCATGATCTCCAACTCCGCGGAGATCCAGCACTGTGCCGATTTCGTCGAGGACTGGCTCCGGAAACACGACCTCCCCGCCCGGCGATTCGATTCTAACGCTACCCCGTCGGTTCTGTCCGCCCCGGACGACGGCACCGTCCAAATCCTCCTCATGAGCCACATCGACGTGGTGGACGGCCCCGACAGACTCTTCGACCCCTATGAAAAAGACGGCCGCCTCTACGGCCGGGGCGCCATTGACGACAAATACGCCGCGGCCCTCTCCATGATCCTCCTTCGGGAACACACACGGCAGAGGGGAAACCGCCCCTCCCTCGGGGTGCTCATCACCGGAGACGAGGAAGTCGGTGGAAAAAACGGCGCGAGAAACGCCCTGGCCCATGTGAACGCCGATTTCTGTATCGCGCTGGACGGCGGCAACCTGCAAAAAGTCGTGGTGAAAGAAAAAGGCGTTTTGCGGTTGCGGCTCGTCACATCCGGCCAGACAGCCCACGGGGCGCGGCCCTGGCTGGGAGAAAACGCCATCGAGTCCCTAATGGCGGATTGCCGGGAGATCCGGACTTTTTTCCAACTCGACGCGCCCGGCCACTGGCACCGGACGATGAACCTCGGCAAGATCGAGGGCGGCAAATCGATCAACCAAGTGCCCGACCGGGCTGAAGCGGTCTTTGATATCCGGTACACGGAAGCAGACAATGTCGACGCCCTGGTGGCCGAAATGCGATCCCGGGTCAGGGGCGAAATCCATGTGATGGAGAAAGAGCCGATCTTCATGGGCGGCGAGTCGCCCCACCTCGACCTCCTGCTGTCGGTGTCCGAGGGCACGACCACCGGTGTCGAGCACGGTGCCAGCGACGCCCGCCATCTCGCCGATTTCGGCATCCAGAGCGTAATATGGGGCGCTGAAGGCGAAATGAGCCAGCACACCGAAGCCGAACATGCGGTGATCGACAGCATTTACGATTTGTACGATCGGTTGGATCGGTTCCTCCAGAAGGCGCGCGCGGCGGCATGACCGACAGCGATCACCTCCTTACCGTCGAGGGGCTCCGGACCCATTTTTTCACTTTCGAGGGGGTGGCCAGAGCGGTCGACGATGTTACGTTTCACCTGGATCGGGGGGAGGTGATCGGGGTCGTCGGCGAATCGGGCTGTGGAAAGAGCGTAACGGCCCAATCCGTCATGCGGCTGATTCCCGAACCGCCGGGCCGGATCGTGTCGGGAACGATCCGATTCGACGGGATGGACCTGGCCCATTTGCCCATCGAACGGATGCGCAACATTCGGGGAGACCGCATTTCCATGATCTTCCAGGAGCCAATGACCTCCCTCAACCCGGTCTTCACCATCGGCGACCAGATCGGCGAGATGTTCACCCTTCACCGGGGGCTTTCCAAAAAGGACGCCCGGGACAAGGTCGTGGAGATGCTCCAGAAGGTCCAGATCCCGGCCCCGGAAAAGCGGGTGGGCGAGTATCCCCACCAACTTTCGGGGGGAATGCGGCAGCGTGCCATGATCGCCATGGCGCTTTCCTGCGATCCGGAAATCCTCATCGCCGACGAGCCCACCACGGCCCTGGACGTCACGGTCCAGGCCCAGATCCTCGACCTGATGCTGACCCTCCAATCCGATTTCGACACCGCCATCATGATGATCACCCACGACCTGGGGGTGATCGCCGAGATCGCCCGGCGGGTGGTGGTCATGTACGCCGGGCGGGTGGTGGAGGAGACTTCGACCCTGGCTATCTTCGAATCGCCGAAGCATCCGTATACAAGGGGGTTGCTCCGCTCCATCCCCAAACTGGGGGACCGGTCCCGTGTCGGGCGGCAGCGGCTGGCCGAAATTGAAGGGCTGGTTCCCAGCCTGTATGACCTGCCGGCGGGATGCCCATTCGCGCCGCGCTGCCCGGAGGTGATGGCGGTCTGCCGGGAAAACATGCCGGAACTGATAGAGGTGGAACCGGGGCATCGGGTTCGGTGTTGGTTGTATGGCGGGGAATAATGATCGAGTAAATCAGAGGAAAAGACGATGCAGTCTATTGAGGCAATTGTCAATAAAGAGGGCGAAATACGGTTGCTTGAGCCGATTCAAACACAGGAGAATCGACGTGCAATCGTTACGATTTTAGATGAAGCGCCAACGGGTCATCATAAGCGGAACGACGCTCCTCCCAAACCGAAGGGCATGGGGCGTTACCACAGCGGACGGAGCGATGTTTCGCAAAATGCAAAAGCGCTTGTCCGAAACCTGATTCGCAAAAGCAAATGACAGTTATTGCCGATTCTGGCGCAATTTACGCGATTTACGATGCTGATGATGCACATCATGAAGCTGTATCCGAATTCATCGAACGGGAAAACGGCGCGATCATCATCCCTGACGTTATTCTGGTTGAAATTGACTATTTATTGCGCGAATTCTTAGGGGTTCCTGCCGAAATTGACTTCATGAATGATCTTTTGGCTGGCGCTTATGAAATTGAAGCAGTCAATCTTACGGATATAAGATTTTGTCTGGATCTAATCGAGCAATATCGAGATCTTGATCTTGGTTTGGCCGATTCCCCCGTGATGACTTTAGCTGAACGGCTGAAAATTTATCGGATTCTCACAGTGGATGAGCGTGATTTCCGCGCGGTTCGCCCAAAAGGGAGACATTCGTTTGTTGTTTTGCCTGCTGATCAGCGTGATACAAGGTAAGAAACGAAAATATACGGACTACGCTTTGAATCTTCTCGCGGGATTGGACCAAGCACACCTGCAGGCGAAAAAGACTGCGAATATGAAACATTTATAAGGTACAAGACCCATGATCTCCCGGGAGGAAATTTTCAGACGGCGCGACGAGATCCTATCGCTTGCGAAACAATACGGCGCTCACAATGTCCGCATATTTGGGTCCGTTGCCCGCGGCGATGCCGCCGAAACCTCCGATCTGGATATCGTCGTTTCCTTTGAGCCCGGGCGTAGTCTTTTTGATCACGGTGGGCTATTGATGGATCTTCGGGAGCTGTTGGGGATAAAAGTAGATGTCGTCAGCGAGGGCGGGATGCGTGAACGGTTTAGAAACCATGTCATAAATGAGGCGATCCCTATCTCAAACTTGCCTCCAGAGCAGCCATGAACGAGCCCATAAGCGCTATGGAAAAAGATCAGCAGACGGGGAACCCTCTTCTCACAGTAGAAGACCTCAAGATCCACTTCCCCAT
>CAYPCE010000309.1:0-4124 GCA_964409085.1 uncultured Desulfobacteraceae bacterium | reverse complement strand
CTTTCGGCCTGAGCCTGATCGCGAACATCGCCCTGGCGTTCCGGATCTTGAAAGCGAAAAAAGCGGAACGTCGGGCCGCATGACGCCGTTATGGAGCATTTGCGGTCCGGCGAGCGCGGAGGCCTGGTATGCCGGACGCGCGGGTTTTCATTGATTTTTCTTGACGTTTCCCAAGATATAACGATATCTTCTAATTTCCCAACCGTTGTACGAGGTCATTCATCGCGGAAAAGGTGGAAAATAAGAAGTGGATTTAAGTTTGTTTTCCTTAAAAGTGTTTGCGAAGGTCGCCGAGACGGGAAGCTTTACCCAGGCCGCCAATGCGTTGTTGCTTACCCAGCCCGCCGTGAGCCTCCAGATCCAGAAAATCGAACAGCTGTTTCAAACGCCGCTTTTCATCCGGACCCATTCGGGTCGCATCCGTCTGACGGAGGCCGGAAAGCATCTTAAGCGACATGCCGAAGACTTGATGAGGCTCGAGCAGGCGATTATTCGGGATATGGAAAAATTTAGCGCCGATCAGTTGCGCGAAGTGCATGTCGGCGCCTGTTGCATTGCCGGTGAACACCTACTGCCGATGGGGCTGACGGCATTCCGGGAGGCCCACCCCGAAACCCATCTGTCGCTGTCCATCATCAAATGCGATGAGGTATTCAAAGGGCTGCTGTCCGGAGACTACGATATCGGGGTCACCGGACTGGCGCCCAAAAGCCGTTTTCTTTCTAAAAAAAAGCTGCTGCAGGCGCCATTGATACTGTTCGAGACCGCAAACGCTCAGCCGGCGACCGGGACCATCGATCTGGAACGATTGCGAAACCACCAGTTCATACTGCGCGAAAAGAACTCCGGCTGCCGGATTGAATTCGAGAGATTCCTGGCCAGACACAAGATGAACCTGCAACAATTTTCGGTCATCAGCGAATCCGACAGCAACGAAGCCATTAAAAAGCTGGTCAGGGACGGATACGGGATTTCCTTGTTGCCGGAATTTATGATCCGAAAAGACATCCACGCGGGGATTTTCGCCGAAATTCACCTGCGCGAAGGCCGGCCGATGCAGTCGTTTTTCTTAACATACCGCAATCAGAGTGATCCCCCTAAAACTTTGCAAGAACTCATTGCGTTCTTGTCGGAATCCCGCACGGTCATATCCCCCTGACGCCCAATGGGTTCGGAATTGCGAACCCTCTCTCCGAATCTAAACGGTTCCGTATCTCCAAACCATTAAAATTAAACAAAAAAAATTACCATAAGGAAAATTAATTTTCATATTAATTTTTCTTATGGATATATAGGGTTATTAACTTTATTAATTTGACCTTTCTTCTGTCGCTATTATAAATAAATGAACATCATTTAGCATTAGAGGCATCTTTTATTTTTTATCGTTTAATTGTTCTGAATCGTGTTTTTTTATCCGCCGTGGCCTCCAACTCTTTGCGGAACAACCCAATTAAAGAAAATTAGGGAGTATCCAATGGAAACGTCTGCAACAAGAAGAAACTTTATGAAGCGTTCATTAAAATACGGGGCGCTGGTGGGCGCGGGGGCTGCCGGCGCTGTTTCCGGGATGACGGCGTTGTCGCCGAAAAATTTGTTTGCCAAAACCGGCAAAACTTATGAATGGCCATGGCCTTATGCGAAGCTGGACCCGGAATCGGGCCGAAAACTGGGCCATGACGCCTATTGGAGCGGCAAAGGCTGTTCCTATGCCGCCTTCCACGCCATTGTCAGCGCCCTTCAAAAGAAGATCGGGGGCCCCTACGACGGTCTGCCGGCGGAAATCATGATCTACGGCCATGGCGGCGGGGCCGGCTGGGGAATGTTGTGCGGCGCATTGAACGGGCCCGCGGCCGCCATTTCACTGGTTTGCGACAAAAAATCTGCGGATTTGCTGATTAACGAACTTTTTCAATGGTATTCGCAGACGATGCTGCCCACGGATTTGAGCAACCAATATGCCGTCGAAAAAAAATACGCGGTCAACAAATACGATCAAAAGATCAAGCCTTGTAAAAGCGGTTCACCCATGTGCCATGTTTCCGCCACAAAATGGTGCAACGATTCCCAGATCGAGATTACCCGGGTCGAACGCAAAGAACGCTGCGCCCGCATGACCGGAGACGCCGTGGCGTTTGCCATTCAAATTTTGAACGACAACTGCGATAATCGATTTAAATCGGTCTATACGGCCTCTGAATCCGCCGCCGCCTGCGCTGTCTGCCACGGAAAGGACGGCGAAAAAGTGGACACGAGTTCGAAAATGAACTGTATTCAATGCCATGGCGACCCCCATCAAGGCGCCTGATTGGGGCGGCCGGCAAAGCTACGGTCTTTTAGCGGACTCGAATGCCGAAGTGCGTTTTCGCTTTTTCAGCGCCGTGGGCGCGTAGGCGGCCCGCGGCGTTCCAAACCTGTTGGAATAAAATCCCCGTCTTTTCCCCGATGTGTTTTTGCGCGTTTCCGACCCCGGCGATATGATTTCCGGTTGACAAGCCCCCCATCTATTCGTTATATTCCGATGCAACGATATGGAGACGCCATGAGAGATTTTATAAAAGTCATGAAAGCCCTGTCCGACCCCAGCCGGGTCAAGATGATCAAGGTGCTCCAGCGACGGGAACTGTGCGTTTGCGAGATTCAGGAAGCCCTGGGGCTGGCCCAGTCCACGGTCAGCAAGCACCTCAAGATCCTGGAAGAGGCGGGACTGGTGGATTATTACAAGGACGGGCTCTGGGTCAATTACCGGCTGGCCGACGGCGCCAGGAACCCTTACGCCGACGAGTTGATCGGGATGTTGCGCCGCTGGCTGGAAGACGACGCCGATGTGTCGGCCCTTGTTTCGCGTCTGGACGGGATCGACCGCGGGACCATACTCAGGAATTAGTTTTTTTTGACCTTAATATATCGATATATGGCGAAATAGCAATATATGGCGGCCCGGGCGCTGTTGAGCGTCAAGGGGCCGCTTACGACTTCCAAAAGGAGCGCGTGCAATGAAAGAACGCACAAAGCTGTTGTTGATCGTCGGCGTTTTCGCAGCCGCCTATTATGTCCCGTGGAACCACCCCCGGGTGCGGCAATCCGGGCTGGAAGCCTTCATGATGCTCCAGGAATACGCCCGGGAGCATGTTTTGACCTGCTTGATCCCGGCGTTTTTCATCGCCGGCGCCATTTCCGTATTCGTGTCCCAGGCGTCGGTGCTCAAGTATTTCGGGGCCCAGGCCAAAAAGATACTCTCCTATTCGGTGGCGTCGGTGTCGGGAACCATCCTGGCGGTATGTTCCTGCACCGTATTGCCGCTGTTCGCCGGCATCTACACCCGGGGCGCCGGCATCGGCCCGGCCACGGCGTTTCTCTATTCCGGCCCGGCCATCAATGTGCTGGCCATCACCCTGACCGCCAAGATCCTGGGGTGGGAGCTGGGTCTGGCCCGGGCCGTGGGCGCGGTGATCTTCGCCGTGATCACCGGCTTGTTGATGGCCCTGATTTTCCGAAAGGACGACGCGGCCCGCACCGCCGGAGAAATCTATATACCGGACGAGGACGCCAAGGAACGGACCCTTTTGCAGGACGGCCTGTACATCCTGACCATGGTGCTGATCCTGGTCTTCGCCGCCTTCGCCAAGCCGGCGCCCGACGCAACGGGGCTGTGGCCCTCGATCTTCGCCGCCAAATGGTACATCACCATCGCCCTGCTCATTATCCTGGGGATCATGCTCAAAGCCTGGTTCACCCAGGAGGAGTGCAAAAGCTGGGTGGAGGCCACCTGGGGCTTTATGAAGCAGATATTTCCGCTCCTGGCCGGCGGCGTGCTGGTGGCCGGCTTCATGCTGGGACGTCCCGGCCACGCGGCCCTGATTCCCGATCAGTGGATTCAGTCCCTTCTGGGCGGCAATTCGGTTTCGGCCAACGTGATCGCCTCCATGGCCGGCGCCCTGATGTATTTCGCCACCCTGACCGAGGTGCCGATCTTGCAGGGGCTGATGGGCGCGGGCATGGGCAAGGGACCGGCCCTGGCCCTGCTGCTGGCCGGCCCGGCCCTGTCCCTGCCCAACATGCTGGTGATCGGCAGCGTCATGGGCGTGAAGAAGACGGCGGTGTTCTGCGGCATCATCATTGTT
>CAYPCE010000308.1:0-4134 GCA_964409085.1 uncultured Desulfobacteraceae bacterium | reverse complement strand
CGCCTTGACGTCGTGGTTGGTGACCCCTTCGATCTCCTTGACCTTTTGGGCGTCTCCGGGGCTGAAATTCTGGTGGATCTCCCGCAACGGGGCCTTCATCTTCTTGTCGAACCCCTTGAACTGGGGCAGTTTCAGGTTCACCAGCCCGATGAAATATTCCACCTCCACCAGCACCCGGTAGCGGATCAGGGCGCTTTCGGAAAAATAGTCGGCCAGCTTCCGGGCGGCGCGCCGGTACCGTCCGTCCACCGGCGAGATCGCGGTCAAAGGGGTCAGTTCCATGTGTCGGCTCCGTCTCGATGGAATTGGGGTCAAAAGGATGCCTCGACGTCCCGCTGTTTCGCGCCCATAAGGCCACAAAAGCGGGAAAATTTCAATGGGGGATTTTCTATAAGGACCGACGCGCCCGGCGGGACCGCCGGGCGCTGAGAGGGGAAGACGGGATAAAGCCTCAGCGGCTCATGACGTCCGCTGCGCCGGCGTCTTCGGCTCTCAGTTGCTCCGACCGCCAGATGTTGTGTTCATTTGAAAACTCCTGGATCCGCTTTTCCGTGAGATGGGTGTACATCTGGATGTCCTCGAAAGAGGCGTTGCCCATGCCCATGTCGCTGTGGATCATGGACCGGCTGTAAAAGGCGGGGCCGTATTCGGGGTTGAGTTCGATGGCCTTGTCGAAATCCTGGAGGGCCTTTTCGTTGTCCTCCAGTTTGGCATGGGCCAGCCCCCGGAGGTGATAGGCCCGGGCATGGTCGGGCGCCAGCTCGATGGCCCGGTCGAGGTCGGCCAGGGCGTCCCCGGGCCGTTCCAGCCGCATGTAGGCGGCCGCCCGGCTCACATGGGCCATCTGGAATTTGGGATCGGCATTCAGCGCATCGGAGAACCGGGCCACGCTGGTTTCAAAATCATTGGACACAAAGGCATCGATGCCCTGGTCCAGCTGTTCTTTGGCGGTATGTTGATCGGCCATGGGGACCTCCTTTTTGTCGATTATCCGTAAAGAACGATTATCGCTCTGCAAAAAGGTAGGGACGCCGCCGGAGATGTCAAGTGAACGGGAGGGGGCGGGGACTTACCTCCCGCGTCCGCCGGCCATGCCGAGCCGCATCGGTTCCCATTTGACCCGGCCACCGGCAAAAAACCGCTTTTTGAAATAGGGGTTGGTCAGGTCGTCGATGGTGACGCCTTCGGACCGGCTGGCGTGGACGAACTTGTTATCCCGCAGGTACAGACCGACATGGGAGATCCGGTTGCCGCGGATCTTGAAGGTGAGGATGTCGCCTTCCCGAAGGGCCTCCGATGCCACGGGGGTTACGTCTTCGTAAAACATGTCCCGTGAGCTGCGGTTGAGCCGGATCCCGTAAACCGTCTCATAGATGGTTTTGATCAGGCAAGAGCAGTCGACGCCGGTTTTGGAGCATCCGCCCCACCGGTACCGCGTGCCGAGCCATTCATCGATGGCCAGGATCAGTTCCTTGTTTTCGGCGCCTGTCAACGGAATGCCCAGGCGTTCGGAATAGGCCACATAAAAATCGAGTTCACCGATCACCTGATCGAAGGTTCGTGTGATGGTCCGGTCGGCCTGGGCCGGAGACGACTCCGGAGAAACGGCGCAGGACGCCGGTTCCGCCTCATTCCCGCCGTCCGCGTCTTCGGCGGAGACGGCAATGGCGGGCGGCGGGGTCGGGTAGCACCGCGTCTCATGGTGGGTGGGAACGGTGGTGCACGAACTGACGATCAGGAGAACCAACGCCGGAAACGCCGTCAAAGCGGCGGAGAATTTGTTGTTCATTTGTCCCTACTATTCTTACGGGTTTACACGATCGCGCCCCATGGCATGAAACCGGTTATGCCCGGGTAAGGGCCGTCCCATAGCTGCGACTCATATACACTTCCAGACGCTCCACCGCAAGGGAACATGCAAGGGTCAGGACGAGGTACAGGGCCGTCACTGTGATCCAGACCTCGAAGGTCAGGTAGGTGGCGGCCATCAGCTCCATTCCCTGGAAGGTCAATTCCTGGATGGAGATGACTGAAACAATGGCCGAATCCTTGATGGTGGAGATGAACTGCCCGGCCAGGGGCGGCAGGGCGATGCGGGCCGCCTGGGGCAGGATGACGTGGCGCATCTGCTGGCGCCGGCCGAACCCAAGGGCCGAGGATGCCTCCCACTGCCCCTTGTCCACCGACTGGATGCCCGACCGGACGATTTCGGTGATGTAGGCGCCTTCGAACAGGGCCAGGGTGGCCAAGGCGGAGAGAAAGGTCGATAGCTGTCGCGGCGGGGCGAAGAAGAAGGCGATGACCGACTGGGTGGATTCCGGCTGGCGCCGGATGAATTCGTCCACCCCGAGCATGGGCATGATCTGGCTGCTGATGAAATAATAGAAGATGAAGATGAGCACCAGGGGCGGGATGTTCCGGATCAGCTCCACGTAGATGCCGGCGAACAGCCGGGCGAAAAACCGCCGGCTGACCCGGAGAAACCCCATGGCCAGCCCGATGGTCAGCGCCAGGAGGGTCCCCCAGACGCTCAGCCGGATGGTGGTGAAAAACCCCTGCATGAGGAGGTTGGGAACCCACCCGTCGGTTTCGTCGTACCGGAACAGGTACTGGGGAATGACGGCCCAGTTCCAGTCGTAGTGCAGCCCCACCCGGACCCGGTAAACGAGCCAGGCGGCCCCGGCCAGAAGGCCGAGGCCGACGGTCAGGTCGAGGGGGGTGAAGCGCCAATTGCGGTCGGTGCCCAAGGTATCGGCTACTGGATCTGGTCCGCCCAGTCCCGGGTGCCGAACCAGTAATCCTTCCGCTCCTTGAACCAGCCCTTGGCCTCGGTCACCCGGATCCAGTTGTTAAAAAAATTGAGGGAATCCGGGTCCCCCTTGCGGAGGGCAAAAGCGATGGGCTCCTTGGTGAAGGTGTCGTCCAGGGGCAGAAAAAGGCGGTCTGGGTACTTGATGGCCTGATAGGCCGGCGTGGGGGCCGATCCGACCACCGCGTGCGCGTTGCCGTTGATAACCTCCTGATAGGCCTGGGCTTCGTCGTCGAAAAGGCGGAGTTCCGCCTTGGGGATGTATTTCTTGGCGGCGGGGACGGCCGTGGAGCCGAGCCGGGCCGCGATGACCACGCCGGATTTGTTAAACGCCTCCAGGCTGTCGAAACCCTTGGCCTTTTCTTTGTGGGCCACCATGGACTGGCCCGTGTAGTAATAAGGGATGCTGAAATTGACCTTCAGGTTCCGGCTCGGGGTCACCGACATCCCGCCGATGATTACATCGAATTTTCCGGTGAGCAGGGCCGGGATGATGCCGGCCCACTTGGTGGGGACGAATTCCACTTTCACCCCCATGTCTTCCGCCAGCCGCTTCGCCACGTCGATCTCGTATCCGATGAGTTTGCCGGTCTTGTCCTTCATGGCCCAGGGCACGAAGGTGGACATGCCCACCCGCAGGACCCCGCGCTGGAGCACCCCTTCCACGGTGCTTTCTCCAACAAGTTTCTGCTGTATCTCGCCCGCAGATGCGGGGGCGGAAAAAACGATCAGCGCCATGAGCGCGACGGTAAACGTCAGAAAACGGTAATGATTCACCACAATAAACCTCCTTTTGAGAGTCGCGGTTTTCAGGTTGGTCCACCCAACGTTCATCATCCTATAGTAGTAAACGGGGTTCGTTGTCAAGCTCCCAAAATCCTCTGTTGCCCTTACCGGCCGCGATTGAGCCGTTTTTCCATGTACCAGACGCCCAGGGAGAGGGTCGCGGTCACGACGATGTAGATGGCCGCCACCGTCAGCCAGATCTCGAAGGTGAGGTAGGTCTCGGCGATGACGGTCTGGCCCCGCATGGTCAGGTCGTAGACGGCGATGGTGCTCACCAGGGCCGAATCCTTGATGAGGGAGACGGCCTGGCTCGTCAGGGGCGGCAGGACCCGCCGGATGGCCTGGGGCAGGACCACCAGCCGGTAGGTGGCCGCCGTGCCGAGGCCGATGCTGAAGGCGGCTTCCCACTGGCCCCGGTGGATGGAGACGATGCCGGCCCGGAAGATCTCCGACGCATAGGCCCCTTCGAAAAAGCTGAGGGCCAGGACCGCCGACGTGAACCGGTCGATGCCCAGCACCGGCGCCAGGACAAAATAGAT
>CAYPCE010000307.1:0-4144 GCA_964409085.1 uncultured Desulfobacteraceae bacterium | reverse complement strand
ACCTGGACGTGCCGGTGGAGGACCTGGGGGCCATCGTCATGGCGGACGTCATCGACATCCTCCGGCGGTTCGCCCAGGCCGAGGCGGCCCTGCCCGAGGAAGGCGACCGGCTCCACCCCCAGGTGCGGACCGTGGCCCAACGGCTGCGGGAGATGCCCGAGGAGATCCCCGACCGCCAGCGGGCCGGCGCCGGCAACAGTTGGGTCGACCTGGCCGGCCGGGTCATCGAGCACATGGTGGAGACCGGATACCTCCTGGCCTTCCAGGAGGCCCCGGCCGACGACACTGAATACCGGCCCACGACCGCCTACCAGACGGCTCTGCGGGAGGGGATCGTCTATTCCTTCCACGCCTTCCGCGACATCCTGACAGCGCACGAAAGCGCAGACGCATCCGGACCGCCAACAGAGGAGACCGATGTACCGGCTCAGTAAACTTTTTGTCAGCGACATCGCGGCCGGGGAGAACATCCTGCGCAACGGCTTCATCCCGGTCTTCCGGGAGAACGGCCTGGCCGACCACGGCGTGCTGTTCGCCGCCAACGGGACGTGCAAGACGACCCTGCTGTCGTTCGTCCTCAACGTCTTTTGCCCGGACCAGCGCCGGTTTGTCCAGAGCCTCCAGTCCGGAGGGGACAAGACCCTGGAACAGTACCTTATCCCCGGCCGCCCGGCCCTGATCCTGCTGGATCTGGCCGTCACCCTGGAGCCCACCCTCTTCGACGCCGCGCCGGTAGACCACCTGGTCATCGGCCAGCTCCTCTACCGCCACCGGAGCGCGCCGGACAAGCTGGACCGCACCTATTTCATCGCCCAGTCGCCCGGCCTTTTCGACCGGCTCCGGGACGACTGGGACGACCTGCTGCGCCAGGACCAGCCGTACAAGAGCGCCCGGGACCACCTGGCGCCCCTGATCCAGCAGACCACCTCCCAGAAGGAGTGGGCCGACACCCTCGAACGGCTGGGCTTAGACCCCTGGCTCATCGACCGTCAGGTCGACTTCGCCCGCACGGAAGGGGGGATCAAGGATGCCTTCAAATTCCGGTCCGAAGAGGATTTTCTCGGGTTTTTCCTCGGATGCGTGGCCGACATGGACGCCGCCGTCACCCTCCGGGAGACCATCGACACATCCCTCCGGAAGATGGCGGACCGGCCCCGGAAAAAACGGCAGCTCCGGGCGGCCCGGGAGCTGAAGGGACGGATTTCGGATTTTGACGCCATCGCCCGGAAATGGCGGGCGGCCCGGGAAGCCGCCGACGCATGGCAAACCCGGATCGGCGAGGCGGCGCACCTGCTGGCGGGCGCGGAGGCGTCCGCGGCCCGGTCCCTGGAGACCCAGGCGGCGGCCCACGCCGAAGCCGACGCGGCCCGGGCGGCGGCCCAGGGCCGGATGGAAACCGCCGCCGCCAACCGGCTGGCCGTTTCCAAATATCGGACAGAGGAGGGAATCGCGTCGGCTGAAGCCGAAATCCGCCGGGCCGAGGGGGAGATCCATGACCTTCAAGAGGAAGAGAAAGCCCTGAAAGCCGCCGGCTATCTGGCCGGAATCCGGAAGGTCAAGGCCGAAGTCGACATCAAGGCGGCGGCCGTGACAGAAGCCGGCGCCGAGCTGGAACCCATGCAACGGAAGGTGGACGGGCTGGCGGGCCAGTACCACATCCGCCTCGACGCCGACCGGAACCGGGTCCAGAAAGAGATCGCCGACCTGGAGGAGCGCCGAAAAGCGGCCGAGACCGCCCGGGCCGAGGCCGAGGCCCGGTTGAAGGATCTCTCCGGCCGGTTCAGCGAAACCGACGCCGACCTGAAGACGGCGGCCTCCCGCATCGACGGGGCCGCGGAGACCCGGAAAACCCTGCGCCTGGAACCGGAGGAGACGCCGTCGGAGGCCGCCGAGCGGCTCGACGGCGAGATCGCATCCCTGCAAGCCCGGTCCGACGACCTCCAGCGCCGCGCGGCGGTTCTGGAGGAGGAACGGCGGGCCGAGACGAGCCGGTGGAAACAGCGTCAGACCGACCTCTCCGGCCGGGAATCCGATCTGAAGGCCGCCCGGGAACGGATGGAGACCGAACAGCGGATGCGCCGGGAGCTGCTGGCCGACCCCTCCCTCCGCCGGGTGGCCGGCAGCGACGATTTCGAGCCCACGGGCGCGGAACTGGCGTCCCGTCTGGACGACGCTCTGGCCCGGGAGCGGGACCGTCTTGAAGACAAACACCGGGAACGCATGAACTTGCAGAGCGAGATCGACCGCTTCGCCCGGACCCGGACCCTGACCGTGGACGAAGGGACCCAGGGGCTGATCGACCACTACCTCGGGCAGGGGCTCACCGCCGGGGAACTGAAGCCCTTCCCGGAATATCTGGCCGCGCTGTATGACGACCCCTCGGAGATCGCCGCCTTCATCGAACGGGACCCCGGCCGATTCACCGGCATCATGGCCGCCGACGAATCGGTGATCGAAAAGGTCCTGGCCCTGCCGGTTCCGGACGGGCTCCACCGGCCGGTGGTGATCTCCCGGCCCTGTCCCATCGGGGAGGCCGCCTCCATCGATCACACCGTGATCCGGCCCAAAGATCCGGTTGTCTATTCCACCCGCCACATGGAGGGGCTCAAGGCCCGACTCCAGGAGCGGTTGGAGACCCTGTCCGAGGCGATCCACGAGATCGAATCCGACGTCAAGGCCATGGAACGGGCCAGCCGGAACCTCCACGCCTATCGGGACCTTTTTCCCGACCGGTCCGCCGCATCCGCGCCAGCCCAAAAGGTCCGGGATCTGGAAGGGGCCGTGGCCGATGCCAAGGAAAAGATCGCCGCGTCGGAAGCCGAACTGGCCGGCATCGATGAGCGAAAAGCCGAACTGGAGAGTACCGGCCGGTCGCTGGCCGAATCCCTGACCCAGCGGAACGAATGGAATCGGCAGGTGGACGACTGGCTGGCAGCCAACGCGGACCTCCCGGCCTGGGAAGCGGAACGGGCGGCCCTGACGGACCGGCGGGATGAATTGGCCCGGAGGATCGAGGCCGACCGGGCCGACATCCGGCGGTTCGACGAGGAGATCATGGTTTTCAAGGGCGACGTCCGGGTCCGCCAGGCCCGGCTTCAAAGCCTTGACGACCGGGCCGGCGACGTGGGCCGGCCCAGTGAGGACGCGCTGTCGGACGCGGACCGGGAAGCCGCCCTGGACATGGACCTGAAGACGATCCGGCATCTCTACGACGGGGCCCGGGACGACCTCCGCCGCATGGCCGGGGAACTGGGCATCGAGACCCTGCAAAAAGAGCTTGACGATCTCCGGGAGGACCTGGGGAACCGAGAGGAGCGGCTCGCCGTCTTCCGCCGCGACCATCCCCATGAAGACGCCGTCGCCGAAAATTGGGCGGCCCGGAGCGCGTCGGACCGGGAGGCCCGCGCCGGGGCGTTGACCGAGAAAATGCAACGCCTCCGGGACACCAGGGTCCAACTGGAAACCGATCTCCGTCATTTCCGCGCCGAACTGGAGGGTCTCGATGACGCCCTGACCCAAAAGGCGGGTCAGGGCGTCCATCCGGATATCGACGAAGCGGATCTGGCCGGCGCGGATCTCGACGGGCTCCTGCACCGGTTCCAGACCGAGGAAGCCCGCCATCGGGAGGCGCATGTCCAACTGACGGCGCGGTATAGGGAACTGGGCCGGAAGCTGGAAGATCTCCGGAACTGGCGCGCGGAGATTCAACTGGGCCTGGCTGAAACCAAACATTACCCGGCGGTCTGGGATGCGCGATCCCCCCGGATCGACTGGCCCGATCCCATGGGCGACGACCGGATCGGCGCCGTCCGATCCATCCGGGACCGGGCGGAGGAGATGATGTCGTCCGAAACCGCCGACCGGGCGGCCGTGGAGGAGACCCGCCGACGCATGAGCCGGGCCTTCGACCGGCTTCACACCGACCTGAAGGGCGAGCATTTCGAGCGGGAACTGCCTGCGGTCGTCGACGCCCTGAAGAGCCACGACGCCGAATCCCTGGGGGACCAGGCCCGGGACCTCGCCGCCCGTTGCGACGACATCGCCCGGAACATCGAAAGCGACCTGGAGATCTCCCAGCGGATCATGGAGAACCTCATCGACATGCTCATCCAGCGGGGCCGGGAATACCACCAGAAACTCCACG
>CAYPCE010000306.1:0-4169 GCA_964409085.1 uncultured Desulfobacteraceae bacterium | reverse complement strand
ATGTTGCTGCACAGATAGCGGCTCAGGAACCGGATGCCGTTGCCCACCTTCTTGGTGTCGCGGATGGACGGGGAGAAGTCGTAAAAAGGGAGAAAATCGAGATGGAGTTCCGCCCCGTCGGTGTGCCCCCTGGTCACGTGCTTGTCCTTGAGATTCAGGAACGTGGGGATGGAAATCTCCTCCATGTATTCGGCGTCGTTCCGGAGCCGGTAGAACCGGTACCGGGCCACGGCGAAGCGGTGCATGACCACGGTGTGGGTCGTTCCGATGAACAGCTCCTGGACTTTCTGGAGGAACCGGAACATCCCGGAGTCGCTGCGGAAGTCGTCTTCCTTTCCGTTGACGTCGCAGTATTCTTCAAAGGCCAGGATGATTTCATTCCGGAGCAGAAACGTCTTTTCCTGATAGGCCAGCATGGCCAGGAATTCTTTGAAATCCATCAATTCCGTTTCAGGGATAATGCTTTTCATCAGACCATGCATGACCAGAATCTCCTCTTTGGGTTAGGGGGAACTTACCGGAAATGGGATCGGAACGGGGGGTAAAAACCGGGGTCATCGGGGATGGCGCCTTCGATCTCACAGATGCGGCTGGCGAACCGGGTGGCGGTCTGGAGGATGCGGTCGCCGTCCCATCCGGCCAGATATCCGGCGGCCAGGATGGCGGTGAAGCCGTCGCCGGCCCCCACGGTATCGACCACGGACAATGCGTCGGACGGGGCCGCCGTGTATCGCCCCTCCCGGGTGTAGAGGCGGCTCCCTTCCCCGCCCAGGGTCAGGGCCACCACCTCCAGACGGTGATCGGCCATGAGGCGGTGGACGGCGGCCTCCGTTCCGCCCGGTATGGACAGCATCTCCTGGATGATGGGCAGTTCATCGTTGTTGAGTTTGAGGATCGAGCAGGCCGCCAAAGAGGCCCGGACGATCCGTTCATCGTAGGATCCGGGACGGAAATTGACGTCGTACAGGCACCGGGTCCCCTCCCCCCGGTTGCGGAGCATCTCCCCCACCTGCGCAAACCCCTGGGGGCTGCGCTGGATCAGGGAGCCGTAATAGACAAGGTTGGCCTCGGCCATGAGGGCCTGGACGGCGTCGGTGCAGGCGATGTGATCGTAGGCCACGTCTTCCACGATATGGAACCGGGCGTTGCCGTTCCCGTCCAGGGTGACCTGGACCTCGCCGGTCTTGTGGTCGTTGTCGATCTGGATGAACTCGGGGTTGAAGTCCCGCTCTTTGAGGAACTCCAGAATTTCCCGGCCGTTTTCGTCGTCCCCCACCCGGCTGATGAACCGGGTGTCGAACCCCAGGGACTGAAGGTGAAAGGCGAAGTTGAAGGGCGCCCCGCCGATGCGCCGGTATTGGGGGAACAGGTCGAACAGGATTTCGCCGATGGAAAGGATCATGTTGCTGTCTCCGGCCTGTGGCCATTCGGGTTCAGGTTTCTTCGTCGATGTAGCGGTAGAATCATATCAGCCTGTCGGAGGGTTGTAAAGTGACGGCAGCGGCGTGGTCGGACCGCCGGAGCGGTCCGGGGGTTAAAGCCGCTTGAGATCCAGCTTCCGGGCGATCTCCTCGGCGGTTCGGTTCACAAAACGGTCAAAGGCATCGCCCTCCAGGGGGGCGCCGGGCGCGGGGACGGCCTCAAGGTCGTCGGGACGCACCAGTTCCGGCGTGTTGGCGATGGCCGGGTCGGGGGTAATGCCGAATTCCGGGGGAAAGGAATCCGTGAAGTACATGTCCTGGAAACCGGCGAATTTGAGGGCGTGGGCCGTGGAGTCGACGATGGCCGTTTCGCCGGATGCGACGTATCCGGCGGCCCTGGCCGCCACCAGCCCGGCCAGGGATTCGCCGCCGTGGGTACATGCGATGTGGCCGTTGTGGTTGGCGGTCAGTTCCCAGTCCATGATGGCCTGCTCGGGGACCTCCACGAAAAAAACCCGGTCCCGTCCGGCGGCGGCGTTGTATCGGTCCACGAGATGGATCACCCGGGGCATGGAGACCGGGTTCCCGATCATGGCGGCCTGGGCCACGCTGGGCCGGACGGTGACGGGCCGGAAAAGCCGTTTTTCGGGGGCCTTTTCCCGGTAATACCGGTAAACCGGGTTGGCGTGCTCCGACTGGACCCCCACGATCTTGGGCAGGGCGTCGATGACCCCGGCCTCCCGGAACTTGAGAAACCCGCTCATGATGGCCGTGATGTTGCCGGCGTTGCCGATGGGGGCCACCACCACCTTGTCGGCCATGTCGTAGTCGAAGTCCTGGGCGATCTCGTAGGAGTAGGATTCCTGCCCCAGAATCCGCCATGCGTTCTTGGAGTTGAGCAGCGCCACGTTATATTGTTCCGCCAGGGATTCCACCACCTTCATGCAGTCGTCGAAGACGCCCGGAATTTCGAACACCGCAGCCCCGCTGCCCAGGGGCTGGGAGAGCTGCTGGGGGGTGACTTTCTTGTGGGGCAGAAGGACCGCCGATTTGATGTGGGGCTTGAGGTAGGCGGCATAGAGGGCCGCGGCGGCGGAAGTGTCGCCGGTGGAGGCGCAGATGGCCAGGACGTCCGAGACTTTTTCCGTGTTCACCAGATACTGGATATAAGACAGGGCGCTGGCCATGCCCCGGTCCTTGAAAGATGCGCTCGGGTTCTGACCGTCGTTTTTGAAGAAAAACCGGATGCCGGCTTTTTCCCGCAGGAGTCCGTTGGCCTCCACCACCGGGGTATGCCCCTCGCCCAGATAGACGATGGACGACAGCGGCAGCACCGGGCCGATGAATTCGTGGTACCGGTAGATCCCTTTCATGGCCGGGATCTTGAGCATCCGTCGGTAGTCGAAAACCCGCCGCCAGACCGGACCGGGGACGGCCTTGAGCCGGTCGAAATCGCCGTCCTCGATGAGCAGCACCTTTCCGCAGTCGGGGCAGGTATAGAGCAGTTTCTCGATGGAATGAACGGCCTCGCAGCCCAGGCAGCGGTAGCGGAGTCGGCCCGATGGGTCGGGGATGATGTGGGGGCGGATGTCGTCGGGGAAATTTTGGGTGTTCATGAAGTGGTCCTTTGTCAGATGTCGAGCGCAAAACAGATCGCCCGGCCGACGTCCGTCATTTTCTTCGGCGGCAATGAGGTGATCAGGGCGCCGATTTTATTTTTTGCGGCAGTTTGCAGGTGGTCGCAGTTTACAGCACAGTCTCGGGGCATGCCATCCGCTTTTGACAGGAAAACCTCCGACGGGATTTCGCGGATTGTGCTTGTGACAGGAGCGACCGTTACTTCAGAAAGATACGCCAAAATCGAGTTCCTTGTCAGAATGAGAACCGGTCGCTTTTTATCCGGTCGGGTGAATCGATACCAGCGGATTTCGCCGTGTTTCATCCGTCACCCCAGGCGTGCTCCTCTTCCCAAACGGAAAACTCATCGGAAGCGACAGGATGTCGCTCATAACCTATCCGGTGTTTGCGCTCCAGTTCTTCAATGCTGTGCTTGGCGAGGGCCTCGCGAAGCGCTTTTCGGGTGAAAGCGGAACGGCTGGCGCCAAGCTGCTTTGAGACCCGGTCAACCGCTTTGACAAGATCTTCGTCGAGGGTCATTTGCACGGTTTTCATGGGCGGCCTCCATGGTGTGGATTTTCATAGCTATCCTAATCCACATTCCGGAGAAGGTCAAACGATTCTTTTTTTTTGGGGATGAATCGGTGCGCGGAAAATGTCAACGTGCGATCTTCTCCATCCCGCCCATATACCCCCGCAACGCCTCGGGAATCGTCACCGACCCGTCCTCGGCCTGGCAGTTTTCCAGGATCGCCGCCACGGTCCGTCCCACCGCCAGACCGGAGCCATTGAGCGTGTGGACCAGTGCCGTCCCTTTCTGGCCCTTCCGTTTGAACCGGATGTTGGCCCGGCGGGCCTGGAAATCCTCGAAGTTGGAGCAGGAGGAAATCTCGCGGTAGACGCCCTGGGCCGGCATCCAGACTTCGATGTCGTAGGTTTTGGCCGAGGAAAACCCGAGGTCGCCGGTGCAGAGGGTCACCACCCGGTAGGGCAGGTTCAGCCGCTGGAGGATCGTTTCGGCCTGGGCCAGCAGCGATTCCAGTTCGTCGTAAGAGGTTTGCGGGTCGGCGAACTTGACCAGTTCCACCTTGTTGAACTGGTGCTGGCGGATGAGGCCCCGGGTGTCCTTGC
>CAYPCE010000305.1:0-4182 GCA_964409085.1 uncultured Desulfobacteraceae bacterium | reverse complement strand
CCATGGTCAAATGCGGATGTTGAAAATGCAGCTCCTCCGGACTCCAGCCATAAGCCTTTGCATCCAAAACAAGTTCAACGACCTTCATGGTTGTTCCCGCAATGAACGGAACATTTTTCTCATCCAGGGCAACGTGTCTATAAAGCGTCGCAGTTAGCGGCAAAATCTTCCGGTCCTTCAATCTGAATTCGTTGCAATTTAGAGAACAAACTCTGTTCATCCGCCTCCTGCGTTTCCGAAGAAACTCTTTGGCTCAGCGGATGAATTTGGTTCGAGTACTCCGTTTCATTCAACTTTTCAACGCCATGTTTTTTCGACATTTTCTAAAACCCTCTGAAGTCGGGCGGCAGCTTGGTTTCCATAATTGGTCCATCTTAGCATTTCCATGTATTCCAGACGCTCCTGGGGCGAGCGGGAATGCCAGTAGTGTTTCAAATCCGATTTGTCAAAAAGAGGCGCTGTGGAAATGACCGTTTTATCGATTTTTACATGCGACATGTCTTTATGGCTCATCTGTATCTTTATGGTTTCGCGGCCTTGATCATCGTTTCGGCCAGCTCCACGCCCAGACCTACGAGGTTTCTAAAACCTCGCAGGTCTTCGTCCATATGAATGGCCGGAATGATGATCATCGTTTTGGCCAATGCGCAAGCCGAAACGTCCGCAGCCGGCTTCAGCCGGGTTTGGCTTGTAGCCGGGGGATTCATTCCCCGGCGGCGCTTGACAAACATTGGCTCCCCCGACACCCTCATCCTACACCAACCGCACCCGAATGTCATCCGCCCCCTCCAGCCGCGCCGCCAACCGCTCCCTCAGCTCCTTCAACGCCGCATCCACCTCATCCATCGACCCGAACTCCCGCCCATTCAACCCATGCCGCACCTTGACCACCTGCTGCTTCGTAATCCTCGCCAGCAGATCATCCAGCCGCCCGTCCGCCTCCTCCTCGGCCTCCCGCAGCCGGGCCGCCACCGAATCCCGCAGGGCCTCCAGGGTCGGCTGCACCGCCTCCGGCGTGGTGTCGTACAACGCCTCGGTGATGGGCCGCAGCACCTGGTGGCTTCCATCCCCGTCCAGCTTCTCGAACCCGGCCCGCCGCTTGATCCGGTCCCGGATCTCCTGGGCCTTTGCCTCCTGCCGCCCGATCAGTTCCAGCCGCACCTCCCGGTACCGCGCCTTGATGGCCTCGATCTCCGCCGCCACGCCCCCGATCTCCCGCCACGGACGGTCCCCCGCCAACTGCTTCCGGACCGCCGCCACCGCCGCCTCCACGACATCGGCCCCGCCCACCGCTTCGAGCTGGGCCGCCTGGTGGTCCAGCGCATCCATGGCCCGGACCACCGCGTTCAGGTTCTCGTCGGTCAGCTCCGCCAACTGGATGCCCAGTTGCTCCGTGCCGTCCCGCAGCGCATCCAGATGCTTTTTCAGGGCCTGCACCGTCGGCTCCACATGGCGGGACCGTTTACAGTCCTCCAGGGCCTTTCTCAGCTTTCGGATCGTCCCGGGCAGCTCCGGCCGGTGGGGCAGCCGGTTCCACTTGCTCTCCAGCTCCTGGATCCGGGTCACCTGCTGGGGGAACTGCTGGAAAACCGCGTCGGCGATGGCGTCGTTCTCCCGGTCGATGTCCACGTTGAGGAAAGTGGAAAAATACTTGCAGATGGCCACCCGGTCCCGGGCGCTGATCCCCTGGTCCGCCGGGGGCAGGATGTCGGAGCGCTTGAACTCCCGGTCCTTCTGGAACATGTCCTTGGCCCCGGGGTCCCGGACCGACGTGATCTCGGCCCCGGCTTCCGGCCGGATGCGCACCTTGCCCGCCCGCAGCAGACCCGCCAGGCAGGCCCGGACCACGTCCGGCGGATGGCCGTAGGGGGGCCGCCCGAATTCCGTCAGCAACTGGCCGCCGGCCACGCCGCTGTTCTCCCGGATGTATTCCAGGATGCGGGCCGGGATCTCGCCGGCGCAGGTAGGGATGTACTTGCCGGCGTCCAGGTCCAGGATGCCCAGGCCGTTGGGGCCGGACATGAACTTCGTGGACGGGCCGGAGAGGGTCGCCTCCAGCAACTGGTTGAGTTCGCCGGGCGTCACCGCCATGTCCACATACCGGCTGAACAGCTCGGGCAGGATGCTCTCGCCGACCCCGTGGAGCACCGTGGCAAAAGCGACGCCGTGGGACCCTTTGTCGATGCGCCGCCCCCTGAAGTAGATATCGCCGGCCATGTAGGCGTCGGCCACGGCGGTCATGGCGGCTTTTTCCAGCTCTTCCCGCCGGCCCTCCTCTTCATAATAGAGCCGCTGCTTGTTGGGAGACAGCGACGCCTTGTGGGGCGCATACCGGTTGATGATCTGGCGGGATCGCACCAGGTCCCGCACCCGGTCCCGGGCCGCTTCCGCCTGGCCGTTGATCCAGATGATCCGGTCCCGGAGGGCCGGCCCGTCGCTGGCCTGGACCCAGGTCTCCTGTTTCCGGTCTTCGGCGTTGGTCAGGTAGCGGAAATCGACCGCCGCCACCGCCGCGTCCTGGGGGCCGACCAGCTTCTGATCCTCGATTCCCTTTCCGTCGCCGAACCAGGCCGCCCAGGGGAACCCCTTTTTTTTGTAATGAGGCCGATCCGCCGATCCCACGAGGTCCTTCAGCTTCTCCGACACCACCCCGGCGATCTCCGCGTCCGTGACGCCCCGGGCGTCCCGCTCCCGCTGCCATTCCTGGCCCGCCGAACTCTGGATCTTGTACCCCTGCTTTTCCGAATAGGAGAGGAGCCCGAGGTCGCACAGCGCGTTCAAGGTCTTCTGGACCGCCGATTCGGCGTTGCCCATGCCGACCCGGTTGTAGAGGCACTGGCAGACGACTTTCGTGGTGGTCGGTTCGCTCTCCTGGATCAGCTCCAGCAGGGCCACCGCCTTGGCGGTTCGGGCCGCCGTCGGGTCGTCGGCCACCGCGTCGTGGGCCAGAATCCGGGCCATGGTGTTCTGGATGTCCGTATCCAGGGCCGTGTGCTGGATGTCGTAGATCCGGTCCAGGGTCACCAGCTCGCCCAGTTCCATCTCCCCCAGTTTTTGCTCCCGGAACATCTCGCCCAGAAGCTGGAGGAGCCCCCGGATGGCGTAGTCGTCCCCCTTGACCCGCGTGGAGCGCAGCCGCATGGCCGAGGTGATCCGCATCAGCAGGTCCACATGGCCGGGCAAAAGAGGATAGACCTCGACGAAATCCGCCTCCGTGATGGCCTCGCACCCGTACCCGTAAAGCTTCAGGTCGCTTCTGTGTTTCGTGAACAGATCCCGGAGGTCCGCCTCCTTGTCCGGGGCCTTTTTGAGGAGCCGCTTGTGGACCACGTCCCGGATGTTGGTGGGCGACAGGTGGACCCGCAGCCGGGGCGGGAACCGGTCCTTCAATTTGCCCAGGACGGTCTTGTCCGCCACATCCTCCAGCTTCTGCTGGCCGGTGGCCAGGAGCCAGACCCGGCCCTTGAGCTTCTGGCCCAGGTCCGAAACCAGGGACTGGAGCTTGAGCATCCGGCTTTCGTTCTGGTGGATGTACTGGCTCACCTCGTCCACCACGATGAAGAGCGTCTTTCCCGGCGCGCGCCGGTCGAGCATGTCGGCGATGGTGCGGGTGGTCTCGGCCACCGAGGTGCCGATGCCGCTGTCGGAACCGCCCCGGCTGTCGGCCCAGCTCGTGGGGTCGAGGTAGCGGTCCGGGTTCATCTCGTGGAGGACGTGGGAAAAGTCGTCCTCCGCCAATTGATGGTCCCTGGCGTCGTCCCAGGGGCGGCCCAGGACGGCTTCGGCCCGTTGGAGGAAATCGTCCCATCGCCCGTCCAGTTCCAGCTTCAGTTCGTAGTCCGCCACATGGTGACTGACCGCGCAGTAGCCCAGCCGGACCTGGATCATCCGTTTGATCACGGAGTGGATGTCCTCGTTTTCCCGGGCCATCGCGCCGATGTCGAAGACCACGGCCATGGGGTCGATCCGCTCCGCCACCGCTTGCCAGGCCGTTTTGAACTCCGACGCCTTGGGCGAATCGTCCCGGGCCAGGAGGGCGTCGGCCAGCGGGGTCCCGTCGGGCAGGGCCAGACCGTCCAGGGCCAGCCCCAGGAGTTTGGCGAAGCTCGATTTGCCGGAGCCGTAAAACCCGGAGATCCAGGAGGCGGGCAGCTCCACCCCGTGTTTCCGGGCCAGTTCATC
>CAYPCE010000304.1:0-4275 GCA_964409085.1 uncultured Desulfobacteraceae bacterium | reverse complement strand
ATCCGCGAACTCAAATCCGTCATCAACAAGGCCATGATCTTCGCGGAATCGGAGACCATCGCGCCCGACGATCTACCCTCTCATGTCGCCGCGCGCCGCGAAACTTCCCATCGGGGGCCTAAAACGCTGGAAGATATGGAAAAGTCCCACATCCTCTCGGTGCTGGAGGAGACCGAAGGGAATCAGACCCGGGCCTCGGAAATTCTGGGGATCAACCGGAAGACGTTGTACAAGAAGATCCACAAATATAAGCTGTTTTCATGAACGACGGCATGTATCGATGATCCATCCGCCGAACGGGACGACCCCCCATTTTCACGGCCTCTTTTACTTGACCTCCGCCCACAGGACCCGCTCAAACCCCAACGAAACGACGACGTATTTCCGCAGGCGCAAATCGCCATGCCGTTTTTCCAATGCACGCCCATAGTCGGCCACCTGTTTCTGGCCATCTTCCATTTCCCGGATCATCGCGGGCAGGGTCTTGAGTTTTTCGCGCGTTAGATTCCGGGCCTGTTCGCCCGACAGCCCCGTCTCTTTCAAGGTCACGAACTTAAACTCGATCAGGATATCCAGGATGGAAAAACGGCGCATGTCCGGCCGGATGATCATGGTCAGGTCGGCGTAGCGCCTCCACATACGGCTTTTTCATCACCCGGTTGGGGACCGTCAGAACGACTTCGCCGGCGGCGGTCAAACCTTCGATGGTCAGCGCCCCCAAATAATGCAGAAACGAGGCCATGAACGTCCGGTCCTTGCGCCGGTCCGGGAGCATCTCCTGAATCATGAAACGATCCACCAGTTCCGTTATGACGACCTTGTGGTCTTCGCGCATGAGACTCAACAGCAATTGATTTCCTCCGGGGATTTGGGCGATGGATTGTAGATAGTTTTTTTCCATGGAAAGGTTGGAATCCAGCATTTCCGCGGGATACTCGCATGTGTCACAAAACGAATCCAGAAAACGAATGATCAAAGCGGGGTGGTAAACAACCTCTTCCGCTTCCAGGGCAAATTTATATCCACCACAGTAAGTTCGCATCATGTCCAGCGCGTCCGACGCGGCGTCTTCTTCCAGGCCGCATTCAAAAGCCGCGGCGTGCAATGCATTTTTTACCTCCGAATGGGTAAAGCCGCACAATTTGTTAAACGCCGGGCTCAGAGAAATGTTTTCGCCAATATTGAACCCGCTGGAAATGTCGCTCATTTCCAGCGGCAAAACGCCGGTGATGAAAATCCGGTCGAACACAGAGTCGCTGGTTGATGATTTGATCGCATTGAAAAGGGTCTGCAAAAATTTGATCTCTCCTTCAAAATTCGCCACAGCGTCGAATTCGTCGATGAAAAGGTAAATGGATATGCCCGTCATTCGAACAGATGAAATCAACGAAGCGATTGAACTGATGGCGTCGAGAGGGTCGATCTTAACCTCCTGAATCTTATAATCCCGATAGTATTCCAAAAACTTTTGGATGCGGTCGTTGATATAATGGTGCAGCACTCGCTTGACCTCCTGAACGCTTCCAGACGAATCCACGCATGAAAAATCCCACCGCAGCACAAAATACTGGTTGCGCAACGGCGTGGGGTTTTTCCCAATGGCGAGCCCGGCGAACAGGGTTTCGAATTCATCGGCTTTGGCAACATCGTAATAATTGAACAGGGTCGAAAGCAGCAGGCTCTTGCCGAACCGCCGCGGCCGGATGAACAGCAAATAGTCCCCTTTTTCAAGGTCGGGGATGAGATGGGTCCGGTCACAGTAAAACTGACCCTGGGTGATGATTTTTTTAAAATCGCTGATGCCGTAAGGAAATTTCATGGGCGTCTCCTTGTCGAAATAAACGGATGGATACGATATTGGTATAGCATATTCGCTTTATTATCGCCATGACGGATCACTTTGTGGCCGACTGTCCCTTTTTGCCTCACTCCCGTCGACCCAACATATCCTTAATATAATTCAGTTCTTTAAACTCTCTTCAATCGCCGAAGAGGTCTGCAATTCCCCGTCCGGATCGCAGGTTCGGCGTCTTCGCCAACCTCAGCAAGGGGGGCTATTTACGCGATTTCATCCTCTGATATTCCGTCATAACTATTAGAATATAAAACATATAGACCTCTTCTGTTTCCACTCGGGGTCTCTTCTCGGACTGGTGGATAAATCGCGGCATCATTATTGCAAAACGCCCTGTTTTAACGCCAAGGGAAAGGAGGCGATAACCGACGAAAACGAAATTGGGTATGGGAAGAGCGGCCGCGTCCAGCACGCGGCCCCGTAAAGTTGACCGATGAAAAGAGGAGGTAGTTTCCATGAGCGACTACAAGTGCGAACCCACCAAATGGCAGGAAATGTCCGCGCCGGTGGAAGGGGGTCGCGACGGATACCAGACCAAGAGCTGGCATCCGCCCAAGGAAAACTGGGGCCCGTTTACCGAAAAGGGACCCGCGCCGGTGTGGTTCGCGGAGGCCAACGCCACCAACTGGACCGAGTCGATGATCTGCAAGGCCAAGGACCTGTTCTACGAGGCCAAGCTGAACGAGTGCTTCGACAAGGGCGACGAGGTGGCCATCAAGATCCACTATGGCGAGTGGAACCGGACGGCCATTCTGCGTCCGGAGTACATCGCGGCCATCGTGGAAGAGGTCAAGGCTTGCGGCGGGCATCCTTATGTGGTCAACGACACCACCCTGTCGTACCACACCTTCAACTCCATGGCCTATTCCAATTACCAGCTGGAAGGGGCCATCCGCCACGGGTACACCGACGCCACCTTCGGCTGTCCGGTGCTCATCGCCGACGGGTTCTCGGGCGAAGACGACTACCGGGTAGAAATCCCCGAAGGTCTGATTCTGAAAGAGACCTACATCGGCAGGGCCGTTGCCGAAGCCGACGCCATGATTGTTCTGGCTCACGCCAGGGGCCACTCCATCACCATGTACGGCGGCGTGGTGAAACAGTTGGGCATCGGCTGCCAGTCCAAACGGGGCAAGTACATCACCCATTTGGCCCACTGGGGCGATCCCCATGACGCCATCGGCTGGCCCAAGTTCACCGATCAGTGTCCGGGCAAGGCGTGCAAGTTCCATCAAATGTGCGACGACTCCTGCCCGCGCAACGCCCATCACGTCACGGAGCACGGCAAGGTCTGGGATCCGTCCAAGTGCCGGCTGTGCTACTCCTGCCAGGTGACCTGCATTTTTTCCGGCATGACCGGCATCACCTTTGAGGAGAATTATTTCCCCAACGCCATGATTGCCCACGCCGACGCGGCCCTGGGCGCCCTTAAATGCTTTGAAAAGGGAAAAGTGGGCTACATCAACCACGCCATCGACGTGGCGCCCGAATGCGACTGCTTCCCGTGGGCCGGTCTGGCCGTCTGCCCGGACGTGGGCCTGTTTGCCGGCAAGGACCTGGTGGCGACGGAAATGGCCACCCTGAAAGCCATCGACGACATGCCCATCAGCCCGGGCTCCGTTGCCGAGGAGAAAGGGTGCAAGCCCGGCGACGACAAGTTCCGGATGGTCAATGGGTTCAGCCCCAGGATCACCATGGCCGCCGCCGAAAAGATCGGTCTCGGCACCCAGGAGTTCAATCTCATCGATTACGAACCCGTGCTGACGCCGGAAACCGCCGCCAAGTGGCAGGTGCGGACGGGCGGCAAACCCACGACGGTCAAGCTCCGGGAGACCTTCCACCGGCACGACCTGAGCACCGAGGTCATGCCGTTCGAGCGGACCGCGTACAACAAGGACTGGGTCTTTAATGAATGGAAGAAATACGATCCGTTCAAGGGAGAACCGGCCTAAACGCCGCTGATCGTCGGCGCAAAGGCGGTCCTTAGCCAAAATGGAGATTCAGGGGAGGGTCCACCGCCTTCCCCTGATATCCGGGTGAAAGGAGAACCGAATCTATGCAGCAGGTGACTTGGGTGGACCTTGCGGCAATGGCCGTTGACAACACGGTTTCCCACAAGCTGGATCGGCTGGTGTCCGCTTCGGGCGCCGCCGAAAACATCTCCGAGGGGATGCGGGTGGCCCTCAAGATCAACACTGCCGAGGAGGGATACGAGTACGGGTTGCGGCCCGGCTTTATCCGGACGGTGGTCCGGGCCGCAACCCGCGCCAGCAACAATTTGTCGATTGTCTGCGATGGGCCGCGGCTGGTGGATTACTGGAAACGGTCCAAGGCAAACATCTTCATGGAGGCGGCCACTGCCCATGGATATTCCAACGAGACCCTGGCGGGCCATTTCGTGATCAACGGCGGGTTCAGCG
>CAYPCE010000303.1:0-4282 GCA_964409085.1 uncultured Desulfobacteraceae bacterium | reverse complement strand
GGAAGAGTTCTTTCAGGGTCTCCAGATAGAGCCGGCGCTTGGTCACGTCCTTGGCCTCTGCATAGGCAGTATAGACCGAGGTGAACCGGGAGGCGTCGCCCCTGGCCCGGTTGACCCGGTCCAGAGCGTACCCTTCGGCGGTCTTGACGGTCCGTTCGGCTTCGCCGCGGGCCGCCGGAATCTCTTTGTTGTATTCTTCCTTGGCCTCGTAGATCATCCGCTCCTTTTCCTGGGTGGCCTGGTTGACCTCGTTGAAGGAGGGCTGGACCGGTTCCGGCACGTTGGTCCGCTTCATTTCGATGGTCACGATGTTGATGCCGGCCTCGGCCCCGTCCAGCTCCTTCTGGAGCACGGCATGGGCTTCGTTGGCGATCTCGTCCCGTTTGCTGATCACCTCGTTGATGGACCGGTCGCCCACCACCAGCCGCATGGCCGCCTCGGACATGTCCCGAAGCAGTTTTCGCACATTGGCCACCCGGAACAGGTAATTGTAGGGGTCCTTGATCCGGTACTGGACGATCCACGGCACCACCGCCACGTTCAAGTCGCCGGTCAACATGAGGGCGACGCTCCGTTCGTCGCTGATGCTGGAGACCCGCACCCGGGCATCGGAACCGGCGGTGCGGAACCCGAATTCCTCTTTGTACACCCGGCGCACCTTGACCTTGCTCACCTTTTCAATGCCCGCCGGGAGTTTGAAATGGAGGCCCGGATCGGTCTGACGCACATACTCCCCGAACCGCTGAACGATGCCCACTTCGTCCACCTCCACGGTGTAGAACATGGTGGAACCGATGAGAATGGCGATGATCACCAGAATGATCAACGGCAACCCGCCGGGCACCTTGAAATTGTTCAACTTCTTGAGGAAGTCGTCCATTTGCGGCGGGATCTGATCCGACCCCTTTTGTTGCTTCTTCAGTTTTTCCCAATCCCAACTCATTGTAAATCCTATTCTTTTTAAATCGTTGCCATCGGAAACCAGACTCTTTAGAAATTAAGGGAGGTCGGCGGACAAGTCAAGGAAAATCAAAATCGTGCCCCTTGACAAGGTTTCCGATATTCCGGATAAGGGGTCCGAAGACACCCGACGGAGACCGCAATGAGCAGACACCGAAAACCGAACCGCCAGTTCACGCATATCGGCGCGGTATTGCGACGGACCCTTTCCGGCTACCGCTCCGGCGCCGACGGTGACCTCTCCCGAATTTTCGACCTGTGGGCTGGGGCCGTGGGCGGGGCCATTGCCGACAACGCCCAACCGGCCGCCTTCAAGGGACGGCGGCTGGTGGTCCACGTCAACAGCTCGGCCTGGTTGCACCAGCTCCAGTTTCTGAAAACCGACATCATCGAAAAGGTCAATTCCGCGCTGGGCAAACCCCTGGTGGATGAAATCCAGTTCCGCATCGGCCCTTTTTTCTGACCCCCCATGGACGACCTCACCACCGACGCGTTCTTCAACGGCCGGGTCACCGTTTTCCAGGGCCGCCTCGGTTATCGGTTTTCCATCGATGCGGTGCTGCTGGCCGCCCACGCCGATCCGCGCCCCGAAGACACGGTGGTGGACCTGGGGACCGGCTGTGGGATCATTCCGCTGCTGATGGCCTTCCGCCACCCCGGGATGCGGGTTTCCGGTGTGGAAATTCAGCGGAAGCTGGCGGAGATCGCGACCCTCAACGTCCGGGAAAACGATATGACGGACCGGGTCCGGATCCTCCATGCAGACATCCGGGACCTGTCGCCAACCGCCGTTTCCGGCCCCGTGGACCTGGTGGTGACCAACCCGCCGTTCCGCAAGACCCGCTCGGGCCGGATCAATCCGGATCCGGAAAAGGCCCGGGCCCGTCACGAGGTGACCATCACGCTTCCGGAGGTCATGGCGGCGGCCCGGCGGCTGCTCCGGACCGGGGGACGGCTGGTCACGGTTTATCCGGCGGACCGGGGAGCCGAAGTGCTGGTGGGGATGGACCGGGCGGGCATCGCCCCCAAATTCCTTCGGACGGTCCATTCCCGGGACGGATCCGAGGCCCGCCTGGTCCTGGCGGCCGGGGTCAAGGGGGGCCAGCCCGGCGGTCTCCGGATCGGTCCGCCCCTGACGGTCTATGGGGATGACGGATCTTACACCGACGAGGTTCAGTCCATGTTCGACGGCAAAGGGGCCAGGGATTTGATCACCTGACCGGTGATGACCTTGGGGTAGAAAAAGGTGGATTTCCGGGGCATGATCAACCCGTTCTCCGCGATCTCCCTGACCTGCTCCATCCGGGTGGGGTTGATCAGGAAGGTGATGTCGGAGTCGCCTCCGGCGACCCCCGCAATCGCGTCCGCCATGCGGCTGCTGTAATGGATCCGGGTGTTGTCATCCAGGTCCGCCTGCTCGAATCCGAAAATCCGGACCAGGATCAATTGGGTCAGCACAGTGACGTCCAGGTTCAGCAGCGGCGCCGGCATCTCGCCCCCGAGTTCCCGCTCCATGACCCCGGGTCTGAGGGTCAACACATGGACGTCCGGATCACCCTTCATGAAAACCGCCAGTGTGTGGCGCCGCTCCCCCGCTTCCAGCGCCTGTTGCAGCCTTTCCAGGTTCTCCTCCGCCGGCATCGAGGTCATCTCGAAATACCGGGGCGCTTCCATCAGGAGCCGTTCCCGCACCGTCGCATCGATGCGCCGGAGCATCCGGTGGGCCGGCAGGATGACCAGACCGGGGTCTTCCATGCTGGAGAGGCACATCATCACCGAGTTGGCGGGATGGTCGTCGGAAAAATCCGGCGTGTTCTGCGCAACCCAGTCCCGGTAGACCAGGGCTGTTTCGTACCGGTGGTGGCCGTCGGCGATAAAAATCCGCTTTTGGGCCATGGCGCCGGCGACATGCTTAACGACCATGGGATCGGTGATCCGCCACATCTGGTGGCGGAAGCCGTCGGCGTCGGTGAAGTCCATCTCCGGTGTTCTGCTGGCCACCGCGTTCTGTAAAAATCCCAGCAGGTGTTCCGAATCCGAATAGACCGAAAAGATGGGGCTGAAATTGGTATGGCACCGTTTCATCAGCGCCAACCGTTCCGACTTGATCTTGGAAAAGGTCCGCTCATGGGGGAGCACGATCCCTTTGTCGAAGGGCTCCAGCCGGACCGCCGCAATGAGCCCGAACCGCCGGACCATCTCGTCCCCCATGGGGAAATCGAGGCGGGTCAGGTAGAGCGACGGGATGTCGTCCTGGATGAGGACGCCGTCCCGCAGCCAGGATTCATAGAGGTCGGCGGCCCGGGTGTGGCAGCCGTCGCCGTCGCAGTCGGCTTTCGTGGGCATGTTAAGGATCAGCCGGATGACGTTGTGGGGATGGCGGGCGTAAAATGCCGCCTGTTCTTTCGCCGAGATAACGTCGTAGGGCGGCGTCACCACCTTGGACATATCTTGTATTTTTTCCGGATTGTACCGGATTCCCCGAAACGGGGAGACCTCTGCCATGATATGGATAGCCTCTCTCTCTGGCGGGTTGGTTAGGGGTTGCCAAAGGGTTGAACAGATACTAAAATGCACGCCATTATTCAAGGTATAGTTTGATAAATCATGGAAGCCGCTCAGCGCGGCGGAGGGAGGGATGGATGTCGAAGAACGATATTGCGATACCCAAGCTTGATGACCTGCCATCTGAGGGCGACGGACCTGCCGGGAAAGCGATCGCTTACGGCAGATTTTGTGCCATGGCGGCGCACGACTGGTATGCCGAAGAGCGGAAAACCAAGCGCCTTTACGCCAGGATCTTGCGATTTGCGGTGATCATCGTCACCGCCATCGCCGGCATCATTCCACTGATCGCGGAAATGGGGTCGCCGGGCAAATGGTTTTATGTCTCCCCGGGGTGGTCCAGCATCTTCCTGGCGGTTGCCGGGGCCATCATCGGGTTTGACAAGTTTTTCGGGCTGTCCACCGGCTGGTTGCGGTTTACCGACGCCATGACCCGCATCCGGAGCGCCATCTACCGGTTCGACCTGGATTTGCTCTACATGAAGGAAGCGTGCCCCGAAAAGTGGGATGCGGACAGCGCTGCATGCAATGTGATCGACCGTTGCCGACAAGTGGTGACCGAAGTCGATGAGATCGTTGCCGGCGAAACCAGCCGGTGGGAAACCGAATTCCGTCAGGTCATTCAGAAAATCGACGCGGCGGCCAAACCGAAAGAAAAGGAAACGCCGAAAGACGGGCCGGGGGATGAGCCGGCGCAGGATATGAAAACGGATCATAAAGGAGCGACTGGCGGACCGGGAGACGGTCAGCCATGAAC
>CAYPCE010000302.1:0-4296 GCA_964409085.1 uncultured Desulfobacteraceae bacterium | reverse complement strand
ATGGACGCTTATCCCTGGATGGTGCAGTTGGTGGATGGGGCGTCCGATTCCCTCTATGACGGCCACTGGTGCGCCGGGGCTTTGATTGCCCCCCGCTGGGTCCTTACCGCCGCGCACTGCGCCGTTGACGACGACGGACGGGTTCTGGCGCCGTCGGATATCGATGTGGTCGCCGATGTCCATGACCTCCGGACCGATCCCGGTACCCGGCTGCCGGTTTCCCGACTGATCGTTCATCCGGAGTTTGACGATGGCGACTACTGGCTCAACGATATCGCTTTGATCGAGCTGGCGTCCCCGGCGGTTGTCGATCCCATATCGTTGGTTTCACGGGACCGGGAGCTGGCGGGGCAAGCGGCGACCGTCCTGGGCTGGGGTGACACCACCGGGTATTACGAGTTTCCCGACGTGCTCCACGAGGTGACGGTCCCCATCGTTTCCAATGCCGATTGCAACGAGGCTTTTCTCGCTTCGGCGCTCTATGACGAGCCGCCCATTGCCGATGGTATGCTCTGCGCCGGAGCACCTGGGCGGGACGCCTGCTACGATGACTCCGGCGGTCCTCTGGTGATCCGGGATGGAGAAGATTATGCCCTGGCCGGGCTGGTCAGTTGGGGAGAAGGATGCGCTCAACCCGGATTTTTTGGAGTCTATACCCGGGTGGCGAGCTTCTATGATTTCATCCGCCGCCATGCGCCGGAAGTCAATCGACCTCCCGAGGCCGAGCCGGACGCTTACGCGGTCCCGGCCGGCGAGGTCCTTCACCTTGTGGCCCCCGGCGTGACGGCCAACGACACCGACCCGGACGGCGACGCCCTCACCGCCCGATTGTCAACGGACCCGATCCATGGATCGGTGTCCCTCGACGCGGATGGCGGATTGACTTACACTCCGGCGCCGGGATTCAGGGGATCGGATGAGCTTTACTACGTTTCGGACGACGGCTATGAACGTTCGGCCCCGGCCTGCGTGACCCTGACCGTTTCGGAGGCGTCAACGGACAGCAGTAGTAGCGGTGGCGGGGGTTGCTTTGTCCGGTCCATGGAATAGACGACGGGTTCTGGCCGGACGGCCGAAAGTTTTCGCCCGGGCGATCAGGTTATCGGCTTGAGGACCACCGCCGTCCGGGTGGGCAGGTAGAGGCTGAGGGTCGATCGGGTCCGATCCTCCGGGTGGGGCGTGGTGTGGTGGATCTGCTCCGGGGCCAGCCGGCCGTGGCCGCCGTAGTCCCGCCGGTCGCTGTCGAAGATCAGGCGATATGACCCCGCCGGCGCGTCGATCCGGTATCCGACGTGGGATGCGTGGGGGTGAAAGTTGAAGACGAAGATCAGCCCCGCTCGCATAAACCCGAGCACCTTGTCGTCCGTATGCTCGTAAAGTAGGCGTTCCACCGGCCCGTCCAGCAGCCGGTACCCCCTGGCCAGTCCCAGCATATCCCGATCAAAAGCCGCCAGATACTGATATTTCAAATCCGGGTTGTCCATCAGGCTCCACTGCCGGCGGGCGTAGAAATAGGACCAGTTGTTGCCCTCCCGGGGAAAGTCGATCCACTCGGGATGGCCCAGCTCGTTTCCCATGAAATTGAGGTAGCCGTCGCCGGCGGTGGCCAGGGTGATAAAGCGGATGAGCTTGTGGAGGGCGATTCCCCGGTCCACCGTGATGTTTTCGTGATCGACGTGCATGTCCCGGTACATGTCCGCGTCGATGAGTCGGAAGATCAGGGTCTTGTCGCCCACCAGGGCCTGATCGTGGGACTCGGCGTAGCTGATGGAGCCCTCCCCCGGCCTCCGGTTGTTCAATTCGTACCAGATGTTTTCCACCGGCCAGTCCTCGTCGGGAACCTCCTTGATCAGCTTGATCCAGAGATCCGGCACCCCCATGGAATACCGATAGTCGAACCCGAACCCACCGGTTTCAGCGGGCAGAGCCAGTCCCGGCATCCCGCTGATGTCCTCGGCGATGGTCATGGCGTCGGGCCGGACGTCGTGAATCACCCGGTTGGCCAGGGCGAGATAGGTCAGGGCGTCCTCATCGACGTTGTCGTTGAAGTAGTCGCCGTAGTGGGTAAACGCCTTGCCCAGCCCGTGATCGAGGTAGAGCATACTCGTGACCCCGTCGAACCGGAACCCGTCGACGTTGTATTCGTCGAGCCAGAACCGGCAGTTGGACAGGAGAAAGTGGAGGACCTGATGCTTGCCGTAGTCGAAGCACCGGGAGCTCCAGGCCGAATGATAGCCCCTCGGGCCGTCGTGGAAAAACTGGTGGAGCGTCCCGTCGAACCGGCTCAACCCCTCGACCTCGTTGGCCACCGCATGGGAGTGGACGATGTCCATGATCACCCGCAGGCCGCCGTCGTGGGCGGCGTCGATCAGCTCCTTGAGCTCATAAGGCGTGCCGTAACGAGAGGATGCGGCAAAAAAGCTCGATACCTGGTATCCAAATGACCCGTAATACGGGTGCTCCTGGATGGCCATCAGTTGGATCGTGTTGTACCCCGCCCGGATGATCCGGGGGAGCACGTTGTCGGTGAACGCCCGGTAGGTTCCCACGCCCGGCGTCTCCTGAGCCATGCCGATATGGGCTTCGTAGACCAGAGGGGGGTCATCCGGAGCCCGGAAGCTCGGATGCCGCCAGGAGTAGGGGGTTTCCGGGGACCAGACCTGGGCGTTGAAGATGGTCGTCTCCGGGTCCTGGACCACCCGGCGGGCATGGGAAGGAATCCGGTCTCCGGCGCCGCCGGGCCAGTGGATTCGCAACCGATAGAGGTCACCATGGGAGATGGCGTGATCCGGGAGCCGGAACTCCCAGATGCCCTCGGCGGAGTTGATCCGAGTCAGGGCATACTCAGGGCGCTCCGCCCAGTCGGTCATCTGGCCGATCAGGGTGATCCCGGTTGCATTGGGCGCCCACTCCCGGAATACCCAGCCGTCGGGTATCCGATGAAGGCCGAAATATTCGTGGCCGGCGGCAAAATCGGCCAGTGAGGTGGCACCGCCGGTGAGGCGGACCTCGGTCTCGTCGATGGTCGTGAGTCGGCGGGTCATCTCCCTTTTAAATGGTTGGAGATGCGGGTCCAGTTGGAGCAGCTTGTCGACCCGGCGCTCGATGGTGGATGATCGATCAGACATAGGGGGGTATCAATGGCCGTTGGAGCATTTTTTCGTATAAGTCAATGTAATGTCGAGTGGTAACCGAATGGTTGAAGGTGGCGAGGCTCTCCTTCATGACCCGCTCGATTTGCCGATGGCGGACGTCGGGGTCAAGGGCGAAGAAGTGCATGGCCTCGTTGATCGCCCAGAAGAGGCCGTTGCTGTCGAAGACCTCGAAGAGAAACCCGTTGCCCCGGTCGTTGGCGGGGTCCATGTGGGTGATGGTGTCGTGGATGCCGCCGGTGTCGTGAGCGACCGGCAGGGAGCCGTAGATCGGGGCGATCATCTGGGGCAGGCCGCAAGGCTCGAAGCGGGACGGCATGAGCATGAAATCCGACGCCGCATAGGCCTGGTGCTCCAGCTTTTCATCGAAGTCGCAGACCGCCACCCGGTCGGCGAGTCCGTGAAACCGGGTGATCTCCCGGAAATGGCGCTGGTAGTCTCCATTGGCCACGAAGACGATCTGAATGCCGTCTTCCCAGTAGGTCGAGATCACCTTGTAGAGGATGTCGGCCAGAAGCTGACAGCCCTTCTGAATGTTGTCCAGCCGGGAGGGCCAGAAGAAGGGCGGGGCTCCCGGGTCCACCTGGAGGCCGAGCTTGTCCTGGAGAAACCGCTTGTTTTCCCGCTTGGCCGAGGCATGGGTTGCCGGCGTATAAGGGGCGGTCAACGCCGGGTCGTTTTCCGGATTAAAAGACGGATCGGGAGCGTTCAGGATGCCCACTGCACAGTCGGCCTCGTACTTGTTCTTTAGCTCCCGCTGGATGGCGGGCTCCACGAAGTCATGCCGGCCGTCAGTGATCTCTTTTAAAAAGGTCGGGCTCACCGTGTTGACGAAGTGAGCGGCAAAGACGCCGGAAGCGAGGAAATCAAGGGGGTTGGTTTCCCAGGATTCCGCGTAGGAGTAGGGCACCCGGTCGAAAAACAGGTGACGCCAGAAGGCGGCCACGTCGATCCCCCGGTCCTCGATATAGGCAAGGGTCGCCTTCATGGTGTGGATGTTGTGGATGGTAAAGAGCGAGGGGATCTCCAGCTCCCGGGCCAGAGCGGGAATCAGGGCGGTCATCCAGTCGTTGCAGTGGATGAGGTCCGGCTGGACCCGGGGGATGATGTAGTTGATCACGTCCCGCTGGAAGGTCAGGGCCAG
>CAYPCE010000301.1:0-4320 GCA_964409085.1 uncultured Desulfobacteraceae bacterium | reverse complement strand
TCGGCCCTGACCCTGTGCAGCTTCATCTCCTTTTGCTCCGGGCTGATGGGCAAGCCCGTCCAGGGACAGATGGTCTGCCTCGGCGACATGAGCCTCGGCGGCAACATCGTTCCCACCGCCAATCTGGCCGAAATCCTGCAAGTGGCCTTCGATTCCGGCGCGAAACGCATCCTGGTCCCCACCAGCAGCGTCGGCGACATCCCCACCATCCCCGGCGAGCTGTTCGCCAAATTCCAGACAAGTTTTTACGCCGATCCCGTGGACGCTGCGTATGAGGCATTTGGCGTGGAGTAGTCTCTCCAACCGATAATATAGAGCGGGTCACTCTACTGCGTCGTCATCACTACCCGAAACCCCACCCACGGCCATTGATGGCCGGTCCAGTACCCGTCCCGGTGCGTCGCTGACACATTCTTGGGTTCGTCGCTCCAGCCGCCGCCGCGGACGACGCGGCTCATGCCGGTGGTGCCGCCGATGAGGGGGTTGCGGGGCCCGTGGTGTTTGTAGGCATCGGGGGTGTATGTGTCGGCGCACCATTCCCAGGCGTTGCCGAGCATGTCGTGGAGGCCCCAGGGGTTGGGTCTGTATCGGCCCACGGCGGCGGTGACGGCCCGGCCGTCGGTGCAGGAGAAATGGGGCCAGTCGAATCTGAACGCCTTGTGGCCGATCCGGTCGTAGACGTTGCCGTACCGGCACATCCGGTCCGGGTCGTCGTCCGTAAAATCCGCGACCGGAAACCCGGCCCGGCAGGCGTATGCCCATTGGGCCTCCGTGGGCAACGAAAACCGGCGGGAAGAGCCGTTTTGTTGGGTCAGCCAGCGGGTGAAATCCCGGGCCGCGGGCCATTGGACATAGACCGCCGGCTGCCGGTTTCCGTTCAAACTTCTTCCCTTGTAGGGTTCGGCCGCATGCTCGGGCCTGAATTCCCGGTACTGTCGGTTGGTGACCTCGTATTTTCCCATCCAGAAGCTGTCCAGGCAGACGTCATGGACCGGCTTTTCGTCCGGGTCGCCGGTGGCCGAGCCCATTTCAAAACACCCCCCTGGTATCTGGACGAACACCATACCGGTAACCGGCTCTTTCCAGGTGTTCATCTCGGCTGCGCCGGCCATGGACGGAAGCAGCAGCAGGCCCCAGAGCAGGATTGAGTGGGCGGCCCGGCCCCGGCGTCGGTTCATGCCGCGCCGCCCGGCGACCGCTCCCATGCGATTGATCCTTTTTTTGGTGGGTTGAACCCATCCGATGCTGAAAATGATGGAATCCTCCGTTTTTCGACTTGGACCGTTTCGGTCTATCCGACCAGTTTGGCGGCAATGGTCGCCACATGCTTTCCCTGAAACCGGGCCGCATCCAGCTCGTTTTGACTGGGCATCCGCTCCCCGCCCCCCCCGGCGATGGTGGTGGCGCCGTAGGGGGACCCGCCGGTGATTTCATCGATGCGCATCTGGCCCTGGAACGAGTATGGCAGTCCCACCACGACGAACCCGTGGTGGAGCAGGGTGATGTGGAACGACAGGAGGGTGGATTCCTGCCCGCCGTGCTGCGTCGCCGTGCTGGCGAAGACGCTGCCGACCTTGCCGATGAGCGACCCGTTGAACCAGAGCTGACCGGTGGCGTCCAGGAACTGGCGCATCTGGCCGCACATATTGCCGAACCGGGTGGGCGTGCCGAAGATGACGGCGTCCGCCTCGGCCAGTTCGTCCACGGTGCAGACCGGCACATCCGCGAAGGCTTTCTGGGCCGCCACCGCCCCCATTTTCTGGAGCACGTCGTCGGGGAGGGTTTCGGGCACGCGCCGGAGGACGGCTTCCGCGCCGCCGACCTCTTTCACGCCTTCCGCAACCGCTTTGGCCATCTGATGCACATGTCCGTATGTCGAATAGTAAACGATGAGCACTTTCATGGTCTCTTCTCCTTTTCCTTTGTTGGATGTGGGCGGTGATCCTGCGCACCGGTATCGGTTATTCTACCACGGGACTGCCCCGAAGGGAACCGGTGCCATTTCACGAAGGTCCCGTCCCGGTATTCCTTTAAGCCGTCTCAAGCTCTTCCGGAGTGTTCATGGCCACGGGGCCGGGCCAGGCAATGGGTCCCTTCAGCGGTCATCCGCCGCACATCCCCGATGAGATGACGCCGGTGTTGCCCAGCCTGTCACCGTGTTCTACATTCCCTTTGAGACGGAAAGGAAGTCTTCTATGTTTCGTAGGGTCATCATGACAGGCTCCTTTACGGATGGCATGACCGCATCCCCCCGGAGGCGGGCGGATGCCGTTTCCCTCTGACACACGATAATGCCGGAGGGGCCTGATGCCAAGGAATTTGAGGGCCGTCTTGTGGAAATATTGCCCTATCCACTTGAGGCCGTTTTTATGATATAGTCTGTCAAATTCCCCACGAAGGGGGCAGACGTAAGTGCACCCAAACCATTCGAAAGGACAGGATCGATGTTGCCACTGAAGGATCATCAGCTGTTTCGAACCCAGTGCTATATCAACGGCGAGTGGACGGACGGGGATACCGACACCGTTATCGATGTGACCAATCCGGCTACGGGAGAACTGATCGGGACCGTTCCCAGTTTGGGCGTGCCCGAGACCCGCCGGGCCATCGGAGCGGCCCAACTCGCCTTTGAAGAGTGGCGTTCCTGGGCGGCGATCGAACGCGCGAATCTGCTGCTCACCTGGCAGAACCTCATCCTGGAAAATCAGCGGGACCTGGCGGTGCTCATGACCGCCGAGCAGGGCAAACCCCTGACCGAATCGGAAGGAGAGGTCGCCTACGCCGCTTCGTTCATCGAATGGTTCGCCGAAGAGGGCAAACGGGTTTACGGAGATGTCATTCCGGCGGACAAACGGGACAACCGGATCATGGTCCTGAAAAAGCCGGTGGGCGTCTGCGCCGCGATCACCCCCTGGAATTTTCCGGCCGCCATGATCACGCGAAAGGCCGGCCCCGCGCTGGCGGCAGGATGCACCATGGTGGTCAAGCCGGCTTCGGCCACTCCCTTCTCGGCCCTGGCCCTCGCCGATCTGGCCGACCGGGCGGGCATCCCCCCAGGGGTCTTCAATGTGGTCACGGGTCCGTCCGATACCATCGGCGACGAACTTACCCGCAATCCCGCGGTGCGCAAACTCACCTTCACGGGCTCCACCGAGACGGGCAAGCACCTCATGGCCCAATGCGCCGACACCGTCAAGAATGTGTCGCTGGAATTGGGCGGCAACGCCCCTTTTATCGTTTTTGACGATGCGGATCTCGACGCGGCCGTGGAAGGCGCCCTGGCCAGCAAATACCGAAACACCGGCCAGACCTGCGTCTGCGCCAATCGTTTCCTGGTTCAGGTGGGCATCCACGACGCGTTTGCGGCCAAACTCGCCCATGCGGTAGACGGATTGTCCGTGGGCGACGGATTGAAGGGGAAGACCGATCAAGGGCCCCTCATTGACGAAGCGGCCGTCCGGAAGGTGGAACGGTTGATCGGGGACGCCGTGGAACGGGGGGCCAAAGTCGTGACCGGCGGCCGGCGCCACGCCCTGGGCGGCACTTTCTTCCAGCCCACCGTACTGGCCCATGCGACACCGGACATGGACCTGGCCCGGGAGGAGATCTTCGGCCCCGTATCCGCCATCTTCCGGTTCGGGACCGAGGCCGAGGCCCTGGAGATGGCCAACGATACGGAATACGGCCTGGCCGCCTATTTCTACACCCGGGACATGGCCCGGATCTGGCGAATGGCAGAAGGGCTGGAGTATGGCATTCAGGGGGTCAATACCGGCCTCATTTCTACGGCCGTGGCCCCTTTCGGCGGCGTCAAACAGTCGGGTATCGGCCGGGAAGGGTCCAAATACGGGATCGAAGAATATCTGGAAACAACCTATCTCTGCCTGGGCGGCATCCAGGGCCATGGCCCGATCTGGGCCACCAAAACCCCCCGATGAGGCTGATCCATGGCCCCCGATCTTTATCGGCCTGACGGGGGTGCGGCCGGACGCAACTGATCGATCGATCGAATCGCCCGAGACCGGTCCGGATAGAACAGGGAATAGACCGCCGGAATCAGCACCAGGGTGATGAGGGTGGATCCGGTAAGGCCGCCCACCACGGCCCGGGCCAGGGGGGCCTGGGCGTCGGCGCCTTCGCCGACGCCGAAGGCCAGGGGCAGGAGGGCGATGATGGTGGTGAGCGTCGTCATGAGGATGGGCCGCAGCCGCCGCCGGCCGGCCTCGGCCACGGCGTCGCGCACCGGCATGCCGCCGGCCTTGAGTTGGCCCGCCTGGTCCACCAGCAGGATGGCGTTGTTGACCACGATGCCCCCCAGCA
>CAYPCE010000300.1:0-4340 GCA_964409085.1 uncultured Desulfobacteraceae bacterium | reverse complement strand
GGGCCGGAGAGAATTCGGTTTTCATCTGGAACCGGATCGATGCACCGCCCATCCGGCAGGTCTCCAAGGCCATGCCGGGTTCCATCGCCCTGTTCCACGGGCCGTACCTGGTGGAACACCGGAAAGCGACCTTTTCGGTCACAAATCTCACCACCCCCGACACAGCGGAGACGGTTGGGACCGACCGGGAAATCGCGGACCTCATCGTCACCGAGGAGCCGATCCTCCCGGATCAGTCGGGCGCCGTGATCGTGGTCACCCTTCGCCACAATAAGGGCCTCCTTTTCTACGATTTCGACACCCTTGATCTTCTGCGGAAAATCGACGCAGAAGGAGAGACCCTGTCGGCCCATCATAACGCCGTTTTCGCCACCGACGACCGGAACCTGTACCGGTACGGGGTCCGATACTGGGAACCCCATAAATATGAGGCCTTTATTGCTGGCATCCAGCCCGAAAAGATCGTTCTGAGCACCGACCGGTACCGCGCCCTCCTGGATCTTCTCAAAGACGACCCCGATGCCCTGGCCGCCAGCCGGATTCCGGAACGGTACATGGCCACCAAAGGGGTGTCGGTCTCCCATTCTTTCAACTACGGCCGGATCGATGCCGGAACCGAGGCGGCCGAAAGCGAGCCCCAGTACGGGTACAAGGCGGCCTTTGAGGTCGAAAACCGCTCCGGTTTTCATTATCTCGTTACCTTGTCGGCCGCCTGGCGCGGCGCCTTTGGAAAAGGAGGCGATCGGACCGCGGAAACCCGTCATCCGGTGCATCCGGTCTCTTTCTTCCTCTCCCCCGACGGGGGCCGGTATGCGGGCCAGTTCGGTGTCGGCGAAAAGGAGCCGGCCCAGATGATCCTCTATCCCACCCGCCTGGCGCCCGTCACAGCGGATTTCCGGGAGGGGCTGACAACGGCCCTGAGCCGGGAGAACGAGGACATGGACCTCATCGACCGATACCTGGCCGACGACCGGGTCGCGGCCTGGCACGATGAATTGACACGGCGCCGGTCGGAACTCGCCGCCCGGGACAAGGGGTTCTGGCTCTTCCGGATCTTCCGATAAGCCGACCGCCCCCCGATGCCCCGCCACGCGTCTCCATCCCCGCCCGTCACCGCTCTGGTCGCCAATGCCGCCGGCGAGATCTTCGAACTGGACGGGTTTGCCGCCACCGGCACGGCCGGGCCCCACCGGTCCATCCTCACCCGCGCCGACACCGTGAAAATGCCCCACGGCGGGGAACTCATGTTCCTCCCCGACCGATTCCCGGTCCTCTTCAACCTCGAAACCGACCGGTTCGAAAGGGTGTCGGAAAACCCCTATGCGCCCGGGGAACCGCTTTTTCCAGTGGCCGCCTTCAACTCGCCGGGGTATGTGATCACCCGGACGAGTGCCTATGAGGAGGGTCCGGAGGCCGGGTTCCTGCCCCTTTTTTCCTACGGCGCCGTGGGATGGGACGGAACCGGATTCCGGACCGCCGTGATCCGGGTCGATAAGGAGCCCCGGCAGGACTTGCGGCGAATGCCGCGTCAGAAGGTGATCGCCGGGGTCAAACGGATGCGGAAAACATTGCCGGACAACCGCCTCCGGGGCCATCTGGAAAAATGCGCCCTGGAATACGGGTGCCCGGCCGGAAAGAACTTTTTCCTGGGCCGGTACGAAGCGCCCCTGCCCACGGCCCGGCGGTGCAATGCCGGCTGCCTGGGGTGCCTTTCCCTCCAGAAGGAAGGGGAGATCCCCCACAGTCAGGACCGCATCCCCTTCACCCCGTCGCCGGAAGACATCGCCGGCGTGGCCCTGGCCCACATCCGCCGGGTCGGCCGGGCCGTGGTCAGCTTCGGGCAGGGGTGCGAGGGAGACCCGCTCCTGGCCGCCGATGTCATCGAACCGGCCATCCGGTCCATCCGGAAAGCGACCCGGGCGGGCACCATCAACATGAACACCAATGGCGGCCGGCCCGACATTCTGGCCCGGCTGCTGACGGCCGGCCTCGACAGCGTCCGCATCAGCCTCAACAGCGTCCGGAACGTCCCCTACAGCGCCTATTTCCGTCCCAAAGGGTACGGGTTCGCCGATGTGACGGCCAGCATCGACACGGCCCTGGAAAAAGGAAAATGGGTCTCCCTCAACTATCTCAACTGCCCGGGGTTCACCGACAGCCCCGAGGAAATCGAGGCCCTGGAAACCTTTCTCCGGGACCACCGGGTGGACATGATCCAGTGGCGGAACCTCAATTTCGATCCCCTCCGGTACTGGGAGATTATGGACCGGGCGGCGCCCCTGGGGCTGCCGAGGGGGATGAAGCGGTTGATCGGCCACATCCGCCAATCCTTCCCCAACCTGCGCCACGGGTATTTCAACCCGCCAAAAGAAAGTTTCACCGAAGCGCCATGAACTGGATCGAAACCAAAGTCCTCATCGAGTCCGGGGACGCCGCCCTGGCCGTCGAACTAATATCGGACATCTTTTCCGGGCTGGGAACCCAGGGGGTCCTGGTGGAGGGACCCGACGCCGAACCGGTCGAGGGGTGGGGCGACGACGCCGCAAAAGGAGCCGACGCCCATGCGGTGGTCGGCTACCTGCCCCGGACCGGCGATCTGTCAGCCAAACTCGCCGAACTCCAGGCGGCCCTGAATCGACTGGAAAAAACCGACGGAATTCGTTGCCGGATACAACGGTCGACGGTGGACGAAGAGGACTGGGCCGAGTCCTGGAAAGCCTATTTCAAGCCGGCCCGGGTCACGCCCCATATCGTGATCAAGCCCTCCTGGCAGTCCTTTGCCGCCGGCGACGGGGATTTGATCATCGAGATCGATCCCGGCATGGCCTTCGGCACCGGTACGCACCCGACAACGGCGCTCTGCATCGGGCTTCTGGAAACCCATCTCCGGCCCGGCGGCCGCGTCCTGGATGTGGGAACGGGGTCGGGCATCCTGATGATCGCGGCGGCCCTTCTGGGGGCGGGGGGTGTCCGGGGCGTGGACAGCGACCTGATGGCCGTGGAGATCGCCCGAAAAAACTTACGGCTCAACCGGGTTCCGGAAAGCCGGTTTTCGGTGGAAAACGGCCATCTGGCGGATGGCGTTTCCGGGCCTTATGATATCGTTGCGGCCAATATCCTCACGGACGTGATCCTGACCCTCCTGGACAGCGTACCGCCGCTTTTGACCCCCGGAGGGATCTTCATCGGTTCGGGGATCATCGCGGAAAACGGGGACGTGGTGGCGGAGCGGATGGTCGCCATGGGATTCGAGATCCTCGACCGGCTTGAAAAGGAGTCGTGGGTGGCCATTGCGGGGCGGATGAAGTGATTTTTGCGGGGGGAAGGATGGGAGAAATCCGAGGTATGGTGCGGCCAGTCGATAAGAATTAGGCCGGCGTTGAGGGAGGTATCCATCGAATACAGGAGAACAATCCTGCGTTGACAATATCAACGCCTGCAAGTTACCATCCTCCTGCATGGGTGCGGCTATTGCCGAACATCATCCCGTCTTTTCGACATCAAAAAAATCTGAAACCCCGATGTCAGGTTCACCGCCTCCCATCGACAAAAGAATCAAACCGGCGATGCCGATCACCGTTTCTACCGCATTCGTCCATGGCGATTCAACACCTATCGCCGCTCTGCGATGCTCCATCTCTCAACCGAAGGATACACCCCTATGAACCTCAAGATTTCACCGAAGATCGACGAGATCCTGAAAAAAGGCGCCGATTTCGGGGGGATCGAGCAGGAGGAGGCCCTCCGCCTCATGGCCCTCGACCTCCACTCTCCGGAAACCTACGCCCTCATGCAGACCGCCAACCGGATGTCCCGGGAGCAGTTCAGCGGTAAGGCGGAGAACCATTTTCATATCGGCGTCAATGTGGCCCCCTGCCCCCTCAACTGCGCCTTCTGCTCCCTGGCCGACAATGTCGGCATCTTCACCGAGCATACCGAATTCGGCGAAGAGAAAATCGTGGGATGGGCCAGGCTGGCCGAATCCCGGAACGCCGACGCCCTCAACATCATGACCACCGGCAATTTCTCCTTTCAGCGGATTCTGGAGATCGGCCGCCTGCTCAAATCCGCCGTCTCCACGCCGCTGGTGGCGAATACACGGGACATCAGCCACAAGGAGGGCGAACAGCTCCTGGCCGCCGGTTACGTCGGGGCCTACCACTCCGTCCGCCTGGGCGAGGGGCGGGACACGCCGCTGAAAATCGACAAACGGATCCGCACCATCCAGGTATTCCGGGATGTGGGCCTCCGGTGGATGAACTGCGTGGAGCCGGTGGGTCCCGAGCACCGACACGAAGAGATCGTGGATCTCATGTTTCTGGCCCGCCAGTACGGGGCCA
>CAYPCE010000299.1:0-4368 GCA_964409085.1 uncultured Desulfobacteraceae bacterium | reverse complement strand
AAGGCAAGGCCATCCAGCTCCATCCGCTGGTCTGTACCGCCTTCAACGCCGACTTTGACGGCGACCAGATGGCGGTCCATATTCCCCTTTCGGTGGAATCCCAGATCGAGGCCCGCGTGCTGATGCTGTCGAGCAACAACATCCTCTCCCCGGCCAACGGCAGCCCCATCATCGTGCCGAGCCAGGACATCGTACTGGGGATCTACTACATGACCCAGGGTCTGCCCGGGGTCCGGGGCGGAGGCAGCATTTTCGCCAATACCGATGAGGTCCGGTCCGCATACGATTCCGGGGCCGTCGACCTCCATGCCGAGATCACCGTCCGCATGGACGGCGAGCGGGTGCAGACCACCGTGGGGCGGGTGTTGTTGTGGGAAGTCATTCTCGGTCTTCCGCCCCATGAATTGCCGTTCTCCATCGTCAACAAGGTGATGGACAAAAAAGAGCTGCGGGACCTGGTGGACTACATCTACCGCCGCCTGGGCCCCAAGGCGACCGTCATCCTGTCGGACCGGCTCAAGGACATCGGCTATGAGTATTCCACCATCGGCGGCCTGTCCATTTCCATCGACGCCATGATCATTCCGCCGGCCAAATGGGAGATCCTGAACACGGCGGAGGCCCAGGTATCGGAAATCGGGCGGCAGTATACGGAGGGGTTGATCACCCAGGGGGAAAAATACAACAAAGTCGTCGATATCTGGGCCAAAGCCACCGACGATGTGGCCAATGAAATGATGTCGGTGATGAAGGCCGGCCTGGAGGGCGGAGACGGCGACGGACCGCGGGCTCTGAACCCCATCTACATGATGGCCAACTCCGGCGCCCGGGGCAGCAAAGACCAGATGCGCCAGCTGGCCGGGATGCGGGGGCTGATGGCCAAGCCCTCCGGAGAGATCATCGAAACCCCCATTACCGCCAACTTCCGGGAGGGGCTGTCCGTTCTCCAGTACTTCATCTCCACCCACGGCGCCCGGAAGGGACTCGCCGACACCGCGCTGAAAACCGCCAATTCCGGCTATCTGACCCGCCGACTGGCCGATGTGGCCCAGGACTGTATCGTCACCGAGCAGGACTGCGGCACCCTGTTGGGGGTGGAAGTGGAGCCCCTGATGGAAGGGGGCGAGGTGATTCAGCGGCTCGGGGAGCGGATTCTTGGCCGAACGGTGGCCGAGGAGGACATCATCGATCCCTTTACGGAGGAACCGATGATCAAGATGGGGGAAGAGATCGACGAAACGGCTGTTGAAAAGATCGAAAACGCCGGCATCACCAGTGTCAAGATCCGGTCGGTCCTCACCTGCAAAACCCGGTACGGCGTCTGCGCCGCCTGTTATGGACGGGATCTGGCCCACGGAAACCCGGTGGAAATCGGACAGGCGGTGGGGATCCTCGCGGCCCAGTCCATCGGCGAGCCGGGCACCCAGCTCACCATGCGGACCTTCCATATCGGCGGGACGGCCAGCCGGCGGGTGGAACAGGCCGATATCCGGGCCCGTCTGGATGGGAAGGTCAAGTTCATGGAACTCAAGGTGGTAGAAAATGCCGAGGGGCAACTGGTGGTCATGAACCGGCGGGGCGGCGAATTCGCCATCGTCAGCGAAACCGGCCGGGAGCGGGAGCGCCATCCGGTGATTTACGGTGCCCACATTCTGGTCCGAGAGGGCCAGCAGGTTCGGGCCGGCGACATGCTGGCCACCTGGGATCCGTTCACCACCCCCATTATCACCGAGGTGGAGGGGATGGTGAAGTTCGGGGACCTCGCCCTGGGGAAGACCCTCCAGGAGAAAGTGGACCCGGTGACCGGTAAATCGAGTCGGACCGTTATCGAGTCCAAGAGCGGGGACACCCGGCCCCGCATCTCCATCAAAGACAGGGAGGGCAAGACCTCCAAACTGCCCGGCGGGTCCGGATTTGCACGGTATAACCTGCCGGTGGACGCCATTCTTTTGGTGGATGAGGGTGATGAGGTCCGGGCCGGAGACGTGATTGCCAAGCTGCCCCGGGCCACCACCAAAACCAAGGACATCACCGGCGGCCTCCCCCGGGTGGCCGAGCTGTTCGAAGTCCGGAAGCCCAAGGAGACAGCGGTCTTGAGCGAAATCGACGGCTACATCTCCATTTCCAAGGGAACCAAGGGCAAGCAGAAGGTGACCATTACCCCGGTGGACGTGGGCGAAAAAAGGGAATACCTCATTTCCCGGGGTAAACATATCGCGGTCTACGACGGGGACTATATCCGGGCAGGAGAACCCTTGATCGGCGGCGCGGCCGTTCCCCAGGACATTCTCAATATCAAAGGGGAAGTCGCGCTGGCGCGGTACCTGGTGGACGAGGTCCAGGAGGTGTACCGGCTCCAGGGAGTCCGCATCAACGACAAGCACATCGAGGTCATCGTCCGGCAGATGATGCGGCGGGTCAAGGTCACGGATCCCGGTGACACCGATTTCATTACCGAAGAGCAAATCGACCGGGTCCATTTCGAAGAGGAAAACCAGGCATCGGTGGCCAAAGGGGGGCGGCCGGCGGTGGCCGAACCGCTCATTCTGGGGATCACCAAGGCATCCCTGAGTACCGATTCCTTTATCTCTGCGGCATCGTTCCAGGAGACGACCAAAGTGCTCACCGAAGCGGCCATTGCCAGTTCGGTGGACGGCCTCCGGGGGCTCAAGGAAAATGTCATCATGGGCCGGTTGATCCCGGCCGGCACCGGGTTCCCTCCTTACGGAAAGGTCGATGTGGAACTCGGATAAAGGAGGCGGCATTTTGTTCTTGACATCATCAGGGAAATTATATACATGAAGGGTTTTGTATAAACAGAGTGATAGCGAAACGGCTGCCGCTCAGTGGATCAGAATAAAGAGGGAAACATGCCGACCATCAACCAGTTAGTCCGAAAAGGCAGGAAGCGGATCACCCACAAGAGCAATACCCCTGCCCTGAAAGGTGCCCCCCAAAAGCGAGGGGTCTGCACCCGCGTCTATACCTCGACGCCCAAAAAGCCCAACTCGGCACTGCGGAAGGTCGCCCGTATCCGGTTGACCACGGGGGTCGAAGTAACGGCCTACATCCCCGGCATCGGGCACAACCTTCAAGAGCACTCCGTCGTGCTGGTCCGCGGCGGCCGGGTCAAGGACCTGCCCGGTGTGCGCTACCACGTGGTACGGGGCACCCTCGATACCCTCGGAGTGGCGGATCGAAAGAAGGGGCGTTCCAAGTACGGTGCGAAAAAACCCAAGTAACACAACGGCTGACGGTTGGGGATAACCTCCGCCTTTTTCAATAAGGAAAAACTGCGCGCGAACCGCAAGATTTCGAGGGTGTGATCTATGCCAAGAAGACGAGAAGTGCCGGAACGACCGATCAATCCGGACCCCAAATATGATAGCAAGCTGGTTGCCAAGTTCATCCGTTCGATCATGCGGGACGGAAAGAAGAGCACGGCGGAAAAGCTGCTCTACGACGCCTTCGATGTGATTGAAAGTAAGACCAGCGAAGCGCCATTGAAGATGTTCGAGCAGGCGGTCGACAATGTGCGGCCCATGGTCGAAGTGAAATCCCGGCGGGTCGGGGGGTCTACCTATCAGGTGCCCACGGATATCCGGGGCTCCAGAAGAACCGCCCTGGCGATGCGATGGCTGATCGGGTTCTCCCGGAAGCGCTCCGAAAAAGGGATGGCCACCAAGCTGGCCGGAGAACTTCTGGATGCTGCCAACAACCGCGGATCCACGGTGAAGAAGAAAGAAGATACGCACAAGATGGCGGAGGCCAACAAGGCGTTCGCCCATTTTCGATGGTAAGCCGGACCCGCACGGGCCGCATGGAACAGCCCTTTTCGCAGGCGAGCATATCCTGCGGATGACCATATCGAACCTTATTGATCGATGCGGGATGACGGATCGCCCGCTGCAGGAGGGAGGAAGAAGATGGCGAAGCAGAAGTTTGAGCGAAAAAAGCCGCATGTGAACGTTGGTACGATCGGCCATATCGACCATGGCAAGACGACCCTGACGGCGGCGGTGACCAAGCATATGGGATTGAAGGGGATGGCGAGTTTCGTGCCCTTTGATCAGATCGACAAGGCGCCGGAGGAAAAAGAGCGGGGGATCACCATCGCCACGGCCCATGTGGAGTACGAGACGGCCAAGCGCCATTATGCGCATGTGGACTGTCCGGGTCACGCGGACTACATCAAGAACATGATCACCGGCGCGGCGCAGATGGACGGGGCGATCCTGGTGGTGGGTGCCGACGACGGCCCCATGCCCCAGACCCGGGAGCACATTCTCCTGGCGCGTCAGGTGGGGGTGCCCCGGATCGTGGTGTTTCTCAACAAATGCGACATGGTCGACGACGAGGAACTCATCG
>CAYPCE010000298.1:0-4382 GCA_964409085.1 uncultured Desulfobacteraceae bacterium | reverse complement strand
GCGACTGCGGCTTCATGGCCATCTACCAGTCGGCGGTCAAGGCGGCCGTCTCGGTTCCCGTGCTGCTTTCCAGCCTCCTCCAGATCCCTTTCATTCTTTCCACCCTGCCCGACGGCGCCAAGGTTGGCGTCCTCACCGCCAATTCGGAATCCCTCACCGATGGCGTGTTTGCGCAAATCGGTGTGGACAGGGTCGGAACGGTGGTCGTCGGACTGGAGACCAAGCCCTATTTCAAGGAGGGCGCCCTGGACGAGGTGGGGACCCTGGACAGCGACAAGATCCGCGAGGAGGTCGTGGAAACGGCTGCGACCATGGCCGCCGCCCACCCGGAAGTGCGCTCGATCCTGCTGGAGTGCAGCATGCTGCCGCCTTACGGAGATTCGGTCTCCCGGGCCACGGGGCTGCCGGTCTACGATTTTCTGACCATGATTGACCACGTCTATTCAACCCTCGTGAAGAAACGATTTGACGACGGGGGGTAAAATGAGCGATTCTACCGCCATGGGCGATCCGATCCGAAAACGCATCCACGAGTTGACCGAAGAACTGATCGAATTACGGCGGGACTTTCATTGCCACCCGGAACTCGGTTTCCAGGAACACCGGACCGCCGAGAAGGTGGAAGGGTATCTCAAAGGGATCGGCCTGACGACCCATCGGATGGCCGGCACCGGTGTCGTGGCCGTTTTGGAGGGATCTCGGCCCGATCCGGTCCTGATGCTCCGGGCCGATATGGACGCCCTGCCCATCCAGGAAGAGACCGATGTCGATTACCGGTCCGCCAATCCGGGCGTCATGCACGCTTGCGGCCACGACGCTCACATGGCCATGCTGCTGGTGGCGGCCAAGGTGCTGGTCGAAAACCGGAGCCGGATCCGGGGGACGGTCAAATTCGTCTTCCAGCCCAACGAGGAGATCGCCGGGGCGCTGACGATGATCGGAGAGGGCGTCCTCGACAGCCCCCGGGTCAGTGGAGTGGTGGGAATCCATGTCTGGACCCCGGTCGAATCGGGAAACGTGGCCATCACCCACGGCACGGTCATGGGCGGGCTGGATGTCTTCAAGATCCGCATCCAGGGAAAGGGCGGGCACACCGGCTTTCCCGAAGACGCCGTCGATCCGGTCATTGCCGCGGCCCAGGTGATCCAGACGGTCCAGACGATTCAGACCCGGGAAATCAGCGATCTGGAATCGACCATCATTATGTTTGGAAAGATCCAGGGCGGGACCAAAGGCAACATCATCCCGGACACGGTCGAGCTGGAAGGGACCATCCGGTTTCTCTACAAGGGCGGCCCGGACAGTGAGGAGCGGCCCACGGAACGGTTCCGGCGGATCGTGGAAGGCGTCTGCCAAACCCACCGCTGCACCTGCGACATCGACGTCGAACACGAGAACATCCCCCTCATCAACGACCCGGAAATGGTCCGCCTCGCCCGCGCCGCGGCCGGCGAGATCTTCTCGGACCGGAAACGCATCGTCGATAACCGGACCATCGCGAGTGAAGATTTTTCCGAATTCAGCGCCCGTGTCCCCGGCGTCTTCATTTTTCTCGGAACCGGCAACCCGGAAAAGAGGACCGACATCCCCCATCACAACCCCAAATTCAACGTGGATGAGGACGTGCTGCCGGATGGCGTGGAATTGTATGTGAGGTCGGTTTTTGAGTATTTTCAAAATAAGGATCAATGAACGGATTCGATGGCCTTGAGCCAACTGCTAAAGAAGATCAAAAGGCTTATCATAAAAGGGAATTATCAGTTTACGCTGAAGGCCGAGGCCGAGTTGGAAGCCGATGGATTGTTGATCGAAGACGCTCTCGAATCCATACTTAATGCCAAGGATGTTTTCAAGACACTGAACAGCAAACATCCGGCGACGGGAAAAAAGGAAAAGCTGTATATTATCAAAAGCTTTACATATGATAATATGCTGATTTACACAAAGGGGAAAATATATGAAGAAGGAAAGGATGTTCAGTTTTACATCCTTATCTCCTCGAAGAGGTCAATGTGATGGATCGTAGCAAAATTAAAAGATGCCCAATATGCGGTAGCGAATCCATTGAGCATATTCTGGCCGACCATATCAGCAAAATCAGAGGCGTCGCCCATAATGTTCCGCAAACGGTATGTCGCGAATGTGGAGAAATATTCTTGGGTCCCGACAGCCTTGAAGTCATTCGTTCATATGAACATCAGGCAAAACAGGCATGATGTTGGCTATTAATCGATCAATTTGACGAAAAGGAGGTGATCACGACAAACCCATAGCGCCATAAACAAATCCAACATAATTTGAACCCACTAAAAGGAGTCACCCATGAAGAAGATTCTCAGCATTGTTTTTGCCCTTTTCTTTCTGTTTTCCGTGATCGGCGTCGCCATGGCCGGGGAATACACCGGAAAGCCCATCACCGCGAAGCTGGCCTCCGAAGAGATCGAAGGCGATTTCATGACGGTCTGGGCAAGGAATTTCTCCGATCACATGAAAAAGTGGTCCGACGGCAAGATCGATATCACGGTCTACCCCTACGGCACCCTGGGCGCCACCGGCGACATCAACGAGCTGGCCCAGATGGGCGTGGTCGAATTCGTCTTTTCCGATTACGCCTGGATCAGCTCCTTCGTCCCCCAGGCCCAGGTTCTTGCCCTGAACTACATCTTCCCCACCGAAAAAGTCCCCGAAGTGCTGTATTGGATGGTCCAAAACGGCGATTTCATGCCGCTGCTCGAAAAAAAATTCCGGGCCAACGGCCTGGTGCCGCTGTCGATCATGTATGAAGGGTGGCAGTGGGTCACCTCCAAGAAGCCGATCCTGAAGCCCGCCGACATGGATGGCCTGAAGGTCCGGCTCATGTCTTCCAAGCTGCTGGTGGAAGACTATAAGGCCTACGGCGCCAGCCCGACGCCCATGAGCTACGGCGAGGTGTACTCCGGACTCCAGATGGGCCTTATCGACGCCCAGGTCAACCCGCTGTTCGCCATCTACAGCATGAAGTTCTTCGAGGTTCAGGACTACGCCACCCAGTTGAAGAGCGAACCGTTTCTGGGGATTCCCACCGTCAACCAGGCGTTTTTCGAGAGCCTTACGGAAGACGCCCAGGAGGAGATGCGGCGGTTCTGGGTCGAGTCGATCATTCCGGCGGGCGAATGGATCGACAACCGAAACACCAGCGATATGGAGAAGATGAAAAAGGCCAAGCCCAACCTGAAGTTCACCGTCCTGGATGACGAGGCCATTGCCAAGTTCAAGGCCAAGGCCGAGACGGTCTATCCGAAATTCACCGACATCGGCGGCGAAGGCGCCGACGAGGTGCTGGAAACCCTGTTGGCCGATATCGAGAAGGCCAAGGAGGCGGTGGGGCTGAAGTAGCCACCCCGGCGGCCTTTTTACCCTGAGTCAGGTCGGGCGCGGCGGGCACCATTTGTCCGCCGCGCCTTCGCTCATTACGAAAACCTTCCATACAAAAGGGAATGCGATGGACGCCGGAAAAGAGGAAAGGGAAAAGGAACGGACCCTTGTTCAGAAGTTCAACCACGGGCTCGGCTACGTCGTCAATGGCGTGGAGGTCTCGATTCTGGTTTTTTGCGTCGCCGCTCTGGCCATCCTGCTGATGGCCAATGTCTTCATGCGCACCTTCTTCCAGAGCATCTATTTCGCCGAAGAAGTCTCCAAGTTTCTGGTGATGTTGACGACCTTCACGGGGGTGAGTTACGGCGTGCGGAAGGCCCGCCACATCCGGATGGGCGCGTTTCTCGACCTCATGCCGCCCAAAATGGAAAAGACGTTCATCATCTGCATTTCCCTGATCAGCGCCGTGGTGATGGGGATCATGGCCTATTTTTCCTACCTCTACCTGATGAACGCCATGAACATGGCCCACATGACGGCGGCCCTGCGGGTGCCGAAATGGACCTTCTATGTGATCATCCCCATCGGGTTCGGCCTGGCGTGCATCCAGTACATCCGGACCATCATCAAAAATTTCACTGAAAAAGACCCCTGGCAGTCGCCGGACCAGCAGAGCGAATATGAAGACGAGCAAATTGGAGGGGCCCAGCTATGACCTTATTCGGAATCAGTCTCGCGACCATGCTGCTGTTGGGGTTTCCCTTCATGGTGACCCTTCTGGGATCGCTGATCCTCTACATGTACGTCTACATGCCGGACCTTGCCCCCCGGCTCATGGGGGCCATGGTCCAGCAGGTGATCACCGGCGTGACGCCGCCGGCCCTGGTTTGCGTGCCCATGTTCATCCTGTCGGCCAGCCTCATCACCTCGGGGGAATCCGCCGGCCGCCTCATCCGGATGATCAAGGCCTTTGTGGGCCATCTGCCCGGCGGGCTGCCCATCACCACCAACGCGAGCTGCACCCTTTT
>CAYPCE010000297.1:0-4383 GCA_964409085.1 uncultured Desulfobacteraceae bacterium | reverse complement strand
GTCCCGGGTGTGGCGCAGGGCCGGCTTGCCCAGGAAGATGCTCACGAACCGCCGCCGCGACGTCCGGTCAAAAAGATCGACGTTGTGGCGGGCGATGAGGTCGTGGGCCTTGACCATGGCGGACTCGGCCTCGTGGGGATTGGCGCTTTCCGCCAGGGCCAGCAGCTTCTGGACCCGCTGCATGATACGGTCTTCTTCCGACAGTTTCCGGTCGAAGACCCTCTCCCGGAAAGAGGGGTAGCCCCCCGACGCCCGGGGATCGGCCCGCAACAGATCGCAGGCCTTCTGAAAGACCGGCCCGTGGGGCGCTTCCTTCCGTCCGGCCAACAGGCGGTGGGCCAGTTGGTGGGCCATCTCGTGTTTCAGCACTTCGCAGACGCTGTCCCACGGATGGTTGAGGACAAAAGACCGGCTCAACCGGATTTCGTTTTTGCCGGAAGACCATTCCCCCAGTTTCCGTTCCATCTCCCCGAGGCTGAAAAGGGGTTTTCGCATCAGGAGGCGATGGCGGTCGTCCAGGATGTTGCGGGCCCGTTCCCATTCCAGGGAAAGGCCATGGAGGATGCGGCGCTCCAATGATTCCCGGAGTCTGTTTGATCGTTCTGGCGTCGTCATGGGCTATGGCGATTCCGTAGGGGCGAAAAATTTTTCGCTCCTACCGTCCTACCGCATCATGGTCTCGCCCCGGACGCCCTCGTCCAGGATGATGACCTCCACCCGGCGGTTGCGCTGCTTGCCGCTTTCGGTGCTATTGCTGGCCACCGGGTAGGATTCGCCGTAGCCGGTGGCGATGATCCGGCCCGGGCTGACGCCCCGGTGGATCAGGGCCATCTTGACCGACTCGGCCCGCTGCTGGGAGAGCCGCTGGTTGTAGGCCTCGTTGCCCACGCTGTCGGTATGGCCTTCCACCAGCACGTTCCGGTTGGGGTTTTCCTGGAGGAAGGCCACCAGGTTTTCCAGGCTCCGGAGAGCCCCGACCTTCAGTTCCGCGCTGCCGGTGTCGAAGAGCACGTCGCCCAGGGTCAGCACCAGGCCCCGGTCCGTCCGCTTGGCCTGGAGGTCTGTCAGCTCCTTCTCCAGCCGCCGGGCCTCGGCCCGGGCCTGTTCGGCGTGCTGGCGGGCCATATCCGCCTCCTGTTTGAGCTGTTGGGCCCGCTCCTGGGCCAGCGCCACTTCCCGGGCACGGGCCTCGGCTTCCTGCTTCAGCCGCAGGGCCTCCCGCCGGGCCTCTTCCACTTCGCTCTGGCGGGCCTCGAGGAGCACCTGCCGGTTTTCATTGCTCAGGGCTTCCATCCGCTCCTGGGCTCTCTTGGCCTCGGCTTCGGCCATGGCCAGTTCCACCTGGCGCTGGGCCAGGTAGGAGAGCCGTTCGATTTCCTCTTCATCGTCGGCTTCTTCAGCCTTGTTGAGCATCTTCCGGGCCTCGTGCATCTCCACCGGGGCCTTGGACATCACATCAGGATTCGATTCCGCCTGCTGATAGAGGGACTGGGCCTTCTCGAACGCCGGGTTGGGCTTTTTGGCCCCGCATCCGAAGAGGAAGGACCCGGCCGCAATGAGCAGAACGATCCATAAGATCCAGAATAAGGACATTTTTTTCATGATGTTTTCGTCTCCATTCGGTAGAGGGTTGACGCCTATTATTTACGTTCGATCTCCTGACGGAGGTTATCGACGCTCTCCGACATCTCATCGCTGAGTCGCCGGGCTTTTTCGGCCCGGGCCTTTGCTTCCGCCAGCCTGGCATCGGCCAGGGCCTGGTCCGCTTTTTTGTGGGCTTCTTCGTTTTCATCCTCGTCCATGGCGGACCTGGCCTCCTTTAGCTTCTCCTCCGCCAGCCGCAGTTCCAGGGGCGCATATTTGTCCGCCTCGTTCTGGCGGGCGCGCTGGATCATCATCTCTACGTTGGAGATTTTCTCGGTGGGGGGCGGCGTACCGGCGCAGGCCGCCAGAAACAGGGCCGCTAAGGCTGCGAACGTCGTCAGCATTGGAACATTAAGAATCTGTTTTTTTCTCATACGGATCTTCCTTCTGAATGTTAAATGATTTCAATAGTTTTATAAACCACACTGCCCCATACCCATAACACAGAGGCCGAAAGGATGTCAACGTATTTCAGCCATTTCCCGAATCCCGGCCGTCGGCGCCGATTCCCGAAAGATAGGCATCCCATTCCATTGGAAGGAGCTGTTTTTTCTTGGTGTTGCACGACTTGCAGGCTGGGACCACGTTGCCTTTGACGGACCGCCCGCCCCGGGACAGGGGGACGATATGATCCATGGTGAGGTCCCGGGGCGGGGTCGACCGGTTGCAGTAATGGCAGACGCCGCGGGCGCAGCGGCGCTTCCACCACTGGGACTGCCGGAGATCCCGGGCTTTGGCCCGTTCCCGCTTCAGGTCCTCTTCTTCGAGATGGAATGAAAAAGGGGTCATGATCCGCGCTCTATCCGCTCTACCCAGCTCCGGATCTCCGCCAGGATGAGGGGATAATACCCTTCCGAGCCCCCCAGCCCCTGGCGTCCGAAAAAATAGTTGATTTCAAGAAAGAGCGGCCGGCCGTCGTCAGGATCGAAAATGAAATCGAACCCGGCCAAGTCGATGCCGGTTTGCCGGCAGAACCCCTGGGCCGCGGCAACGGCCCGCTCCTGGAGGTGGGGATCGGCGTCCGGATCGATGCGGGCCCCGGCCCGGACTCCGGCGCCGAATCCCGCCGCCCCCGACCCGATCCGCCAGTAGGACCGGAAGGTCGTCCCGATGACCGCCACCCGGAGGGCCCGGTCCCCCGGCGGCACAAAGGCCTGGAGGAGAAACCCCCGCTGGCCGGTGCCCTCATAATCCAAGGCAAGGGCCGTCAATTCCGCCAGCCGCGCCGGGCCGTCCACAAAGAAGACCGTCTCCCCTTCCCCGCCCCAGGCGAACTTGAAGACCAGGGGGTACCCGATGGCCGGCGATCTCCCCTCCCCATTGCACCGCGCCCGGAATTCAGGCACGCTGTCGAACATTTCGGTGGCCGGATGGGCGGCGCCGACCTCGCGGAATAACCGGATCTGGTCCGGCTTGTCGGGGTACCGGAACCGGGCGTCGTAGTTGGGAAACACATGGGGGCAGTGCTCGCGGGCCATGCGGTAGAGGGACTCCCGGCACCCCTGGGGCAGGACCACGGCGTCGGCGGCCCGGATGGCTGCCAGCTCCTCCGCCCCCGGATCCCGTCCGGCGCAGATGCGGTAGTCGTCGCCTTCAAAGAGGGGATGGAAGGAGAGGACTTTCAATACCCGAATTTCCGCAACGCCCGCGTATCCCGGCTCCAGTTCTTCTGGACCCTTACAAACAGCTTCAGAAACACCTGGGTCCCCACCATGCGCTCGATCTCCTTCCGGGCCTCTTCGCCGATGGTTTTGAGTTTGGCGCCGCGTTTTCCGATGACGATCCCTTTCTGGGAATCCCGCTCCACGTGGATCGTGGCGTGGATGCGGATGAGGTCCCGGCGGCGTTCGTCGAAGTTGTCGATGGTGACGGCGGCGGAATAGGGGATCTCCTGGCCGGTAAACCGGAAGACCTTTTCCCGGATCATCTCGGCGGCGATGAACCGCTCGGGCATGTCGGTGACGGCGTCTTCGGGGAAATAGGGGGGGCCTTCGGGGAGTTCGGCGGCCAGGGCGTCCAGCAGCGGGTCCACGCCGTCGCCGTGACGGGCCGATACAGGGACGATGGCTTTGAAGTCGGCCCGCTGCCGCCACCGGTCGATGATTTCCAGGATAAGCGGCTTCTGGACGAGGTCGATCTTGTTGACCACCAGGATCACCGGGGTCCGCAGCTTGTCCAGGGCATCGGCCGTCATCGCTTCGGCGGGATGATCGGGCTGGGCCGCATCGATGAGAAAGAGGACCGCGTCCACATCGTTCAGGGACGAAAGGGCCGTCTCCACCATCCGGACGTTGAGGGCCTTTTCCGCCTTGTGGATGCCGGGGGTGTCGATGAACACCATCTGGGCGCCGGGCCGGTGGACCACCCCGAGGATCCGGTTCCGGGTGGTCTGGGCCTTGCGGGAGGTGATGGAGATTTTTTCCCCCAGCATCCGGTTGAGGAGGGTCGATTTTCCCACATTGGGCGGACCGGCGATGGCGACGAACCCGGAGCGGAACCCTTCCCCGACGGTATGGGCGGCGTCGGTCATTGCGCTGGATTCTCCGCCGCCGGATCAGCGGTCAGCCCGCACCGGTCGGCGACGGCCTCCAGTATGGCCTCCCGGCCCTGGCGGGTTTTGGCGGAGAAAAGGATGAGCCCTTCCGGGGAGATCCCCAGATCCCGGGCAATGGCGGCCCCCTGCTTGGCCGCCTTGGTCTTGGAGAGCTTGTCCACCTTGGTGAGCACCGGCAGGGCCGG
>CAYPCE010000296.1:0-4395 GCA_964409085.1 uncultured Desulfobacteraceae bacterium | reverse complement strand
ATGACGAAATAGAGCGTCTCGGTGGCCTGCCACGATTGCCATCTCAGGATGATCAACCCGGCGATGAGCGGGGCCTGTCCGACCATCCAGAGAAGCGACGAGAAATCCCCCAGCAGGATCTCGAAATACCGTTCCGACAGGATGCCGTACTGGCGTTTATTGAACATAGACCGGAAAATCCAGCCGGGGCAGCAGGTATTTGCGGCATACGGCGGACTGGTAATAGCGGTTCTGGAGATCCTCCGGGTCGGCCGGCATGACCGTTTCAAACAATTCCACGAGATCCCTGACCCGGAAAAATTCGGTGATGCTCTCGCTGGGGCCGAAATAGACCATCCGCCCCTTGTGGATGAAGATCAGGATGTCGAACATATCCGCATGCTGCATGAGATGGGTGGTCATCACCACCGTCCGGTCGGACTTGGCTAGGGCCGCCATCAGCTTCATCAACTGCCGCTCCAGCCCCGGATCGAGGCCGGCGGTGGGTTCGTCCAGGAAAAAAAGCCGCGGCGAATGGAGCAGTTCCACGCCGATGTTGACCCGTTTCCGCTGCCCGCCCGAAAGAGACCCGATCTTCTTGTCCTTGTGATCCCGCAAGTCGAGCTGGTACAGGATTTTGCCGACCCGGTATTCGATCTTCTCCTCCGGGGTCGCCTCGTCCAGGCGCAGCAGGCAGGCGTAATGGAGGGCCCGTTCCACCGTCAGGGTCTTGTGGACGATGTCGTCCTGGGGCACATAGCCGATGAGCCGCCGGATCTTTTCCGACCGCCGGCCCGCCTCGCCGTTGATGGCCACCTCCCCGTCGGAAGGCTGCCGATGCCCGTTCAAACAGGTCAACAACGTGGTTTTCCCGGACCCGCTTCCGCCGATGAGCCCCACGAACTCGCCTTTCTTCAGGGCCAGGGAGACGCCCTCGATGATCGTCTTCCGCCACCCGACGCGATAGGTCAGGTTTTTGGCGACGACGGGATATTCCATCAGACCGTCCGTCTTTTTCCGGGGCGGCCTCCCTATGTTGGCATCCTCATTCACCGGGGGTTCTTTCCCTTTCGCATGAGCCTGAATAACGGCATCCTGTCGGCCGAGTGTACCACTGATCCTTCCATATCTCAAATCATACGCGCCCTCAACTCATGAATCAGCGGACGCGCCCATCGGCATTCGGAATTTCACCATATCCGCGCCCCTCAGTTTTATGCTATAGTAATCGAAAAAGCAGAACCGAAAAAAAGGACCTGCATGCAACAATACGATATCGCCGCCAAAGTGCTGATTGAATCCTGCCGGGACGAAATCATCCGGTTTTTCACAGGCATCGAGGTGAGCGACAGCACGATGGTGGAAGAACTGCCCCAGGAAACCGTGAGCCTGAAACGGAGCGATTTCCCGGTGCTGGTTACTGACGAAAAAGGCGAAAAGCGCCTGGTGATCCTTGAAATCCAGACCCAGTGGAACCGAGGGGTTCCACTGCATCTGCTCGATTATCGGATCCGGTATCTCCTCCGGCACGACGTGATCGTCATTTCCTGCGTTATTCTGCTGCGCCCCTCCAAATCCGCGGCAAAACAATACACGGACAATGAAGTCCGATTTGAGTACAATCTGGTCAAAATCTATGAAATGGACGCCCGGAAAATCGTCGATGAGGGCCCGCTGTGCCTGTTGCCGTTCGTTCCGCTGATGAAGCGCGGCCCAGACTTGATCGATGATGCAGACGCCTTAATTTACGGCAGTGAGATGACGAGGAGCAGCAAAGCGGAAATGCTGACATCAATGGCAATCCTTTCAGGATTGATGTCAAAAGATATGCCTGCTAAGCTCATCGCAAGAAGGAAGGATATCATGATCGAATCATCCGCGTATGATCTGATAAAAAAGGAAGGCCTCCAAGAGGGGATTCTCCAAGGGCGGCGAGAAGGCGCTTTTGAAAGTAGAGCGCAATCCCTTAAAGACATCCTTGAAGTTAAATTTGGAATCGACGGCATTAAACTCCATGGACGCTGCAAACATCTTCAGGATATAGACAAGATCAACCAATTGATCGACGTAGTCAAGATGGCCAAATCCATAAACGAGGTCTCCCGGTTCATCGAATCGGAATAGAGAGAGCGCCGCTCATCGTCTTTTTCCGCTTCTTTACCGCTTGCCATCCTTTATGATATGGTTCCCACCAAACAGGACAAACCCGTCAGACGATCGAAATGACATACCGCGAAGAAAAAGACACCATGGGAACCGTCAGGGTTCCCGAAAACGCCTACTACGGCGCCCAGACGGCCCGGGCCGTGGAGAACTTTCCCATCAGCGGGCGGCAAATGCCCCGCTCCTTTCTTCATGCCCTGGCCCTGATCAAAAAATGCGCCGCGCCCGTCAACCGGGAGCTGGACGGGCTCGACGAAACTATCGCCGGAGCCATCGAAACGGCGGCCGGCGAGGTGCTGGAGGGCAAATTCGACGACCAGTTCCCGGTGGATGTCTTCCAGACCGGGTCGGGCACCTCCACCAATATGAACATGAACGAGGTGATCGCCGGCCGGGCCAACGAGATCCTGACGGGAAAGCGGGGCGGCCGGTCGCCGGTCCATCCCAACGACCACGTCAATATGGGCCAGTCGAGCAACGACACCGTGCCGTCGGCCCTCCACATCGCGGCCATGAAGGGAATTTTCGAAGGGCTGGTCCCCGCCCTCCAGGCCCTCCACAAGGCCCTGTCGGACAAGGCGTCGGCATTCGCCGACATCAAGAAGATCGGTCGGACCCACCTCCAGGACGCCGTCCCCATGACGCTGGGGGATGAATTTTCCGGTTACGCCCGGCAGATCGCCCTGTCCATCAAACGGGTGTCGGCGCTGGAAGACCGCCTGTCGGAGCTGGCCCTGGGCGGCACCGCCGTCGGCACGGGCCTCAACGCCGACGACTGTTTCGCTGAAAAGACCATCGCCCGCATCGCCGCCCACACCAAGCTGCCCTTCCGGGAGGCGGAAAACCATTTCGAGGCCCAGGCCGCCCGGGACGCCGCCGTGGAGGCCAGCGGCGCCCTCAAAACCGTGGCGGTGAGCCTGACCAAGATCGCCAACGACCTCCGGTGGCTCGCCTCGGGCCCCCGGTGCGGCATCGGCGAAATCCGGATTCCGGCGGTCCAGCCCGGCTCGTCCATCATGCCGGGCAAGGTCAACCCCGTGATTCCGGAATCGGTGCTCCAGGCGGCGGCCCAGGTGATGGGCAACGATGCGGCCATCGCCGTGGCCGGGGCGGGGGGCAATTTCGAGATCAACGTCGCCATCCCGCTCATCGCCCGGAACCTGCTGGAATCCATCGATCTGCTGACGGCGTCCGCCAGCGTCCTGGCCGACAAATGCGTCGCCGGCATCGAGGCGGACCGGGAGGCCTGCGAGGGCTATATCGAAAAAAGCCTTTCCCTGGCCGCCAACCTCATCCCGGAGATCGGCTACGACCGGGCCGCCGAAATCGCCAAGAAAGCGCACGCATCGGGCCGGACCATCCGGGAGACGGCCCGCGCGGAAAACGTCTTGTCCGAAGACGCATTAAACCGACTTTTGACCTATTAACCCCATTACCCCTTACGGAGGAACGCCATGTCCAAAAAACAGCGCTACGAAGTCAAAACCGCCTGCCCCCAATGCGGATGCACCATGCTTACAGTCCTGTCCGAGGAAGAGATTCAGAAACGATACGGCGACAATCCCCAGTTTCATATGGACTGCGGCGAGTGCCAGGCCCAGTTCGAGAAACCCCGGGAAGAGGTCTGTCCCGAGTGGGACAAGGAATGCAAGATGAAGGAATCCTGAGCCTTACCGACGCAATGCCCACGATCCGACAACAGATCATCGACCTTTTGGCCGAAACGGAGATGACGGCCCTGGATTTGTCCAGGGCCCTCTCCATCCGGGAGAAGGCGGTCTACGACCACCTCTCCCACGCGGCCAAATCCGCTTCGGCCCAGGGCCGCAAATTCGTGGTCGTCCCCCCGAAGTGCCTGGCCTGCGGCTTCACCTTCGAGGACCGGAAACGCCTCACCCGCCCCAGCCGCTGCCCCAAGTGCAAGGAACAGCGGATCCAGGAGCCGGTCTTCTCCATCCAGTAACCCATGCCCCTGACGTTCATGAGCCCACACGACGAAAAACAGATCCTCCGCTGGTCCGAAGACCACCCCGCCGGGGTCGCCGTCCGGCTGGTGAAGACCGCGGACGACCGGGACAAGGATTTCGAGATCTTCTGCGGCGAACTGGCCCGGCTGGCCCCCAACGTGACGGTGGAAACCGTCAAAGACGACGCCGGCGCCGAGGCCTACCCCGCCATCCGGATCGGCGAATCCATCCGCTACCACGCCATTCCGCTGGACAAGGAACTGGCCCCCTTTCTGGAGCTGCTGGC
>CAYPCE010000295.1:1030-4407 GCA_964409085.1 uncultured Desulfobacteraceae bacterium | reverse complement strand
CCCCGATCACAGCGGCGGGACCACTCCCGATTCTCACGGGATTCCCTATTAAGCCGATCGGCGCCTTGAATGCGCTATGTCTTTCTACTTGGTACGAACCGGTTTGTCAATGATGAATCGCGGATCAAACATCGACCGCCACGAGCGAGACGGACAGGTCATTTTCGAGCTTCTGAATTTTGGACAATTGGTCGGCATCAAGGGTGGATGCCTTCAGATCGTGGCAACTGAACGCCAGAAGGGTTTTCCCAAGTCCCTTTTCCAGGTCCTGTACCGACTTCAAGGTGCTTTCGTCAAGTTTGTTCGACAGACTGCACAGCATGGCGAACCTCCTTTTTTTTTGCGGGACGCGGAGACACCTCCCGCGTGTCCCTGGTTGGTCATTCTGTACAAATGCTATCCCATGGTCATCGACGTTTCAACGGGAGAAGATACGGAGAAAATCCGTAGGAAAAACCTCCTATTTCAGGCCGGCCAAGTGGGACTGAAGATTGATTTTCCGGTGGGTCAGGCCCAGCTTTTTCCGGATGTTCTTCCGATGAAAATCGACGGCGTCCATGGAGACGCCCATCAGGTCGGCGATGTTTTTGGAGGAACGCCCTTCCTTTACCAGCACCGCCACTTTCAGTTCCATGGGCGTCAGTTGGTTGTCCAGGGACGAAAACCGTCTCAGAAGCGGCGAGAGCGCCGTTTCCACGTGGGAACGGATGATGGCCAGCAATTCGGCCTGGCGGTCGTCCAGGGCGGTTCCGGCCAGCCGGTCCAGATCGGGCAGAATCAGGGTCCGCAGGTGGGAGATGATGCGATCCTCCAGCTCGTCCCGGTCCTTGTCCCGATGATCCAGGAGGACGCGGAGGGCGGTGTTGGCGTCCTTCAGCCGGTCGGTTTGCAGCGTCAGCTCCGCTTGGATGGATTTGAGCGCCGTGATTTCCTCGTGGCTGATCAGGATGCGCGTCTCGCCCGACAGGTTCAACCGGGTGGCCCGCATGTAGAACCATAAGCCCAGGGCGGCCGCGGTGCACGATCTATCCCCTCTTTCTTAGTTCGTTCCCACCGTCTGGAGCCGAACCTTTTCTCCGCTCACCTCCAGATCCCCTCTTTTGCGGAATTTTGCCCTTGCGAGGAAGAGATCCGTGATTCCCCTGGAAAGCATCTTCATCCAGATAAGATTTAATAGAAACCGGGGCGTCCGAGGCGTTACGATCTGAATTGCGTCGAACTGGTCGAATTTCTCCCTGAAATCGGCTTCGTCCTTCGCCGACCACGTGCCCGGAATGTTTCCCGAAATACAGACAATGGCCCCTTTCTTCATTTCGATCTCCTCTGTTTCAATTCAGGCTGATAAAAAACGGTCCGGCAAGAAACCCGGCATCGATTCTGGCCAGCGCCGTTTTGTTTTTCTCCATCCACTCCCGGAGACAACGGGCAAGGGCGGGGTCGTGGAAGTGGATCACTTCACCCATGGCATTCAAATCCTGCTGGATGCGCCAATACAGATGCATGTCGGCCCCTTTTGCTTTGCTCCGTTTTTCTATGCGACCCGTCTGGCCGATGTCCGCATGAGCCCCGTCACACCGGCAAAGACCACGAAAAACGACTGGTCGACCTGCACATCGTCCAACGCAATCTCATTTCCGTCCCCATCCTCCAGGTGGTGGGCGAAGATCTCCATGGTCTTTCGATAGACCTCGCCCATGCTCGATACTTGGAACCGCTGATCCCGAACCGCCGCCATTTCGACCCTCCTTTTCCATCGTCACAATTCCGTTTCGTAAACATCGAAGAAAACCGGCCACAGCCCCTTCGAAAGCACCGCTGGCAACCGCCAAATAAGCGTGGCCGTTTTTCGGCCGATGGATGGCGACCTCGGGTGCGGTTTCGGGGAGGCGCTTTGTCGTTCAATGCCCCGAAAGCTCGCGCGATGGAGCAATCCGCCCCGAATTCCCCCCACCGGTCAAGGCTCTCTATTTCCGTTCGTCTCCCATGGGAGCCCGGCTTCCACATCCGCGCACGGCGCCGAAGGTCGATCGCCCGTTCGGATGGAGGGCAATGGGCAAAAAAAATCCCCCCAACCGATACCATCGGTTGGGGGGATTGCACCCAGCTTTCTTCATCTCCCCGGGAAGCCGAACCTTGGAACGCTGGCTCCGAAAGCCTTCGTTGTCCGACCGATCCGGGGAGGGCATTGTACGCACCTGACGGTCGATCGCCGTGGTGACGACTTCTCGTTGCGGCCGACAGGTCTTCTGGCTCCCGGATCATCCTACCGGCCGCGCCTTCCCGCAACGCTCTTGTCGTTACAGTGGCAATTTGCGGCTTTCGTCCCCGATCACAGCGGCGGGACCGCGCCGGATTCTCACCGGCTTCCCTATTGAGCCCGCAATGGGCATCGGTCGCCTTTCTAATGCTGTCTATACAGAATGCGCCGTCCCAAGTCAAGGCGCGCCTGAAAAAAACCGGATCAGCAGGCCGCCAGCATTCCGTTTAGAATCCGCTCCAAAAGCCACAGGGCCCCGGTCGGGCCCACCTGGCATTTGGGGACCACGTCCATTTGTCCGCCGCCGGGCAGGGCGATGTCGATGCCCACCGCCGGCCGGCCCCGGGCGCTGAACCGGCTGATGAAATCCTCGCCGCCGAAGACCAGGTCCGGGGCGATGGGGCCGGTGTCCGCGTTCCAGGCGTCGGCGCAGCCGATGTCGGCCAGATACCGGGCCAGGGTTTCCGACTGGTCCCGGGTGGCTTCCGCCGTTGCCACCGCGACCGGGACCATCCCCAGGTAATCGTAGAGCCATTGGGTCAGGGGCAGGGCCGCGCCGCCGTCGGCCCGGAGGGCGAAGGTCGCGCCCCGGGGCAGGCCGGTGAGGGAGTTGAACCGGCTCAGGGCGTCGAAGGCCCGTTTCCGGGCGGACCGGATGTCCGCCAGGGCCGGTTCCGGGTCGGCGTCCAGGTCGCGGCAAACGGCTTCGATCCATCGCTCGGACTCCGAAAAGCCCACCGGCGCCCCCGCCGTGGGGAACCGCGCCGGACGGCCGAGCCGGTCCGCCAGAAAAGGGGCCAGTGCGTCGGCGTATTCCGGGTGCGTCGCCACAAAGGCGGCCGACGCGCCCAGGGTCGTCAGGTCGTCCACCGAGCAGCCGGCGCACACCGCGGCGTGGACCTCGATGCCGCACAGTCCCAGCAGCCGCCGCAATTCGGCCGCGTCGCCTTCCCAGTGACGGTGAAAGATGGACAGGCCCACCAGCGTGATCCGACGGGGATCTTCCACCGGCCGCGACGGGGGCGACAGCCGCTTGAAGATCGCCGTCGCCGCCGCCTGGAACCCTTGGGCGAACCCCGCCGAGAACCCGGCGCTTTCGATGGCCACGCAGGGAACGGGC
>CAYPCE010000295.1:0-1020 GCA_964409085.1 uncultured Desulfobacteraceae bacterium | reverse complement strand
GCTCCAGGTCGTCGCCGATGAGGGCCGCGCCCGGCGAGTTGACCACCGCGATGAGCCGGTGTCCCTTTTCGGCCACCCGTGGCAGAATGGCTTCCAGCTTGCCGGTCGCCCCGAACACGTAGTCCTGGTCGTCCAGGTAGGTGGCCGGCGCCCGGGGCTGGCCGAAATAGAATTCATCGGAGAACTGGAGCGGGTCCATGGAGGTCTCCCGGGGAAACTGTCCCTCCGACAGGGCCCCGTGGTAGAATTTGCATCCGGTGGGGCCGTTGATGAGCGCGGCCGCGTCCCGGATGCCTTCCACCGCCATGAGGGCGCCGGTGAACCCGTCCGCCGTCAGATCCGGCCATTCACGATCGATCATCCCGCCATCCTTCCCGTATGGGCGACCGGAGCACGGCGGCCCAGCGCCGGGCAAAGGCGATCCCCCCGAAAAAGCCGACATCCGGGCACAACGGGATGCCGTCGGCGTGGACCGGGACCGGAAGCCCCTTGGGCATGTAGTTGCACAGAAAAAGGTCCGGCCGGATCCGCGCAAGATCCGCGTCCCGCTTCTCCGGGGTGTAGCCGCTTTCCACCTCGAACCGGTCCGCGAACCGGGTGCGGAAAAGAAAATCCTGGCTGTAGTTGAGAACCCCCACCTTTTCGACGGTCATGCCCAGGTCGAAGGCGGTTTCCAGAACCCAGTCCACGTCGTGGATGTAGCTGACGATGAGGGCCCGTTTGCCGGCCAGTTGGGGACGGAATTCGGCGATGGCGGCCTCGTACCGGCCCCTTTGACCGTCCGCCAGCCGCCGGGCCGCGTCGGTCTTGCCGAAGACCCCGGCGATGTCCAGGAGCCATCGCTCGGTTTCCGCGAACCCCACCGGGAAAGGGTGGGCGGCGAACCGCGCGTCGAACCGGTGGGTGAAATGATCCCGAAGCAGCCGCCCGAAATGGTCCTCGTGGGCCAGAAGGTTGAGCCGTGCCCGGCAAAACCCGCGCAGGGCCGCCGCGCCCTCCAGGCAGGCGTTGATCACGCCC
>CAYPCE010000294.1:0-4430 GCA_964409085.1 uncultured Desulfobacteraceae bacterium | reverse complement strand
ACTTCATCGGTGCATTCCTTGGGCTTATCGTCTTTGAACTCGATGTGGGTCGCCCCTTCGATGTGCGCGCGGGGATTGGTGGTGATGACGGGGGTGCCGTAGCATTCGCCCACCTTCACCAGGGACTGCTTGATGCACTGGATGTCCACACACATGGCGTCCACGGCACCGGTGACCAGGATCGCTTCGGTGGACATGAAGTTGCCGGCATGGGGCACGCCGTGGCGGGACATCATCTCCGCGCCGGAACAGCACATGCCGGCCAGGTTGATCCCCTTGGCGCCCGCGTCCTTGGCTGCCTGGATGAGGCTCGGTTCGTTGACCGATTCGAGCATCGATTCGAACATGTTGGGTTCGTGGCCGTGGACGATGATGTTGACCTGATCCTCTTTAAGGACGCCCATGTTGACGTCGACGCTCACCGGCGTGGGGGTGCCGTAGAGGATGTCGGAGATCTCGGTGGCCACCAGGGAGCCGCCCCAGCCGTCGGCCAGCGCGGTACGGGTGAACTGTTTGGTGAGGTTTTCATAGTGCTGATCCACGCCCATGTGGGTGCGGTGCATCAGTTCCATGATCTCCCGCATGGCGCCCCGGGGAACCATATCGTGCTTCCGCCAGGTCTCCAGGGTTTTTTCCGGAACGCGCTTCATGAAGGGGATCTCGCCCTTCACCTGGGTATAGGTTCGCTCCAGTTCCTTGTAAACGTCGATGGCGATCTCTTCCGGCGTGCGGTCTTCGATTTCGATCTCCAGCTCCTTGGCCACCAGCTCCAGCTTGTGGACGTCCTTCACCTTGTAATCGGTGATGTGGCCCTCTACGACCTCCCGGAATAGATCCAGCATCGCCATGCCGTGGTCCGTATGGGCCGCGCAGCCGGAGGCTACCATCCGCGAAAAATTGCGCGCCATGATCGTGTCGATGGTGGCGCCGCAGACGCCGACTTTGCCGTAGGGATCCTTGGCGTTGAGCCGGCACGGTCCCATGGAGCAATGCTTGCAGCAGGCCGAATCGGCGCCGATGGGGCAGGCCTTCATGTTGGCGGCCCGGTCGAATGCGGTTTCCACGCCGTCTTCCCGGGCCTTTTCCAGCATCCGCGCCGTGGCGTCGCAAATGGTGATGTCTCTGACCGGTACGGGTCCGTCGGATTTTTTGGCTTTCGCCGCGATCTTTTGTTTTTTCTCCTCCGCCATGTCTCCTCCTGTGTGGTGTGGTGTATTTTTGATATTAGGAATCATTCTTGTTAAGAAGATTACCTTCGCCATCCGCAAGTTGTCAAGAAAAAAAACACCATCCGGTTCTCCAATCCTTTTTTTTCGATCCTGTACAAATACCGGCGGCTGTGGTAATTTAAAGCCGCGTTTATCAACCCAGACCGCCGTTTTTTTCCCATCAGGAGGTGACCCATGAAGCGATTCGCCGGATACGGATGCTGGACGGTCCTTTCCATCCTGTTGTTCTTCGGCCCCGCCGCCGCAGTCGATCCGCCGCCGGTGGGCGGACAGCTCCCGGCCTTCACCCTGCCGGTCCCCGAAACGCCGGAACACCGGGCCTATCTGGGCCTTCCGGCGGAACGCGACGTTTTCGCCGTTCCGGAGGTCACGGCCCCGGTGGCCATCATCGAAATCTTTTCCATGTACTGCCCCCACTGCCAGCGGGAGGCGCCCCTCGTCAACACCCTATACGATCTCATCGAAAACCGCCCGGACCTGAAGGGGAAAATCAACCTCATCGGCATCGGCGTCGGCAACAGCCAATTCGAGGTGGACTATTTCCGAGATACTTACAAAATCCCCTTTCCCCTGTTCCCCGACCCGGATTTCAAGATCCACGCCCTCATGGGGGAGGTCCGAACGCCCTATTTTGTGGTCATCCAGAAGGAGAAAGGGGGCGGCCATCGGGTGATCTATTCAGCACTGGGCGGATTCGGAAAACCGGACGCATTTCTGGACTTGATTCTCGAAAAGTCTGAATTAGAGTAATACAGCAGAGGGAGGGAATTGGCATGAACCGGTGCAGAAAAATATTTCCGATGTTGGCCGTTATGTTGCTCCTGACGTCGGGGACGGTCTTCGGACTGTCGGATGTATACCAGGACAACATCTATGACCCCGGCCGGCTCAAACCGACCGACAGCGCCCTCAAGGTGCGGGTGGGCGACCCGGCGCCCGATTTTACCCTTCCGTCGATCTCGGGGAAGACGGTGAGCCTAAAGAGGTTCCGGGGAAAGCAGCGGGTCGTGATCTCCTTTGTGCCCGCCGCATGGACCCCGGTTTGTTCGGACCAGTGGCCGGGGTACAATCTGGCGCAGCCCCTGTTCGAGCAGCACGAGGCCGTGCTCCTGGGTATCACCGTGGACAACATCCCTACGCTCCATGCCTGGACGAATCAGATGGGGGATCTCTGGTTCCCGGTGCTGTCGGACTTCTGGCCCCACGGCGCCGTCGCCGACGCCTTCGGGGTCCTCCGGTCCGACGGCGTGGCCGAGCGGGCCCTGTTCATCGTCGACAAGGCGGGGATCATCCGGTACGTCGAGGTCTCGGACATCAACGTGCGGCCGAGACTGGAGGATTTGATGACGGCCCTGGAGGCCCTCGATTCCCCCTGAACCGGAAAGGGATCGATCGGCCTGCCGGGTGATGGCCTTTGTGAAGGCCCCCCGACCGGGGACGGTCAAGACACGACTGGCCAGGGATATCGGGGAAGAGACCGCAGCCCGGCTCTACCAACACTTCGTGCTGGATGTTCTGGATCTACTCGGCGACAACGGAGAGCGGGAGCGCGTCATCCTCTATGATCCGCCCGACGCATGGACAGAGATACGGGACTGGCTGGGGCCGGCATACCGATACCACCCCCAAAGCGGCGGCGATCTGGGAGAGCGGATGTGCAATGCCTTCAAATGGGCATTCGCCGACGGCGCCCACCGGGCGCTGCTGGTGGGGACCGATCTGCCGGACCTTCCGCCCGACGTGATCGAAACCGCGGATAACGGCCTCCGGGCCGCCGACGCCGTGCTGGGGCCGTCTCCGGACGGCGGGTATTACCTCATCGGGTTCACCCGGACGGGGTTCGAACCCGCTGTTTTCCACCATATTCCCTGGAGCACCGACGGGGTGTTCCGGCAGACGGAGCAACTGCTGACCCGGCGGGGCCGTCGCCTGCTGCGCCTGCCGGTGTGGCGGGACGTCGACGACCTGGCGGATCTGGGGGCGCTGACGGACCGAATCCGAACCCATGGGCGGGCCGCCCACACCCGGCAATGTGTAACACACCCATCCAAATGAAAGGACAATGCAACCATGGCCGAAAAACCTGACATTCAATTATACGCGCTCAGCACATGCAGCCACTGCAAGGCCGCCAAACGATTCCTGGACGACTGCACGATTCAATACGACGTAGTGAATGTGGACACCCTGGAGGGGGATGAACGGAAGGCCATCCTCGACGATGTCAAAAAGTTCAATCCCAAATGCACCTTCCCCACCATCATCATCGGAGACAAGGTCATCGTCGGTTTTAAAGAAAAAGAGATCAAGGAGGCATTGGGATTATAATGGACGCCGAAACCCTCTACCAGACCCTCAAAAAGTCCCAGGAACCCAAAGGATATTACTTCAACAAGGACAAGGACCGGGTCTTTGAACTGCTGGAGGCCCTGCTGGTCAACAAGGACCGGTACGGCTACATGTGCTGCCCGTGCCGTCTGGCCGCCAATGACCGGGAGCACGACAAGGACATCATCTGCCCCTGCGTCTACCGGGAACCGGACGTGGCGGAATACGGTTCCTGCTACTGCAACCTCTACGTATCCAAAGCATGGAACAACGAGGAGATCCCCCGCGACCACGTGCCGGAACGCCGACCGGCGGAAAAAGCCCCTTTTTAGCAACAGCCCCTGCCCCCATCCCGTTTCCCCCCGCGGCGCCCGTTCCATTCGCTTAGAATTGGAGCGGGACCGCCCCCCTGCGGCCCTTCCAGCCCGTCGGGTTCTCTTTCTTGACAATGCATTTTCCATTTTTATCTTTATGGGTTAAACCATCGCAAGGCAGTGGGGACCATTCTGACGCGACATCACATCGAATCGGGAGAGACAACACAGCATGAAAGTTCTGGTCAGCGACAACCTCGGCGAAATCGGCGTTCAAATGTTCGAACAGGAAAAGGGCATCGAAGTGGATGTCAAAACCGGGCTCTCGCCCGACGAACTGCGGGGCGTCATCGGAGAGTACAACGCACTGGTGATCCGAAGCGCCACCAAGGTCACTGAAGATCTCCTGGCGGCGGCCCCCGATCTTCGGGTGGTGGGCCGGGCGGGCATCGGCCTCGACAACGTCGACATCCCGGCAGCGACCAAACGCGGGATCGTGGTCATGAACACCCCCGGCGGCAACGTCATCACCACCGCCGAACACGCCATCGCCATGATG
>CAYPCE010000293.1:0-4457 GCA_964409085.1 uncultured Desulfobacteraceae bacterium | reverse complement strand
CAGCAGATGCTGGCCATCAGCCGGGCCCTGCTGGCCCGGCCCAAACTGATGATGCTCGACGAGCCCTCCCTGGGCCTGGCGCCGCTTCTGGTGGAGGAGATCTTCGGCATCATCGGCGAGATCAACCGGAACGAGGGGACGACCATTTTGCTGGTGGAGCAGAACGCCCGGATGGCGCTCTCCGTGAGCCGGTACGCCTACATCATGGAAAACGGCCGGATCGTGCTGGACGGCCCGCCGGACCGGCTGGCCAACGACCCGGACGTCCGGGAGTTCTACCTGGGCATGGGCGCGGGGGACGGCCGCCGGAACTACCGGGACGTGAAGCACTACAAACGGAGGAAGCGGTGGCTGAGCTGACCGGCGGCACCATGGGCCGGTTCTTCCTGGACCGGGTGGCCGAGCGGGGCGACGGGGTGGCCCTGCGGGAGAAGGACTTCGGCATCTGGCAGCGGGTCACCTGGAACGAGTACCTGATCCGCGTCCGCCGGTTCGCGTTGGGGCTGATCGCCATGGGGTTCCGGCGGGGGGATCAACTGGCCATTTTGTCGGAGAACCGGCGGCAGTGGCTCTACGCCGATCTGGCCACCATCTGCCTGGGCGGCGTGACGGTGGGCGTCTATCCCACCAGCCCGTACCCGGAGGTCCACTACGTGGTCAAACACTCCAACGCCCGGTTCGTGGTCTGCGAGGACCAGGAGCAGACCGACAAGATCCTGGAGGTGATCGACGACCTGCCGGACCTCCGGGCCATCATCGTCATCGACATGAAGGGGATGCGCCGGTACCCCCGGGAGAAGATCCGGTCCTTCGACGACGTATCGGCCATGGGCGAGGCGCTGGAGCGGGAGCAGCCGGACCGGTTCCGGGAGGAGGTGGACAAGGGGGACCCCGAAGACCTGTGCATCATGGTCTACACCTCGGGCACCACCGGCCCGCCCAAGGGGGCCATGATCAACCACCGGAACGTGGAGGCCATGACCGCCGCCACGGTGGACGCCATCGGCGCCACGGCCGACGATTCGGTGGTCTCCTACCTGCCGCTGTGCCACGTGGCCGAGCGGATCTTCTCGCTCTTTCTGCCGCTCTATGTGGGGTACACGGTCAGTTTCGCCGAGAGCGTGGCCACCATCCAGAGCGATTTGCGGGAAATCGCGCCCACCATCTTTCTGGGCGTCCCCCGGATCTGGGAGAAGCTCCAGTCGGCCATCCGGATCAAGATCCGGGAAGCGGCCTTTTACCGGCGGTGGCTTTTCGAGCGGTGCCTGGCGGTGGGGTCGCAGGTGGCGGAAAAGCGGCTGGCCCATGAGCAGGCGGGGCCGGTCCTGCGGTTGCGGTGGGGGGTGGCGTACATCTTGATGCTCCGGGCGCTCCAGAACTACATCGGCCTGCGCAAGTCCCGGTTCTGCTTCAGCGCCGCGGCGCCCATCAGCCCCGAGGTGATCCGGTTTTTCCACGACATCGGCATCCCGGTCAAGGAGGGGTACGGCATGACCGAGACCACGGGCCTGAGCTTCATCCACATGGGCGACGACATCAAGATCGGCACCGTGGGCAAGCCGGTCTCGTGCATCGAATTCGCCGTCTCGCCGGAGGGGGAACTCCTCAAACGGGGCGACAGCGTCTTCATGGGGTATTACCGGGACGACGCGGCGACCAAGGAAACCTTCGCGGACGGCTGGCTCCGCACCGGCGACATGGCCGCGGTGGACGAAGACGGCCACGTCCGCATCGTGGACCGGAAAAAGGACATCATCATCACCTCCGGCGGCAAGAACATCGCGCCCTCCCTCATCGAAAACGCCCTGCGGGACTCGCCCTACATCAAGGAGGCCGTGGTGGTGGGCGAAGGCCGCCATTTCCTGGCCGCCCTCATCCAGATCGACTTCGACAACGCGGGCAAATGGGCCACGGACCGCCACATCCCCTACACCAATTTCAAAAACCTCTCGGCCAACCCCGACGTCCTGGACCTCATCCGCGCCGAGGTGGACGCGGTCAACGCGCGGTTTTCCCGGGTGGAGAACATCCGGGAGTTCCGGTTGCTGACCAAGGAGCTGGACCACGACGACGGGGAGATGACCGCCACCATGAAGGTGCGGCGGCAGAGCATTTACAAGAAGTTTGCGGGGGAGATTGAGGGGATTTATGGGGGGTGAGGGCATTTCCCAGGTTATCGGGATGTTTGGTTTTAAGACGCTTTGATGATAAGATGGCGCTGAATGTAATTGGGAAGCCTTGGGCATCGACAAGCGCCAACTGATCGGCTCAACGCGTTGAAAAGGGAGAAAAGAGTTTATGATACGGGAACAAACGGTTTCGAATATCGACGGGCTCATGGATGCGGTCCGTCAGCTCGACGAATCGGAACTGGACCGGTTGATCCGGCAAAGTTTGTCGCTCAGAGCGAAACGTCGGGCGCCTTCGTTTTCGGAAACCGAATCGGAATTGCTGCAAAAAATCAACCGGGGAGTCCCGCCTGAGATCCAGGACCGGTATGACCATCTTCGTCGCAAACTGCGGTCCGGGCGCCTGACGGAAGCAGAACATGACGAACTTATCGGGTTGACGGATGAAATAGAAAATCTGGCGGCACGTCGCGCGGCTCATCTGACGATGCTGGCCAAGTTGCGCGGGGTGTCTCTCGGCGAGTTGATGTCGCAGTTGGGTCTCGAATCCCCCGGCGTGGCATGACCCTCTCCATTCCCGCCGATATCAGGCGGCGGGTCCGGGAAAGAGCGATGGAGTGTTGCGAATATTGCCGCAGTTCATTGCGTTTTGCCATTCAATCTTTTTCGATTGAACACATCATTCCCAAAAGCCGGGGCGGTCGAAACACAGAAGACAACCTGGCGCTGTCCTGCCAAGGGTGCAACAACCACAAATACAACCGGATTGAATACCTGGATGCCGTCACGGGAAAACGCGTTCCCCTTTTCAACCCGAGGTTTCAGAAATGGCGGGAACATTTTTCATGGAATGAGGATTTTTCCCTCGTTATCGGGGTGACGCCGACGGGCCGTGCGACGGTGGAGGCCTTGCGGCTCAATCGATCTGGACTGGTCAATCTCAGAAGACTGCTTTATGAAGCAGGGGAGCACCCGCCAGAAGAGGCGTAGGAAAAGGCCTCGGAGGGCGTTACATGATAGACTGCGGCAACCCTAAGTATCGTCTGAACCGGGATGGCCGGGATTAACGGATTTTTAGGATTGGATCGTCTATGCGGAGACATCCTGTTAATCCCTTAATCCGGGCCATCCCGGTTCAGACATTATAATTGCTGAAACGGCAGCGCCCCGGTCAGAATCCCCAGAATGAAAAAGACCGCGCCGGCCATCAGCCGCCGGTATTTGCGGTTGCCGGAGGCGATGAAGGCGTCGCGCCAGGAGCCGGGGTCGTTTTCACGGGTGGGGTGGCGGTGGGGCAGGAGGACCAGCACGAAGCAGAGGAGGCTGACGGCCCAGAGGAGGTAGGGGAGGAACCAGAAGAAAGCCGTGGCGGTTTCGCGGCCGAGGGCGATTTTGAAGGCGGCCAGGTAGAGGCCGGAGGTGGTGGCGGTGGCGCCGGCCAGGAATTTGGCGACCTCCTCGATGCGGCCGATGCGTTCCACGGGGTCTTTGTAGGCTTGTTCGAGGTAGTAGCGGTCGGCGTCGGTGAGGGGGGTGGAGACGAGGTCTCGGATGGGGTCGTCGGTCATGGGGTTTCCTCCAATGCCCGGTGGCGATTTAGGGGTTTCATATGGCGAGTCGGGTGACGCTGAGGATTTTGGATCGCCAGGTTTCGGTGTGATATCTGCAAATCACTCTGAATTTATAGCGTTTTGATCTCAAATGGGCATGGAATTCCTTTTTCAGAAGCACCTCGATGATCAAATCGACCCGTTTTGACGCTTTGGCTTTTTTGACGCTGAAATCTGAATATTTGTAGGTCCAGGCCGTTCGCCCTTGCATGAACAGCCGCATATCGACGGGTTCAGGCAGAAGGGGAAGATGGTTCGTTCCCAGTTCTCGTTTAACGAGGAATTTGATGTGTTGCAGTTCTTTTGGGTGCAAATCGGGTATTTTTGGTGTCATGATTGTTTCAAATGGTGGATGTTGGTGGAAAAGATGTTCAGCATCATAGGGAAGCGAACGTTTTTTCGATTTGATCAACTCCGGGAAAACCAGCGGCCCGGCCGACTTGAACAGCGATACTTAATAGCTGTTTCGCTTGTTCCGCGTTGCCAATTTGAGATGAAATAACGCCGAAATCCCTCGAAATTGCGAACATTCCCTGTGCGTCCTTGGTTTCCATTGCAATCGGAAGCGCCTCTGACCACAACTCAATGGCTTTTTGGATATCTTCTGCTTGGAGGGCAATATGAGCCATGTTGTGCAGCGTGTATGCAACGCCAGTTCTATTTCCGATCTCGCGTTGAATTTTGAGGCTTTGTTCGAGGTAAGTCAGAGCGGTGTCGT
>CAYPCE010000292.1:0-4457 GCA_964409085.1 uncultured Desulfobacteraceae bacterium | reverse complement strand
CGTAGGTCACGCCGATGCCCTGGACCGCCCGGGGATCGTAGGCCGGCATGGCCTGTCCCTTGACCACCGGGACCCGTTCCACGCCGAAGACCTTGCCGGTGACGGCCGCTCCGCCGCCCAGGATGCGGCCCAATGGGGTCCCCTCCCCCACTTCCTGGACCAGCTTGATCGCGGCGTCCGCGTCGCCGAATTTGGCCAGTCCGGCCTCCATGGCCACGGCCACGGTGGCGCCCATCTCGATGGTGTCGAGGCCGAAATCGTCGTCCAGCCGGTCGATCTGGGCGATGGCGTCCAGGTCGTCGATGCCGCAGTTGCCGCCATGGGCCCAGACCGTCTCGTATTCGGGCTGTTTGGTGAGAAAGTTGCCGTTCTTGTCGTAAAAGGTCCCGGAGCACCGGATGATGCAGCCGCGATGGCAGCCGTGGGTGGCCGACCCCTCGCCGCCTCGTTCGTTTTCCAGCGCCGCCTGGGTCTCGCCGCTGATTTTGGACGCCCCTTCAAAGGAACCCTCGCTGAAATTGCGGGTGGGGTAGCCGCCGGCTTCCGACAGGACGTTGGTAAGCACGTTGGTGCCGTAAGCGGGCATCCCTTCGCCGGTGACCGGATGCTTGCGCAGTCCGGCCACCCACGCCTTGTTGGCTTCCTTGAACTTGTCTGGATCTTTAGGTTCCCGCATGGAACAGCCCGCGTCGTCCAGGACGATGGCCTTGACCCCTTTGGATCCCATGACGGCGCCGACGCCGCCCCGGCCGCAGTGGCGGGTGGGGCGCTGCTCCATGTCGGTGACAGCGATGGAGGCCGCCGCCATCTTCCGCTCGCCCGCCGGGCCGATGGAGATGCAGGTCATCTTGTCGCCGTAGGCCGCCTTCATCTTGTCCGCCAGGTCATAGTTGCCCAAGAGTTTGAGGCTGTCGTCGGCCTCGATCTTCACGCCGTCCTTGTTGATGACGACCTTGTACAGCGTGTCGTCGGCGGGCTTGCCCTCCAGCACGATGGCCGCATACCCCAGCCGGGCCAGCACCTGGGCCGCCTGGCCCCCGGCGTTGGATTCCTTGATGGTGCCGGTCAGCGGGCTTTTGCAGCCCACCGAAAGACGCCCCGACATGGCCGCTGTGGTGCCGGTGAGCAGCCCCGGCGCAATGACCAGTTTGTTCTCGGCGCTCAGGGCGTGGCACAGCGGCGGCACCTCCTTAGCGACGATGGCCGAGGTCATGCCCCGGCCGCCCATACCGGCGTAATCGCCCAGGGCTTCGTCCATGAAGCTCGGGGCGCCTTCGGGACCCATGTTGATCCGCAGAATTTTGTCCATTTCCTCCTCCTTTTTGTTGTGTACAGTGGTTTGTGGTTGGTGTCTTGGGGTTCAACCACTGACCTAATTTCCCAACTCTCTCCCGTATATCGACGCCGCCGACGCCCAGGCGGCCGCCACTACCGATTTCAGTGGGACATTCTTTTCCCGGGCCAGCCGCTTGCAGTCTTCGTATTCCGGCGTCAGGTTGATCATCGTTTTCCCTTTCCGGGCGATCTTGAGTTTCACCATGCCGTATTCCGTATCAATGCCCTCAAAGCTGCGCTTCGCCTTGATCCGGTTTTCCACCCGCCACCGCAGCCCGATGGTGGTGGTCTCCCGGATCAGGAGATCGGAAAACTCGGCCACCCGGTCCGGCGTACAGATGATCGTCACCAGGGTACCCGGCCGGTTTTTTTTCATCTGGAGCGGCGACAGGAAGATGTCCATGGCGCCCATCTCCTGGGCCCGCTCCATCAGGTGCTCGTAGATCTGGGGACTCATGTCGTCGATGCTCGTTTCGATGACCGCCATCTGTTCGGCATCGTAATCGTCCGTTTCGCCGGACGCCCGTCCCAGGCAGAGCCGGAGAAGGTTGGGGATGGCTGGCTCCGAGGTCCCGGCGCCGTAGCCGATCTTTTCGACGGTCATGGCGGGCATGGGGCCGAATTCGGTTGCCAGGGTGGTGAGGATGGCTGCTCCGGTTGGCGTGAGCAGTTCGCCGGTCACCCCGGTGGAATAGATGGGGACGCCCTGGATCAACTCCATGGTGGCGGGGGCCGGAACAGGCAGGATGCCGTGGGCGCATTCCACCGTGCCGCTGCCCACATGGAGGGGCGAGCAATGGATCTCATCGATGCCCAAAGCGGCGAAACCGGCCGCCGCCCCCACCACGTCGATGATGGCGTCCATGGCGCCCACCTCGTGGAAATGGATCTTGTCCATGGTGGTTCGGTGAACCTTGGCCTCGGCCTCGGCCAGGCGGTGGAATATCCGGATGCTGTCCCGCTTGACCCGTTCGTCGAGATCGCTGCCGCCGATGATCTCCTCGATGTGGTGGAGATGACGGTGATGGTGGTGATGATGGCCCTCATCCACCGCCACGACGGCCTGGCTGCCGCCCATGCCTTTTTTTACGACCTTTTCAACGGACAATTCATAATGATCCAGGCCGAGCTTGGCGATTTCGGACCGCAACGTCTCCACAGGCAGCCCGGCGTCCAGGAGCGACCCGAGGATCATGTCCCCGCTGGCCCCGGCGAAACAGTCGAAATAAGCGATGTTCATATGCCTTTTCTCCGCTGAGTATCTGTTGACGGATTCATTCAATCCCCGATTCGGTGGACGATGTGGACGATGTGGACGGCGTGGACGGCGTGGACCAAGTGGACGGCGGTGACCCGCTTTTCCAGATGCCGACTAGGAGGCTTTCGCCCATTTGACGTCGCCCGTCTTATCCCCTTCACCGCAACCCTCATTTGCCAGAGCGACGCGATTGATCAGACACGCCTGGTATCCGGCCCCGAACCCGTTGTCGATGTTGACCACCGAGACCCCGGAGGCGCAACTGTTGAGCATGGAGAGCAGGGCCGCCACGCCGCCGAAACTGGCCCCGTACCCCACGCTGGTGGGAACCCCGATGACCGGGCACGAGACCAGCCCGCCCACCACGCTGGCCAGCGCCCCCTCCATGCCCGCCACCACCACCGCGACATTGGCGGTGAACAGCTCCTTGGTGACGGCCAGCAGCCGGTGGATGCCGGCGACGCCCACGTCATAGATCCGCGTCACCCGGTTGCCCAGAATTTCCGCTGTGATGGCGGCCTCCTCGGCCACGGGGATATCCGACGTGCCGGCGCTGACCACGGCGATATGCCCCTTCTTTTCAACCTCCCTCGGCTTGATCACGACGATCCGGGCCATCTCGTGGTAGACGCAGTCGTCGGTGATCTCCAGAATCGCCTCGTAGACTTCCCGGCCGGCACGGGTGGCCAGGATGTTGTCATGGTGACACGCGATCCGTTCGGCGATCCCCTTGATCTGATCCAGGGTCTTGCCTTCGCAGTAGATCACTTCGGGGACCCCGTTGCGGATACACCGATGGTTGTCGATCCGTGCATACCCCAAATCCTCGAAGGGGAGATTTTTCAGGGCGTGCATGGCGGCGTCCGGTTCCATCCGGCCCGCGTGGACCTGCTCCAGCAGGCCTTTCAAGAATTTCGTGTCCATGGGGTCTCCTTTGGGTAGTGGTTTGTGGATAGTGGATGGTGATTAGTGGTTAGTGGTTATCGGATCTATCCACTATCCACTATCCACTATTTTTCAATGGCGCGGTTCAGGCTGCCCTGGCGGTACCCTTCCAGATCGAGGGTTACGAACAGAAATCCGAGATTTTTGATCGCCGCGACCGCGCGGTCCCGCGGGGCGTTTTCCGCCAACATCGCGAAGTCGCCGGTTTCCAGTTCGATCCGGGCCGTGTCCTCGCAGTGACGGACGCGAATGGAACCGGAAAATCCCAAGTCCCGGAGCGCGTCCTCGGCCGCATCCACCTGCCGGAGCTTTTCCGCCGTGATGGGGCTTCCGTAAGGTATCCGCGAGGCGAGGCAGGCGTAGGCGGGTTTGTTCCATGTGGACAGCCCGAGCCGCCGGGACAACTCACGGACGTCCGCCTTGGAAAGATCAGCCTCCTTCAGCGGGCTGCGCACGCCCAGTTCACGGGCCGCTTTTGTTCCGGGGCGGTAGTCCCCTGCGTCGTCGCTGTTTTCACCGTCGATAACCGCAGCATATCCCGAATCGGCCGCCATGGTTACCAGTTGTCCGAACCGCAGCTTTTTACAAATATAACATTTATTTTTCGGGTTTTCAGAAAAAGACCGCATGTCGAGTTCCCGGGTTTCCACCAGCCGGTGGTCGGCGCCCAGTTCCCGGGCCAGCCGCACCGCGTCCTCCCGCTCATGCCGCGGCGTCGTTTCCGACAGGGCCGTGACGGCCAGTGCCCCGTCGCCCAGCTCGTCACGGGCCGTCTTCAAAACCAGGGTGCTGTCCACCCCGCCGGAGTAGGCCACCAGGACGCGGTCCATCTCCCGGAGAATCCGTTTCAGATTTTCGTGTTTGAGCGAAAGGGCGTCCACTTGAAAATTCCTGTCCAAGGTCTGAACGGGGACCTGAT
>CAYPCE010000291.1:2398-4473 GCA_964409085.1 uncultured Desulfobacteraceae bacterium | reverse complement strand
AGAAAGAGGGTCAGCCCCACCACCACGTATACGCCGCCGATGACGAGCCGGCGCAGGTGCGGGATCGGCTGGCGCAGAACGAACAACTGGAAACCGACGATCAGGCCCAGGATCGGCAGAATGTCCCGGAACGTCGCCAGCAGCACCGCGGTGGAATCGAAAAGAAAGGTCATGTCCCCGGTCTCCTTTCGTCACTTGAAAACGATCAGCCCATAGCCCATGACGAAAATCATGGGCAGAAGGGAGGCGAATGCAATGAGACCGAAACCGTCCAGCAGGGGGCTCCGCCCTTTGATGATGGAGGCCAGTCCCACGCCCACGGCCGCCACCAGTGGAACGGTAACGGTAGAGGTCGTCACGCCGCCGGCATCGTAGGCGATGCCGATGATCTCTTTGGGCGCGATCAATGTCATGAGCATAACCAGGACATACCCACCGATGATCAGGTAGTGGATGGGCCAGCCCCGGAGAATACGCAGCGCCCCGACCAGTATGGCGACGCCCACCGAAAAGGCCACCGACAGCCGCAGCCCCAGGGCGTATGCGTTCATGGATTCCTTCGATGCGGAAATGAGGTCGCCCTGGGCGGCGATATTCGCGGCTTCGGCCGCCACGGCGATCAGCGCGGGCTCCGCAACCGTCGTGGAAAAACCGAGCAGAAAGGCGAACGTCAACAACCAGAACAAACTCCCTTTCCGGGCCAGGGCGTGGGCCATGGTCTCGCCGATGGGGAACAACCCGATTTCCAGCCCCTGCACGAAGAGCATCAGCCCGATGACCACCAGAACGCCGCCGAATAGAACATCGAACAGGTTGGGCAACGGTTGCCGAAGCACCACGATCTGGAAAAAGGCGATCACCAGAATGATCGGCAACAGATCCTTGAACGAGGTCCACAGTTTTTTCGCGACGATCAGAAAAATGACTGCAACCCGATTTGCCTTCAGTTTGCTATTTATTGTATCGCTCAATCCATTCATCATGGCGCCCCACCGTCTGCCTAACCATTCCCGAATACGGCAAAATGCGGTTCTTGTTTATGCCGGTTTTTGTGTATACCAACGAACAAATGGCTGTCGAACAGGTTTTCATTAAGAACGATCCCACATTTTCCGGATTCACGTGGACCTTGTCCGACGTACCAGATTCATTCCGAAATGTCATTAACAATCAGCTCATTGTGCGTCATGTTTTCCCCCAATTCGAGGGCTATCGAGCCGCAACTCAAAATAATGAATTGCATTCACCGAAAATTGCTGGCTTTTGCAAAGCCATTTTCGTGGGCAGACACATCGCCCAACCCTTTACACTTCGGACATCTTTGGCTAAAGAACCACGGAGTGCAACAGACGTCGGGCAATCACCCCGCATGTGAAAAGAGATGACCATCAAACAACGACTGATCCAGGTTCTGGTCTCTATCCTGCTGATCTTTCTGGCGGGCAGCGTCGGGTACTACGCGCTCTTCGGCGGGCGGCAGAAGTTCATCGACTGCGCCTACATGACCGTCATCTCCCTGACCGGCGTGGGCTACGGGGAGGTGATCCAGATCACCGACCATCCCGCCGCTCAGATCTTCACCATGATCCTCATCATTTTCGGCATGGGGATCATCCTCTACGGCATCAGCGTGTTGACGGCCCTCATGATCGAGGGCGAACTCTCCGGCATGATGAGGAGAAGGGCCATGGAACGGAATATCGGAAAACTCAGCGGCCATTACATCGTCTGCGGCGGCGGCGAGACCGGCCGCCCCCTCATCGAGGAACTGATGAAAAACCGGGAGACCGTCATGCCTATCGAACACGACCCCGAAAATCTGGCGATCTGCGCCCGGCTGGCCGGCCTTTATCCCATCCAGGGAGACGCACCGACGACGCGAATCTCGTCAAGGCGGGCATCGAACAGGCCGCCGGGGTGATCATCTGCCTGCCGTCGGATAAAGACAACTTTTATGTGACCATGACGGCCCGGATGCTCAACCCCGCCATCCGGATCATCTGCCGGATGACCGACCCCAAGATCGAAGCCAAGCTCCGGAAAGCTGGGGCCAACCAGACGGTGTCGCCCAATTT
>CAYPCE010000291.1:0-2298 GCA_964409085.1 uncultured Desulfobacteraceae bacterium | reverse complement strand
ATCCCCCGGCCGAAAAGACATTGGAGGCCGGCACCTCCCTCATCGTGATGGGCGAAGTGGAAAATCTGGACGAAGCGAGCAAGGTATTTTAAGGCCGGAGACGCTGATTCGAAAGCGCAATGGTGCAACAAAGCGCCGGCCGGTTGTGGAGAAAAGAAATCGTTTTCAATTGGTTTCCTGACATAGCGCTTCGTGCAAGAATAATTTAAAACGTGTCGGGATTACAAGCCGCTTTCCATCCTCGATACGGCTGAGAGATGTATGACGCCACTTCCGCCCGCCCAAAAATCTCCGCCGTCTACATGCTCCACCGGGCCAGGAACAACCACAGGACACGTAGGATTCGCAAATCATGTTCTGATTCTGGAACCTTTTGCAAATTCTCAATAATCTGCGCATGGTGGAGGAGGTCATATCGAAATTTGAGAGGCGCTATTGGATCACGTCCGACCCTGCCTTGGCGGCCACCATTCTTATGCGCTCCGCCGCGCCCCTTTCCGCTCCGGCTTATTGTCGAACACCTCCCGAAGTTGAACCACCCGCCCATCCAGCGTCGCGTTGTGAACGGCCTTTTTCACCTTTGACGCGGCCCGTTTTTCCACATCGAAAAATGAAAACTCCCGTTTCAGGTCGATCTGGCCGATGAGGGCCGAGCGGATGCCGGATCGGTCGCAGATGAGCCGGACGATGGTGCCTTCGTTGATCTTGTCCAGCCGGCCGACGTTGATGAAGAACCGCTGGGTCGGCGTGTTCTGAAACCGCTCCTTTTTGCTCGCCGCCGGCGTGGATTTGGCGGCCTTCCGGGACGGCTTGGCGTCGATATCTCCGGCGTTCCGGTAGTCTCCGAGCAGGCGGTTGAGTTCGCCGGAGACCATCCGCTGGATCAGCTCCTCTTTGGTGAGGCCGCTCAGGGCGTCGTAGATTTCCGGAAGGTAGGCCGACAGCGCTTTCTCATCCACCTCGGTTTTGGCGATTTTTTCCGCCGCTTGGAGCAACTGCTTTCGGCAGATGGCGTCGCCGTCCGGGAGTTTTTCAAAGGAGAAGCGGATGTGGCCCCGTCGTTCCAGGTCCCGGACCCGGTAGGTTTCCTTTGGCGTGATGAGGGCGATGGAGGCGCCGGATTTGCCGGCCCGGGCGGTCCGGCCGCTCCGGTGGGTGTAGACCTCGGGATCATCGGGCAGGGTGTAGTGGATGACGTGGGTGATGTCGTCCACGTCGAGTCCCCGGGCCGCCACGTCGGTGGCCACCAGGATGCGGGTGAGACCGGCCCGGAATTTGCGCATGACCGCGTCCCGCTGGGGCTGGGAGAGGTCGCCGTGGAGGGCCTCGGCCGGGTAGCCGTCCCGGACCAGGTCGTCGGCCGCCTTCTGGGTGTCCAGGCGGGTCCGGCAGAAGACCAGCGCGAACATCCCCGGCGAGAAATCGATGACGCGCCGCAGCGCCGCGTAGCGGTCCTTGTGGTGGATCACATGGCAGGTGTGGGCGATGGTGGTCGGGCTCTGATTGCGGCCGCCGACGGTGATTTTGACCGGGTTTTCGAGGTAGTTCCCGGCGATGGTCGCCACCGAAGCGGGCATGGTGGCGGAAAACAGCCAGATCCGCCGTTGGGTCGGCATGGCGGACAGGATCTCGTCGATATCCTCCTGGAAGCCCATGTTCAGCATCTCGTCGGCTTCGTCCAGCACCACATGGGAGACCCGGGAGGGATCGACGGCCTTGCGTGAGATGAGATCGCGCAGCCGGCCCGGCGTGGCCACGATGACCTGGGACCGGCTTTTGAGCTGCCGGACCTGGTGGGAGATGCTGGCCCCGCCGTAAACCGCCACGATGCGGACCCCGGAGAGGCCGGCGGCGAACCGTTGCAGATCGTCGGTGATCTGGAGGCACAATTCCCGGGTCGGACAGATGATCACGCCCTGGGGGTGGGGCTGTTTCGGGTCGATGCGCTGGAGCATCGGCAGGCCGAAGGCGCCGGTTTTTCCGGTGCCGGTCTGGGCCAGTCCGATGAAATCCCGCTCGCCGGCCAGGAGGGCGGGGATGGCCTGTTCCTGGATCGGCATGGGGGCCGTAAATCCCAAGGTTTCCGTTGCGTTGACCAGTGCGTCGCACAGGCCCAATGCGGCAAAACTCATATCGTCTCACTCTCTCAATATAAAACGCCGGAAGCGGATCTGATGGTCGCTTTCGGCGTTCTGTTCATAAAAAACGCCGCCCGACATTTCCGGGCGGCGTTACAGTCGCTTTCAGTCCAGTCGAGGGTTTATACCGCAACCGGAAGCGGTTGGCAATCTTTTTTAT
>CAYPCE010000290.1:0-4484 GCA_964409085.1 uncultured Desulfobacteraceae bacterium | reverse complement strand
AAAAAATGAACAACCCCCACGACCAATTCTTCAAGGAAACCATGACCCGACGGGAAAACGCCGTCTCGTTTTTCCAGGAACACCTGCCCGAAGACATCGTGGCGCACGCGGACTGGCGAACCCTCCGAATCGTCAAAGAAACCTTCATCTCCCCGGAACTGAAAGAACGTCTCTCCGACCTCGTTTACACCGTGAAAATCCGGCAAATGCTGGTTTTCATCTACCTTCTGTTCGAGCACCAGTCCTCCCCCGACCCTCTGATGCCCCTGCGCTTCTACCATTACATGGGCGGCATATGGGACTTGCACCTGAAACAGAACCCCAATGAAGTCAAACTTCCCGGAATCATTCCGATCCTGTTTTATCACGGAAAAGAAGAATGGCGCATCGGCACCCAATTCCAGGACATGATCGCCGAACCCGGCCTGACAACGAAGCACGTCCCCCGTTTCGAGTATATCCTCAAAGATCTCTCAAAGATGAACGACGCCGAGATCAGAGGAAATATCGTCATCCGTCTCTTCCTGCATGTCATGCAGCACATCTTCTCCCCGGATTTCGGACGCCGCTTCGATGCAATGCTGCCCCTGTTCGCCGAACTGTCGCGAAAACAGACCGGGATGGAATATCTTGAAACCGTCCTCCGATACGTCTATAATGTACGCGACGATCTTGATCCGGGAGAAACCGAGACAAAACTGATCCGCGTGATCGATGAGGATAAAAAGGAGGCCATCATGACAGTCGCCGAAAGATTGCGGAAAGAAGGGGAGATTAGAGGATTAAAGCTTGGTGAGAAACGCGGTGAGAAACGCGGTGAGAAACGCGGCGAGAAACGCGGTAAAATTCAAGGCGAAATCCTCGGCGAAATCAAAACCTACAAAGAGCTTCTGGCCAGCGGCCTTCTCTCAAAAGAGATGGTGGAACAAAAACTCGCCGAACTGAACGAAAGACTGGAAAACGTCGCCACGAAAACCGCAAACGAAACAGAACACTGAATTCCCGACCCCAGACCTCCGGGGTTTCCAAAACCCCGGAGGTCTTCGTCCTTGCCGCCCCGCCCATCCGCCGTCCCCTCCACAAAGACCCGCATCCCCCGATTGCCTAAATCCCCAAATCGTGCTAAAAATCAAAATGGACATAACCTTTAACCCAAAGGACCCGGGCCCCAATGAACCCCCATTACCAATCTCCCCCGTCGGCGTGATCCGGAACACCGACGACGGCGCATGGATCGAGGTCTACGACGAATATGCCGACGCCCTGCCGGGCATCGACGGGTTTTCCCACCTCATGGTCTTTTTCTGGTTCCACCACAACGACACCCCCGAAGGGCGGGCCTATCGTCAGGTCCACCCCCGGAAAAACCCCGAAAACCCGCTCACCGGCGTCTTCGCCACCCATTCGCCCCTGCGGCCCAACCTCATCGGGCTCACCTTCTGCCGCCAGACATCCCGGACCGGCAACACCATCCACCTCGACGAAATCGACGCCATCGACGGCACGCCCCTCATCGACATCAAGCCCCACATCCCCCTGGACCGCCTCGAATCCGCGACCGTCGCCGTGCCGGACTGGGTCTAGACCGCCATGCCCCGCGTCCGATACCGCCCATGAAAGCCGCCCGGAGCCTTCACCGCACCTTTCTCTACAGCCTGTTCGCCGTCGTGCTGCTCTGCGTCGGCCTCATCGGCTATATGTGGATTTCCTACGAAATCCGCCAATTCAACGAAGAATCCCGCCAACTGCGGGACGCCTTCACCGAAACCCAGAAGGCCATGGTCCGGAACGAGGTCGAGCACGTCATCAACTACATCGACCACCAGCGGAACCGGACCGAAAAAAAGCTCAAGGACACCATCCGGTCCCGGGTCTATGAAGCCGTGGCCATCGCCGACAACCTCTACGCCGTTTATAAGGACAGAAAATCGGAAGACGAGATCGCCGCCACCATCCGGGAAGCCCTGCGCCCCATCCGCTTCCATGATGGGCGCGGCTACTATTTCGTCTACGACATGGACGGCAACAACATCCTGCTGCCCCATACTCCCCAACTGGAGGGAACCAACCTCTGGAACCTCGTGGACAGCAAAGGCGGCTACACCATCCGCCGGTTTGTCCGGCTCATCGAAACCGAAGGGGAGGGGTTTCTCCGATGGCACTGGTACAAGCCGGGCATCACCGACCACATGTCGGACAAGATCGGATTCGCCAAGTATTTCAAACCCCTGGACTGGTGGATCGGCACCGGCGAATACGTGGAGGACGTGGAAGCGGACATCCAGGGGGAGACCCTGGAGTGGATCAACAAGATCCGATTCGGAGACGAAGGCTACATCTTTGCCTACACCTTCGACGGCGTGACCCTCTCCCACTACAATCAGGACCATATCGGCAAAAACCGGTGGGAATTGACCGACGCCACCGGCCGTAAGATCGTCCAGGATCTCATCGCGGCCTCCCGGCCCCCCGACGGCGGCTACCTGACCTACATCGCTTCCCTCAAGCCCAGCACCGGCGAACCGTCCAAAAAGGTCAGCTACATCCAGTCCATCCCCGAATGGGAGTGGATGATCGGCGCCGGCGTCTACCTTGACGACATCGACCGGGTCCTGACCGTGAAACGGCGCGAGTTGAAGGGACGGATCGAAAACCATCTGATCATTATCGGCGGATCTCTTATCGGGGTGCTGATCATCGCCATCCTCCTGGCCCGGACCATCTCCCGGCGCACCTTTTCCAACCTCCGGGAGTTCATGGCCTTTTTTCAGCGGTCGGCCATCTTCTCCACCCCCATCGACGACAGCCGCCTCGACCTGGCCGAATTCAAGAATCTGGCCCAATCCGCCAACCGGATGGTCGAGGAGCGGAACCAGGCCGTGGCCGAACTCAAAGAGAGCCAGGAGCGCCTCGACCTGGCCCTGGCCTCGACGGAGCAGGGGTTGTGGGACTGGAACATCCGGACCGGCGAGGTGATCTGGGACGAACGGCTGGTCCGCATCGTCGGGTACAGCCTGTCCGACGTTCAGCCGGTCATCGACACCTGGTTCGACCTCGTCCACCCCGACGACCGGCAAAAGACCGCCGAGTCCATGAAGGCCCACCTCAAGGGCCACACCGACAAGCACCGGGCCGAGTTCCGGCTTCAGTCCAAATCCGGGGCCTGGAAATGGATCCTCGACCAGGGTCGGGTCATCGAGCGGGACGAAAAGGGCCACGCCCTGCGGGCGGTGGGCACCTACATCGACATCACCGCCCGGAAAGAGGCGGAAGCGGAACGGGAAGCCCTCCAGGAGCAGCTCAACCGGTCCCGGAAGATGGAGGCCCTGGGGCTTCTGGCCGGCGGCGTGGCCCACGACCTCAACAACGTGCTGTCGGGGATCGTCTCCTACCCCGAACTGATCCTGATGGACCTGCCGGAGGAGAGCCCCCTCCGCAAGCCCCTGGACATCATCCAGAAATCCGGCGTCAAAGCCGCCGCCATCGTCCAGGATCTCCTCACCCTGGCCCGGCGGGGCGTGGTCCACCGGGAGGCGGTGAACCTGAACGACATCGTCTCCGAGTACCTGGCCTCGCCGGAGCACGAACAGCTCTTGCAGCACCACCCGGCGGTGACGGTGGAAACGGATCTCCAGCCCGGTCTCGCCAACATCCAGGGGTCGGCGGTCCACCTTAAAAAGACCGTGATGAACCTGGTCTCCAACGCCGCCGAAGCCCATCCGGATGCGGGCGTCGTCCGGATCACGACCCGGAACCGGCGCGTGGACCGCCCCATCGAAGGATGCGACGCGGCCCGGACCGGGGAGTTCGTCCTGCTCCGGGTGGCCGACGAGGGCACGGGCATCTCCGAAGAGGATTTCAAGCGGATCTTCGAGCCCTTTTACACCAAAAAAGTCATGGGCCGCAGCGGCACCGGCCTGGGCATGGCGGTGGTGTGGGGGACGGTCCAGGACCACGACGGCTTTATCCACATCGACAGCGCCGAAAACCGGGGCACCACCATCTCCGTCTATCTGCCGGCCACCGGCGACGCCGCCGCCCCGGCGGGCGGCCCGTCGGACCTGTCCACCTGCCGGGGATCGGGCGAGACGATCCTGGTGGTGGACGACGTGGCCGAGCAGCGGGAGATCGCCGCCGGCATGCTGGAAAAACTGGGCTACTGCGTCGAATCCGTCGCCAGCGGCGAGGCGGCCGTGGCGTACCTGTCGGAACGCCGGGTCGATCTCGTGGTGCTGGACATGATCATGGACCCGGGCATGGACGGCCTGGAAACCTACCGCCGGATCATCCAGCGCCATCCGGGCCAAAAAGCGGTCATCGCCAGCGGCTTCGCCGAAACCGACAGCGTCCGGGAGGCCCAGCGCCTGGGCGCCGGCCGGTACATCAAAAAGCCATATTCGATGGAGGAGTTGGGGAGGGCGGTTAAATCTGAGTTGGAGGGGGCGTAAAGCCAAAAAGGGCGATCACAAGGATCGCCCCTACGG
>CAYPCE010000289.1:0-4493 GCA_964409085.1 uncultured Desulfobacteraceae bacterium | reverse complement strand
AAATGGGCCTTGGGATCGTGTTTGACCTTTTTGGTCAGCACCCGGCAGCAGGCGGCGCCGTTGGACGCTTTGAACGCATCGTGCAACCGCCGGGCGCTGTCCCGCATCTCTTTGCGGTGACGGTACGGCCGGTTTTGGCCCAGAAACAGCCCTGAAGCGATAACCGCGCCGCTCAACGCCCCGCAGAGGCACCCGCTTTCGCCCAGGCCGATGCAGTGGGGGGCCGATACGGCCAGGGCCTGGTCGTCGGACAGGCCGCCGCCGAGTCCTTTGTTAAGGGCCGTCACCACCGCTTCGGCGCAGAGCATTTCCCGGGTCAAATAAAGATTCCGAGCTTTTTCCCGGATTTGTTCAATGAGGGCCTGGGTTTCAGGATGATGGTGTTTTCCCTGGATTGCTTCCATCATCGTTTCAGCCGATTTTCATCCGAGGATGGAAGCGGCAAGATCGATATCCCCCGATGCTTTGTTCATGAAATCCGACGGCCCCAGTTCTTTGACGGCCGCCACCACCTGGTTCACGACATCGACGTACTTGGTGGACTCGGCCGACGAAATCCAGGAAAAATGAAGCCGGCCGGGCTCCATGCCCATGAATTCCAACAAATTATTCAGCAGCGTGAATTTCCGTCGAGCGTAATAATTGCCTTCAATATAGTGGCAGTCGCCGGGATGGCAGCCGGACACCCACACCCCGTCCGCCCCCTGACGGAACGCCGCCAGGATGAATTTGGGGCTCACCCGGCCGCTGCACGGCAGCCGGATCACCCGGATGTTGGGTGGGTGTTCAAAACGGCTGACTCCCGCCAAATCGGCCGCGCCATAGGTACACCAGTTGCAGAAAAAGGCGGCGATTTTGGGTTCCCATTTACTGATATTCATGTCAACTTCTCTTTTCATCGTTTGAATTCGCCAGCAGCGCGGCGCCATAAGCGCCCACCAACTGCGGATCATCGGGTATCAACACCCGTCGTCCCAATTTGTCCTCAAGCATCTGTTTCATGCACGGATTCTTGGCCACGCCCCCGGTAAACACGATGTCCCCATCCGGGGACACCCGGTTGATCATGCCGGCGGCCCGGCGGATGACGCTTAAATGGAGTCCCCGGGCGATCTCCCGCCGGTCCCGGCCCTTGGCGATCAGGGAAGTGACTTCGGATTCGGCAAAGACCGTACACATGCTGGAGATTTGGATATCCTGATCGGCGGCAAGGGCTTCCCGGCCGAAGGCGTCGATGGCATAGCCCAGGTTTTTGGCCATGATCTCCAGGAACTTGCCCGTGCCGGCGGCGCACCGGTCGTTCATCTCGAACTTTTTCACCTTGCCGGTGTCGAACAAGGCGATGGCCTTGCTGTCCTGGCCGCCGATGTCCAGCACGGCGCCGGCGTCCGGGAAGAACGAACGGGCACCCCGGGCATGTGCCTTGATCTCCGTGACCGTGGGGGCCTCGAAGGAAATCTCGAACAGGTTCCGGCCGTACCCGGTGGCCATGATCCGATCATATTCGACGCCGTCGATCAGGTTCCGGGCCTCGGTCATGGGATCGAAGCCGGTGTCGGCCTGAAAACTCTGGACGATCTCGCCGTTTTCATTCACCACCACCAGCTCGATGGTGCGCGAGCCGATATCAATGCCTGCGTAACGCATGGTGTGACGCCGCTCCTGATTCGCTACCGCAGTTGCTCGATAAAGGCTTCGATCCGGGTCTTGAGCTGGCCGGCGTCTTCCATGCCGTAGTCGGTTTCGATGCGCAGGCAGGGGACCTGTTGGTCCTCGAGGGCTTTTTCAACGGGGATGGATTCCATGAGATAGGGCTGGCAGAACTGGAGGCCGTAGTGGATCACCCCGTCGGCCTTGTAGTCGGCGGCCATTTCCTGGATATGATCCAGGCGGTCGGGATTGGGGGTGAAAATAGCGCAATCCACCTGGAAATACCGGTCCGCTATGGCGTCCATCATGGCTTCGACGGTTTCGCCGGCTTCATCGGTGAGATGGCGGACCCCCCGTTCGCCCACGCAGGATTCCTCGCCCACGATCACCGCGCCCGACGTCTCCACGATATAGGGCAGCTTCCAGTTGGGCACGGCCTGGGGGCAGCCGGACACCAGGACCCGAGGGGTTCCTTCTTGGAAAACGCCCTGTTTGGCCCCGATCCGTTTCTCCAGCTCGTCGCAGATTTTGTGGACGGATTCCGTGAACCGGGCCGGGTTGTCGTAGAAAAAGACCTGGTTGGCCAGCAGGGCGTCCAGGCCGGAGATGGGCGCCGGATCGGCCTTTCGGAGGGACGACAACCGATGGATGGCGGCGCGCTTGGCGTTGACCGCCCGGATGCCTTCCTTGAGGGAATCGGCGGTGATGGCGACGCCGGTCAGCTCTTCCATGGCCGTTTTGAACCGGTCGTATTCCGCCTTCAGCAGGGCCTTGCCGTTGTCGGATTTGACCTGGGGCAGGTCCATCACATAGAGGTTGTCCACCAGATTGCACAGGGATTCATACGCTTTTTTCTTGCCGTCGCAGGTGTTTTCACCGACGATCATGTCCGCGGATTCGAGGTAGGGGCACACCTTGCCCAGCTTAAACCCGAATGACGACTTGATCAGGGCGCAGGTGTTGCGAGGCAACAGCTTTTCCACCTCGTCCATGGCGAAATCGGCTCCGGAGCACAGGCCCACCAGGGTGGCGTTGGCGGCCAGGACGATCTCTTCGGGCACGAACACGCAATAGGACCCGACAATCTTCCGGCCGGCGGCTTTTTCATCCAGCAGTTCCTTGATCCGCAGCCCGTGGACTTCGCTTATGACGAAATCGAAATAGCCCATGCCTTCGGGGCGATCCTTCTGGGACAGGAAAATGTCGCCATATCCTTTGCCCAAAACCGACAGCAGGGCGTCGTGGGCGTCCAGATCGAGGCCCAACGCCTCCCACATGCTCCGATAATCCTCGCTCATTGATCCGCCGCCTTTCTTTGCAAAAAGTTCATTAAAAAAGCGTTATTTTCCTAATAGAGATATTGCCGATATGTCAAATCGATTATACTAATAGCCGATTCTGTTTCGATTTGAAAATTCGATGCGTCGCGGGTGACAGTTCAAACCCGCGCCTTAGACATCCGACAAAAGATGGCGTCTTTTCGCTTGAAATGGTCACGAATTTTTGATAGGAAAATTTCCGTTTGCAATCAATAAAGCCACGAAGGCTTTCGCAAATACAGCAATGCTGTATCGAAAGGCTTCGTGGCTTTTTTGTTTTTGAAAGTATTGGAAATTTTTATGAAAATGGATCATGCGTTGATATTGGCCGTTTTATTCGTTCTGGTTTCGCCCCTTTTTCCGGCCCATTCCGCGGAAAGCCCGACCGACCTGGATCGCCGGATGACCGCCGCCATCGCCGAAGGCCAGGCGGCCCAGGCCGAAGCGGAAAAATGGGATGCGGAACGGCGCGAGTTGTTGGCGAAGGTCCAGGAGGTCAGACGCCGCCTCCGCTGGACGTCCCACCAGACCGGGAAATACGCCGCTTACATTGAGAACCAGGAAGAGGTCCTTGCCGAACTCCGTCGGCGGAAAACAGAGGCCGAAACGATGGAAATGGCCCTGGCGCCGTTTCTGGACGAAACCCTGGACCGGTTGAGGGCCTTTATTGAAGCGGATTTGCCGTTTTTGCCCGAAGAACGGGAAAAGCGGCTTGCGGCATTGAAGGAGGCCCTCGACGATTACCATTCGCTCCTCTCCCGCAAGACCCAACGGGTCCTGGAGGCCCTGCGGATCGAAACGGAATACGGGACCTCCGTGGAAACCGGCTCGGCCGTCATCGAGCTGTCCGACGGCCCGGCCCGGGTCGACCTCTTCCGCCTGGGCCGGACGGCCCTGTATTACCGGACCCCGGACGGAGGCCGGTGCGGGTGGTTCAACCGGGAAACCGCGTCCTGGGAACCCCTGCCGGAGCGCTACAGCCGGGAGATCCAGCAGGCCATGGCCGTCGCCGAAAAGCGGCGGACCCCGGAGCTGCTGGACCTGCCCGTGGGGAGGCCCGGGTCATGATGCGCTTGACGTCTTGCATATCGAAACGCGCCGTGATCCTGGCATGGATGGTTGTCGTCCTCGTCCTGGCGGCCCCGGTTGCCGCCGCCGACTGGCCGGAGACCGTCCAGGGGGTGGAAGCCAGATTGTCCCAGATGGCCGCCGACCGGCAGGAGACCCGGAACCGGATTCAAACTGAACGCGCCCGGCTGACCGCCGAACTGGCCGACCTGAACGCGGCCCTGGAAACGGAGGAGGCCCTGCTGGCGGAGCGGAAGGCGACGATGGAAACCCTGCTGGCGGCCGAAGCCGACCTCCGTGCAGCCGCAGAGGAAGAGGAGGCCGACCTCCAGGCCCTGGAAGAAATCCTGCGGGCCTCTGCCGGGGATCTCGACGGCATCCTCGCCGAGAGCCTGGCCGCCCCCGAACATCCCGACCGCCGGGACCGGATCGCGCCCCTTCTCGATCCGGACCGGA
>CAYPCE010000288.1:0-4552 GCA_964409085.1 uncultured Desulfobacteraceae bacterium | reverse complement strand
GCCTTCACCCGGATGTACCTCGAAAACGGCTTCGCGCCGGCCACCCGGGAACTGCCGGATTACCTGCCCATGGTTCTGGAGATGGTATCGGCAACCGACCTCGAAACGTTGCCGGAACCCGTCGCCGACTGCCTGCCCGACATCGAAGCCATCGCCCACCGACTCAAGGAAACGGAGAGTCCCTGGGCCGACGTTATGGCCGGCGTGATCGATATCTTCACCCCATTGTCGGAAAACAGGAGGCGCGCGTCATGATGAACACTTTCGCTTTCTTGATTTACCCATACCTGGCGCTGACCGCCTTCGTGGTCGGCCATATCTACCGGTACCGGTCCGACCGGCTCACCTGGAACGCCAAGTCGAGCCAGTTCCTCGAAACCGGGACGCTGCCCGTCGGGGTCACCCTGTTTCACTACGGCGTCATTTTCACCCTTCTGGGGCATGCCGGCGGGCTGCTCATTCCCCAGCGGATCTACGACGCCATGGGCATCGGCGCCCACTCCCACACCCTTATCGCCTATTACGCCGGCCTGCTCGTCGGCAATCCCGCGTTCATCGGCATCCTGCTGCTCCTCTACCGGCGGGTGGCCCGGACCCGGATCCGCGTCACCACCACCATGAACGATTTCGCCACCCTGGGGCTGCTGTTTCTCACTGTCGGCACGGGCCTCTACAACGTGCTGTTCGGCCATTACGAGGTCCTCTATACCGTCGCGCCCTGGCTGCGGGGCATCCTCACCCTGACGCCCGACCCCGAGCTGATGCGCAACGTGCCCCCGACCTACAAAACCCACATCGTGTCGGCCTTCACCCTCATCGGGTTCGCGCCCTTCAGCCGGCTGATCCATATCTGGAGCGCGCCCCTGAGTTACCTGTTCCGCCCGCTCGTCGTCTTCCGCCGCCGGGCCGTCCGGGCGTAAGGCCGTCCGCAACGAAAGGAGCGACCCATGGAAGAAGAAGCCGTCTGTCATGCCGAATCGAGCAAGGAGGCCGCTCTCGTCTGGTCCACCATCGCCTTTTTCGCCGGGTTCGCCGGCGTCTCCGCCTTCGGACCCATCGTCGCGGAACTGAAGGACGCCATGAAGATGAGCCCCTTTCTCATGGGGCTCCTGGCGTCGAGCCCGGCCCTGACCGGCTCCCTGCTGCGGATCCCCTTCGGGGCCATGGTGGACCGGATGGGCGGGAAAAAGCCCATCCTTATCCTGATGCTGCTGGCCGCCGCCGGCGTGGCCGGAATGACCGCGCTTTTCGCGCTGTACCCGGACCCCACCTTCGCCCAGTACCCGCTGTTCCTGATCTCCGGGGTCCTGTGCGGGAGCGGCATCGCCATCTTTTCCGTCGGCATCCCGTCCGTCTCCTACTGGTATCCCCAGAAAGCCCAGGGGACCGCCCTGGCCATCTACGCCGGCCTGGGCAACCTCGCTCCCGGGCTCTTCGCCGTGATCCTCCCCATGATGGTGGTCTCATTGGGGTTCACCACTTCCTATGTCTTGTGGCTGGTCCTGCTGGGCGTCCTGATCCTCCTGGTGGCCCTGTTCATGAAAGACGCCCCCTATTTCCAGTACCGGGAAATGGGCATCCAAATCGACCCCGACGCCCTGGCCGTGGCCTGCGGCGAGGAGCTGATCCCCTCCGGGGCCGCCTTCGAGTCGGTCAAACGGGCCGCCGCCAACTGGCGGACGTGGACACTGACCGCGTTCTATTTCGTCACCTTCGGCGGATTCATCGCCCTGACCATCTGGCTGCCCACCTACTGGAACGAATACTTCGGCGTCAGCGTGGTCCGGGCCGGGGCCTATACCGCGCTCTATTCTCTGTCGTCGTCGCTCCTTCGGGTGGTGGGCGGCGTGGCCGCCGACCGGTTCACCGGCGAGCGGGTGGCGTCCCTGAGCTTTCTCGTCGTGGTCCTGGGCGCCGTGATGATGATGGGCGCCTACGGCATCTTCGCCGTGGCCATGACCGGCCAGATGCTGCTGGCCCTGGGCATGGGATTCGCCAACGCCGCCGTTTTCAAGCTCGTCCCCCACTACACCCCCAAGGCCGTGGGCGGCGCCGCCGGCATCGTGGGCGGGCTGGGTGCCTTCGGCGGGTTCGTCATTCCGCCCGCCATGGGCCTTTTCGTCAAGTTCTGGGGGACGGCCGGCTACCCGTTGGGATTTTCCGTCTTCCTTGTCCTGTCGCTGGTCTGTCTCGGGTTGTTTCTGCCGCTCAAAAAGGATGCGGCGGGGGCTTGACCTGGGTCAATGATAAATCAACATGGAGCTGTCATAGTGGAGTGGAAATCGGAAATGCAAACGTTTCTGAACCGCGGATTCACGCAGATTTTGCTGATTCCGCGGAGACGTTCGGGCAATGGTGCAGGCGGGTTTTTTTTGTAAATTAGTGCAAGCCAACGTCAAGCAACGCCAACGGTCAGCGAAATCTGCTGAATCAGCGTAAATCAGCGGTTCTGACAATCCTATTCATCAATAAACAAGGAGGTCCAAATGGAAAAAACCGAAACCCCCATTGAAGAGTTCGTCAAAGAAGGCATTTCTCTGGAAGGTCTCGTTGAATATCAGTACGGTTCCGTGGTCAGCAAGACCCTGATCAAGAAGCCGACCGGCACCGTCACCCTGTTCGCCTTCGACAAGGAGGAAGGCTTGAGCGAACATGCCGCGCCCTTCGACGCCATGGTCACGGTGCTGGACGGGAAAGTCGAGATCAGTCTCAACAAAAAGCCTTACACCCTGACCAAAGGGGAGATGATCATCATGCCGGCCAACATCCCCCACGCCCTGAAGGCCGTGGAGCGGTTCAAGATGATGCTGATCATGATCAAGGAATAGGGGAGGGCGGCGGCCATGAAAGCGGATACAGCATTCGAGAACATGACCATGCGGGTATTCCTGGACCGGGTGGCGGCGGACTCGCCCACCCTGCCGGCCGGCGGATGCGCCGCGGCGTTGTGTTCGGCCCTGGCCGCCGCCCTGGGCGGATTCGTGGCCCGGATTTCGGGAAAGAAGACCGTCGATCCCGACGAGAAAACCCAGATCGACGCCATGGTCGACACCCTCCGGGCGATCCAGGAAGCGAGCCTGGAGGCCATCAGCCGGGATGTGGACGCTTACGGCAAGATCATGGACGCCGCCAAGCTGCCCAGGGGCAAGGCGCGGGATAAGGCCATGGAGTCCGCCTGCATCACCGCTTTAGGACCCCCTCTGAAACTGGTGGAATACGGCGTGAAGATGCTCCGGGCGATCCGCTCCATGTGGGAGCGCATCTTTCCGGCGGCCCGGGCCGACGCCCAGGTCGCCGCGCATCTCGCTTACGCCTGCCTGAAAAGCGGGCTGGCCATCGCCCGGGCCAACATCGACTGCATCCAGGACGACACCCTGGCCAACAGCTACCGGAGCACCCTGGAGAGCTTCCAGGCTGAAGGCGAATCCCTCTATGAGTCCATCCGGGAACGGTGACGTTTCCAAAAAAATCCTCCCTTTTGACTTAGATCAATGAAAAGGAATCGCGGATCGGGGTATAAGAGATCCAGAACGAGGAAAAAAACGGACGGCTCACCTGAGCGACGAACGACATTATCAATACGAAAGGAGCAACACCATGTTTTGTTTTCAATGCGAACAGACGGCAAAAGGCGAAGGCTGCACCAAGGCGGGCGTTTGCGGCAAGCCCCACGAGGTGGCCGAACTTCAGGATCTGCTGGTATGGATGGTCAAGGGATTGTCCCTCTACGCCGTGGAAGGCCGCAAGGTCGGCGTGGTGGATGAAAAGGTCAACCGCTTCACCGCCGAGGCCCTGTTTTCCACCCTCACCAACGTCGATTTCGACCCGGATCGGTTCGTGAAACTGATCAGCCAGTGCGTGGCTTTGCGGGAAGAACTCAAAGGAAGGGTCAAGGAAGCCGGCGGCAACGTCGATTTCACCGAAGAGGCCGCCAATTATATGCCGCCCCAGACCCAGGACGCTCTGATCGCCGACGGCGAGAAGGTGGGCGTCAAGTATCCCGAGGATCTCAATGAGGACATCCGGTCCCTCCGGGAACTGCTCATCTATGGCATCAAGGGGATCGCCGCCTACGCGGACCACGCCCGGATTCTGGGCAAAACCGACGACGCCATCGACGCGTTCATGAACGAGGCCATGGCCAAAACCCTTGACACGAGCCTGACCGCCGACGACTATGTGAATCTGGTGATGAAGGCGGGCGAGATCAACCTGCGGACCATGGAACTGCTCTACGAGGCCAACTCCGGCGCCTACGGCACCCCGACGCCGACCCAGGTGCCACTGGGACCGAAAAAAGGCAAGGCCATCGTGGTCTCCGGCCATGACCTGAAGGATCTGGACCTGCTGCTCCAGCAGACCGAGGGCAAGGGCATTAATGTTTATACCCACGGCGAAATGCTGCCGACCCACGGCTACCCGGAGTTGAAGAAATACGACCACTTTTACGGTCATTACGGCACGGCCTGGCAGAACCAGTCCAAGGAGTTCGACGAGTTTCCGGGCGCCATCCTGATGACCACCAACTGCATCCAGCGGCCCCGGAGTTCCT
>CAYPCE010000287.1:0-4594 GCA_964409085.1 uncultured Desulfobacteraceae bacterium | reverse complement strand
GAAGGGGGGCCGGGGGGTAGATTCCTGATTGTCCCGGCGCCGGCTGCGTGAAACGGGCTGCGCGGGCTGAAATCCGGCGCGCCCGATTCTTGCGCCGTCGCCTCCCCGCAAAGGGGAACAGGGCTAAGGGTAAGATCTTGCAAGGCGAAACCCGATGAGTTGGTGACGGACGATGGGGTTCAACATCAAGCGTTGCGCGGACCGACAGAGCCTGCCGGGGCTGTTCCAAGAGCCGCCCCGATAAACCCGAGCCGGGTATAAGCCACTCTCCGGGTATAAGTCTACTTCAAAACCTTCCGGATCTGTCACGCTCCCTTCAGGATAATAACCGTACCAATCCTGACACAACTCCCCGACATTCCCATGCATGTCGTACAATCCCCACTCATTGGGAGAATAGCTGGCCACCGGCGTCATTTCTCCGCGATAGGCGCCTTTTGGACATCCTTTCAGGGGTGAATGCGCCCCGTAATTTGCCTGGTCCGTTGACAGGCAACGGCCAAAAGCAAAAGGTGTCTTCGTTCCGGCCCGGGCCGCATACTCCCACTCCGCCTCGGTTGGCAGCCGATACCGCTCCGTCTCCCGCTGGTTCAGCGTTTCGATAAATTCCTGAATATCATTCCAGGAAACACTCTCCACCGGGCAGTCGTCGCCGCATGCGTCGTATTTGGAAGGATTTTCTCCCATCACCGCCTTCCACTGGGCCTGGGTCACCTCTGTCGTCCCCATATAAAAATCACGGGTCAGGATCACCCGGTGCTGCGTTTCATCGCTCGTTTCATCTTCTGCCCGGCCCGGCTCGTCTTCCGGGCTGCCCATCATAAACGACCCGGCCGGTATCCGCACAAATTCCATCCCCAGTGAATTGACAAACCGATCCTTGCCCCTGCATTCCAATGCCACGTCCACATACTCGTCCCGCCCAGCGGACAGCGACACCCATTGGGTCAAGGTCTCGCACCCCCCCGCCGACGTCTCTATTTCGTAACGTCCGGGAGACAGGACCATCCCCTGCTCGAAAACGGGTCCGATGTTGAGAATCCACACCCGCGCGCCCTCCGGGTCGGTATTGACGTAGAGACGGGCCGTTTCCGCCCCCTCATCCTTTTCTTTGACAAGAAAAACGAAATCGCCGCGGTCCAGTTGGATGTCCCGGATTTTGCCGTATTGGGGCGTCTGTGCGCGATTGGTGTAGTAGGTCACCTGATCGTGGAGGTGCATGCCCAGTTCTGTTCCCGTGACGTAACCGTCGTCGTTCAGGTCGCCCTCGCCCTCCAGGGCCCGGACAAAAGCCGGGGTGAAAATAGAGCGGGCCGGCACCTTTTCCTCCGCGCTGCCGGCGGTGATGAACTGGCGCACGGGCCGGGCGGTGTAGTCGGTGATATGGGGAGGTGTCCGGGGCAATCCGTCCTTGGTCCGGAACACCGTGCCTGAAAAACAGGAATCGAAGAGAAACAGGGCGTGTTTTGCTTCGATCTTCCGGGCCCAGGTAATGATCTGGTCCATGCCGATCGCCTTTCCCAGAAATCCCACCTCGTCTTTTTTGGGGTCAGGGGCATCGGCCGGAACAATGTAGCCTTTGGTCCCGTTCATCCGGCTGTGGCCATGGCCGGAAAAAAAGAACAGCAGCCGGTTTTCCGGATAAAAACCGTAGTCACTGATAAACTTCTCATAGGCATCTTTCAGTTGCTCGGAATCGGGGTTTAAAACACGCCTCACCGAGAACTTTTGGGCTTCGAGCTGCCTGGCCGCGCTTTCCAGTTCACCGGGAACGCTTTCCAGCGACGGCCACCCATTGGTGTACTTGGACACCCCCACCAAAAGCGCATGGCTCTCGCCATATCCCCCGACCTCTTGCCCGGCAGGGTTCCGGATGACGATTTTCATGCCGCCCAGAGAAGCGGCCGGGACGGATAGAAACAACAGGACCGCGACGGTCATGAACGCGGCCGGTTTGTATCGGAAAGGGTAAATGGATCGCGTCATTTGGGAACTCCCATGGGGTCAGGGGTTAAGAAAACGGTCAAAAGCCGAAATTTACAGCGTCCTGGCGGGTTCGCCGGTTCCGGTCAAATAGGGGCGACGCTGTTCCATCGGCCCGCGTCGAAACGCCCGTGCATGTTCGCCTGGAGACGATGCAGATCCGATTGCAGGGTCGCCGCCCTACTCCCCCTTCTTCTCCAGAAACCGCTTCTGCCGCCGCATCCGCGCCAGTTTCCGCAGGTCCACCACCGCGTCGTTCTCGTCCACAATTTCCGCCCCTAGCAAGGTCTCCACGATGTCTTCCAGGGTGACCACGCCAGCCACGCCGCCGTATTCGTCCCAGATGACGGCGATCTGGCGTCGGTTTTTGAGAAACTGGGTGAGCAGGGCCAGACAGTTCTGGCTCTCCTGGACGATGGGGATGGGTTTCATCAACCCGGAAAGCCGGGCCGCCGGCCGCTGCACTCTGGCCATGCTCAGTTCGTGGCTCATCACATACCCGACGATGTTCTCCCGCTCCCGGCGAAACACCGGGATCCGGGTGAACCCTTCCTGCAGGGCCGCCTCGAAGCCTTCCTCGGCGGTCAGGTCCTCGTCCAGAACGAACATCACCGTCCGCGGGGTCATGACCTCGGTCACCCGGATCGTTTCCAGCCGGATGATGTTGTGGAGCATCAGGGATTCCTGCTGGGTGATTTCCCCGCCCTTGGCGCCCAGACGGATGGTCCCCAGGATGTCTTCTTCGGTGATGACCGGACCCGACTCCCGGCCGGTGATGGTCTCCGACAACTTCTGGGTGACGAGGATGGCCGGATAGAGGGCGTATTTCATCATCGTCAGGGGCCAGATGATGGCGGGCCAGAACCGGCGCCAGTAGACCGCGCCCAGGGTCTTGGGGATGATCTCGGCGAAAAAGAGGATGCCCAGGGTGAAGACCACCGAAAAAAGCGGCACCATGGCCGATCCCAGGGCCTTGTGGGCGTACATGCCGGCGATGGTGGCCCCGGCCGTGTTGGCCAGGGTATTGAGGATGAGGATCGCCGACAGGGGGACCGAGATCCGCTGCTTCATTGCGATCATGCGCCGGGCCTTCAGGCGTCGGCGTTCATCGGTCCGTTCCGCTTCCAGGGTCCCCATTCGGGTGGAGTAGAGGATGGCCTCGTAGAGGGAACACTGGGACGAGATGAAAATCGTCGTCACCACCACCAGCACCAGTACAACCATGATGTCTCCTTAGCCGTTGGCCGTCCCGCGGATTTTTTGCAAAAACGCGAGGCTTTTGGGGCGTTTGCCCATGTGGTAGGGAATGAACGTCTCCAGGAATGCCAGCCCTTCCCGGATGGACGGCTCCGAGAGCCGGACCCGGCAGGCCCGGCCGTAATCGCCGCGGCAGGTCCAGAGGAGGTTTTTGATGGTCCCCTTGGACAGAGCGGTCTTCCGGGGCGTGTGTGCGCCGCAGGTTCCGCATCGGATGCCGCCGCCGGGAATATCGAAGAGGATGCGGCGGGCGGGGATCGCCTCCATCGGGATGCCGCAACCGTTGCAGTGGCTCAATTCGGGGCAAAAGCCCGTGAGGGCGGCGAACCGCATCTGGAACAGGATGCTCAACACCGACGCCGGTACGGCCCCGGCATCCAGGCCGTGGAGCACATGGCACAGCAGTCCGTAGAGGGCGTCCTGGGCCGCGCCTTCCTCGGCCCAATCGTAGACCAGCTCGGTCCAGTAACTGGCATAGGCGGTTTTCCGGATGTCGCCGCGGATATGGAAAAAGGCCGACCGGAGAGCGGCCTCCTGGAGGATGGGGAGCCCGCCCCGTCCCTGTTTCAGGACCACCTGGAGCAGCGAAAAGGGTTCCAGGATGCCACCGAACCGTTTGACGCTGCGCTTGGCCGATTTGCCGATGGCCGATACCTTCCCCCCTTCCGGGGTCAGGAAGGTCAGGATCAGGTCCTGGTCCCCGTACTCGATGCGACGAAGCAGAATGGCCGCGCCTGTGAAGTCCGCCATATCATCATAAGCCCAGAAGGGTGGTGGCGATCTGGAAGTAGCAAAAGACGCTGATGATGTCGATGGAGGTGGTCACGAAGGGGCCGGTGGCCACCGCCGGGTCGATGTTGATCCGGACAAAAAGCATGGGCACCAGGGACCCCACCAGGGCCGCCACCGCCATGGAGCAGATAAGGGCGAGCCCCACGGAGACGGCCAGGGCCCAAAGGCTGAACCGGAACTGGGCCACCAGCCCGATGAGCACCGCGTAGGTGATGCCGAGAATCAGCCCCACGGTCAGTTCCTTTCCGATCACCGCCCAGGTGTCCCGGACATCCAGGAGCCCGGTGGCCAGCCCCCGGACCACGATGGTGGACGACTGGGTGCCGATGTTGCCGCCCATGCCCATGATCACCGGGATGAAGGCGGCCAGGTAAGCGTACCGGTCGAGGGTCGCCTCGAAATGGCCGATGATGAAAAAAGCCACGATCCCGCCCACGCAGGACGCAAAGAGCCACGGCAACCGGATCCGGGTGGATTTCATCACCGACTTGGTCTCCACGAATTCACCGCCGGCGCCGGCCATCTTGAGGATGTCCTCGGTGGCCTCCTCCCGGAAGATGTC
>CAYPCE010000286.1:0-4598 GCA_964409085.1 uncultured Desulfobacteraceae bacterium | reverse complement strand
CCCGTGCTGGTCACCGGCGCCACCGGCTACGTAGGCGGCCGGCTCGTGCCGCGGCTGCTGTCGGCCGGATACCGGGTCCGGGCCCTGGGACGATCCGTCGAAAAGCTGGCCTGCCGTCCCTGGGGCCGGGACCCCAACGTGGAACTGGCCCAGGGGGACGTGCTCGACGCGACGTCCATGGAACGGGCCGCGGACGGGTGCGGCGCGGCCTTTTACCTCGTCCATTCCATGACGGCCGCGAAAAAGGCATTCGCCGAGGCCGACCGGACCGGGGCCCTCAACATGGTCAACGCGGCGTCCGCCGGCGGTCTAAACCGGATCATCTACCTCAGCGGCCTCGGGGACCCGGAGGACGCGGGCCTGAGCAAGCACCTCCGGTCCCGCCACGAGGTGGAGACGATCCTGGCCGACGGCCCCGTCCCGGTCGTCGTGCTGCGGGCCGCCATGATCCTGGGATCGGGGAGCGCCTCCTTCGAGATGCTCCGGTACCTGACGGAGCGGCTGCCGGTGATGACCACGCCCCGCTGGGTCCACACCCCCTGCCAGCCCATCGCCATCCGGGACATCCTGGCCTATCTCATGGGCAGCCTGATCAAAGACGACCTGCCGGCCGGAACCTACGACATCGGCGGCCCCGACGTCCTCTCCTACCGGGAGATCATCGACATCTACGCCGAGGAGGCGGGCCTGGTCCGGCGCCGGATCATCCCCGTCCCGTTTCTGACCCCCAGGCTGAGCGCCCTGTGGATCCACCTCGTCACCCCCGTGCCCGCCGACATCGCCCAGCCCCTGGCGGAAGGGCTGGCGGTCCCGGTGGTCTGCCGGGACAACCGGATCCGGGACCACATCCCCCTGCCCCTCACCTCCTGCCGGGAGGCGGTCCGCATCGCCCTGGAGCGGGTCCGGCAGAACATGGTGGAGACCTGCTGGTCCGACGCCGGCGCCCTGACGCCGCCGGAATGGGCCTTTTGCGGCGACGCCGACTACACGGGCGGCACAGTCCTGGAATGCGGGTACCGCATCCGGATCGACGCGCCGCCCGAGGCGGTGTGGGACCCGGTGATCCGCATGGGCGGAGAGACCGGCTATTATTTCGGCAACAGCCTCTGGTGGCTCCGGGGCGCTTTGGACCGGCTGGCCGGCGGCATGGGCCTGCGGCGGGGACGGCGCCATCCCACGGAACTCCAGGTGGGCGACGCCCTGGATTTCTGGCGGGTCATGGTCCTGGAACCGCCCCATCGGCTGATCCTGCTGGCCGAGATGAAGATGCCCGGCGAGGCCCTGCTGGAGGTCCGGATCCACCCCCTCGGCGACGGCACGTCGGAATTCGAGTTCCTCTCCCGGTTCCTGCCCAGGGGGCTGGCCGGGATGCTCTACTGGTGGTCGCTCTACCCGTTTCACCAATGGATATTCCGCGGCATGCAAAACGCCATCGCCAAAGCCGCGGGGCGGCCGATCCTGTCCGGTCCCCGGCGGTTCACCCCCAAGATCCCGGACGCCTGCTCGTTTTTTCCCGACCGTCCGTCGCCCCGGGAATAACAACCCAAATCATCCCCAACCCGAAGGAGGCACATCATGGCCAGCGATTTGAAAGAAAAGATCGTAAACGCGTTCGAAAACCTCGTCACCCTGGAGATCATCACCGCCGTGGGCCATGTGACCCGGCCCCGGGAAGGAGACCCGGCCGGCGCCATCGACCTGGATATGGGCCGGGACCCCAAGATCATCCTCACCAAGATCGATCTCCTCCAGGGGGACATCAAAACCGTCTACCACGAGGCTTTCGTTACCGGCGAATACGCCGAACTCAAGACCTTCCATGCGGCCCGGGAAAAAGAGGGCCACGCCCTGGTCCGCCAGAACATCGAGGCCCTGGAACGGCTCCTGAAACTGGCAACCGAACACCTCGAAGGATAGCCCATGGCCGCAGACAAAGGGATCGACGGGCCCCTCAAACAGATCGCCCGGGACCTCATGAACCTGGAGGTCAACACCATCGTCAAGCCCAATATGACCGGCCGGAAGATGCCCAAGCCCCGCCACGCCCTGGTGGACATCGCCCAGAACTACCAGCGAAAGCTCATGCAAATGGAGTTGTGGCCAGAGGATGCGGACGTGTTCATGGGAAGTTACGACGGCTTCGACCTGATACGGGAGCAGGCCGCAATCGGCATCAAGTCCGTCCGCAAAAAAAAGCGGAAGGAGGCCTTTTCAAAAGAAGAGGTGGATGAACTGGACCTGGACTTGGTCATGCTTTTCCGCATCCAGAAGATGTCCGACCAGATCAAGGGGGTGTTCAGCGCCCTTAAAGGCCGGAACCTGAAGGCGTGGGAGAAAGACAAGGCGGTATGGGAGAACAACATGAGCCGGGACGACATCGAATCCCGCCACCCGCCCATGCCCCTGACCACCGATGAACTGGTGCTGATCCGGAAGATATGGGAGATGGGGCTGGAGCAGATCGCCCTTCAGACCATCATCCAGCTGGACGGCGACGTGCTGACCCGGATCCAGCCCAAATACGCCCTGGAAAACGAAACGGCCCGCACCCTCCAGTCGATCCACAGCCAGAACGTTTCCACCTCGCTGCGGTTCTGGAACCAACTGATAGGGGTGCTCCGGGATTTCATCACGGGCCTGGCCCGGGCCCTTACGTAAGCCGGCGGGGCGGTGGGATCCAACACACGTCCCGATGCCTGGGGCGGGGGCGAAACATTTTTCGCCCCTACCGACCTGTTCGATCTTTACGTGGACGGGGGCATCGAAATCGTCACCCCCAAACCGGGGGCGGACGGAGGACTGGCGCTGCGGACCGTGGTCCAGCCCGACGGCGACCTGTTGTTTTACATCGACGATCCGTTTTGGGAGGTCGGCGAGGATCTGCGGCGGGATCATGAGGGGCGGGTGGCCCGGGTCATCCAATCGGTGCGGCGGCTCCGGGCTCTGGTGAGAGCGGGGAAAGGGCTGGCGCCCGCGGCGGCGTTTGGCTTCCTCCTCCAGAGCGGGCTCGACCTTTTTGTGTGGGGCGAGGCCCGGGCCGCCCTTTACGGGCTTGCCCTGACCGCCGCCCCGCTGGGGATCAAATGGTCCATCGCCGGCGGGTTCCGGTGGGCGCTGGCCCGGCGGCTTCGGCGACGGCTATAGAGCCTGTCCGAAAACCGTGGATTTACCGGATGGTCACCACCGGGCAGGGCGCCTCCATGATGACGTGGCGGGCCGTGGAACCGAACAGGGCCTTGCCCACCCGGGACCGGCGGCGGACCCCCACGACGACCTCGTCGGCTTTGTTGTCCTCGGCGAACTGGACGATGTCCTCCCCGGCGCTCAATCCCCGGACCAATAGATGGGTTTCGCAGGGGATGCCGGCCTCGTCGAAGAGCTTCTTGGCGTATTCCAGATCCCCTTCCGCCTCCTTGATGTCCTCGGCATCCTCGCTGGACCGGCCGGAAATGGACCGCAAAACAAAAACGCTGGCGTTGTCAAAGGCCTTGCCGTGTGTTCTGGCCAGCCGAAGGGCGTCCTTGGCGGCGTTCGACCCGTCATATCCCACGACGATCTTCATGTCCGTCTCCTCTTGTTTGCATTGGCTATAAGGACGGCCCTTGGCGCGGCGGCCGGGACCGTCCTCGTGTGATCATCGTCCCAGCATCGCTTCTTTGAGTCCCTCGTCGGCCGGGTCCTTCCCCAGCCAGATGGCGAACAGCGCCGTCTTGAAGTCGCGCCCCTCGACCGTCCCGAGGGTTCGGCCGTTCAGGATCACCCGGACGCCTTCGGAGGGAACGTAGACGATGTCGTAGACGTCCCCTTCAACGGCCTCTTGGGTAAACAGGCCGTTGAAGGCGGCGATGCGCTCCGACATCGGGCCGTACCGGCCGCCCGCCGTCTTGTCGAAGCCCTCGTTCCAGGTCTCTACCAGTTTGTCGGCCGACACGCCGTCATAGATGAAGTGCATCCGGACGGCCATGGGTCTATCCGCCGGCAGGATTTTCCCGGCGTCGCTCTCCTTCTCCGGCAGGTAGAGCCCGCCGGCGTAAATCTTGAAAAAGAACTTCTTCCGGAGCCCGGCGCCGTTGAGGACCAGGGTCTTCCCACCGGTGTCGAGGGTCTCCGGCAGGTTGACGCCCCCGATCTCCAGGGCCGATGCCGGCGCGGCGGCCATCCACGCAATCGCCAGCACGACGGCCAAAGCCGCCGTTCCACTTTTGCGGCCCATGATCAGTCTCCCATCTGGGCCATGAAGTCGTCGTACCGGGTTTCCAGGAACTGCTTGTGCTTGGCTTCTTCCTGGCACAACAGGCTGAAGAGCTTCTTCTGGCCCTCGGTCTTGGCCTGATCCAGCAGTTCGTTGTAGAGGGCCAGAGCCTTTTCCTCCCGCTTCATGGCGATGGCCAGGATTTCGTTGTAGGCCATGCCCGGCTGGAAGTTCATCTCGACCATGTAGTCGCTCCGCTTGATGTCCTTGATCCATTTCCAGTCGTAATTGTCGAGGTTTTTCCGGACCCCCTCGTCTTCGATGTTTTCCAGCAGCCGCTGGTGGTTCCGTTCCTGCTCGGCGAACTCCAGGAGCATGTCCTTCACGCCGGACATGGAGGCCTCTT
>CAYPCE010000285.1:2729-4620 GCA_964409085.1 uncultured Desulfobacteraceae bacterium | reverse complement strand
ATGAATCCCCCGGCTACAAGCAGAACCCGGCTGAAGCCGGCTGAAAGTGAAACTCTGAACTGAAAATGAGGCTTACGCCATGAGCAACAAGCGATTTATTGTCGAAATCGGGACCGGCGCCGACCTTCACGGCGAAGACGTCACCAAAGCCGCCTGCCGCGCCGTAAAGGACGCCGTGTCCCGAAGCTGTTTGTGCGGACTGGTGGAGATACTGGGCGTCCAGGACCTGGAAGCGGTCCTGGTGGACATCCACATCGCCTGCCCCAATCCGAACAAAGTAGATCCGGAGCGGGTGAAGGCCGCGGTGCCCATCGGTCAAAAAAATGTGCGCGCCGTGGAGGGCGGCATGCGCGTCAAGGGACTGTGCGTGTCCCATTTCGCCCCGGATTGCGATCAGATCGTCGTGGCCAACGCGGCCGTGACGGTGTTTATGCCGGATGTTGATCACCCCTAACCCAAAATAAGGAGGAAAGCAATGGACCTGACCAATGAACGACTCGTGGAGATGTACATCGCCATGAACAAGATTCGGAACTTTGAAAATCGCGTGGCGGAACTGTTCGCGGACGGCAAGATTCCCGGGTTCGTCCACTTGTATGTGGGGGAGGAAGCCGTGGCCACCGGGGTGTGCGCGAACCTCACCGACAAAGACTACATCACCTCCACCCACCGCGGCCACGGCCATCTCATCGCCAAGGGCGGCGACATCAAGCTGATGATGGCCGAACTGTTCGGCAAAAAAACCGGCTATTGCAAAGGCAAGGGCGGCTCCATGCACATCGCCGACCTGGATCTGGGTATCATGGGCGCCAACGGCATCGTGGGCGGCGGCCCCCCCCTGGCCTCCGGAGCCGCGCTGGCCTGTCAATACCTGGACAACAACAGCGTGGCGGTCTGTTTTTTCGGCGACGGCGCCTCCAACCAGGGCACCACCCACGAAGCCATGAACATTGCCACATGCTGGAAGCTGCCGGTGGTGTTTATCAATGAAAACAACATGTACGGCATTTCTTCCTGCACCATCAACTCCATGTGCGTCCCCAACATCGCCGACCGGGCCGCGGCTTACGATATGCCCGGCGTGGTGGTGGACGGCAACGACGTGGTGGCGGTGTGCGAAGCGGCGGCCGAAGCCATCGACCGGGCCCGCCAGGGCAAGGGGCCGTCGCTGGTTGAATGCAAAACCTACCGCCACCGGGGCCATTTTGAAGGCGATCCCTGCGCCTATCGGGATGAATCGGAACTGGATGAATGGAAAGAAAAAGACCCCATTCCGCGCCTGGAAGGGAAACTGAAGGAAATGGGGGCCCTTACGGACGAAAAAATCCAGGAGATCAAGGCGAAACTTAAAGCTGAATTGGCTGAAGCGGAAAAATTCGCCGAGGAAAGCGCGTATCCCGAGGTTTCCGAACTTCTGGAGGACGTCTATTCCTGATATTTCAGTCCGGACTGAATCCATAAAAAACAAACCGATCCATAAACAGGAGGATATCAAAATGCCGAATATGACGTTTGCTCAAGCGTTGAACGACGCCCATAAACTTGAAATGACCCGGGACCCCAACATCTACGTGGCCGGCGAGGATGTCGGCGTTTACGGCGGGATCTTCGGCGTAACGGCCGGGCTCCTGGACCAGTTCGGCGACAAGCGGGTGAAAGACACCCCCATCACCGAAAGCGCCATCGTGGGTACGGCGGTGGGCGCCGCCACCGTGGGCCTGCGGCCGGTGATCGAACTGATGTTCGTGGACTTCATCGGCGTGGCCCTGGATCAGCTTTACAACCAGGCCGCCAAAATGAAATACATGTTCGGCGGCAAGGCCAAAATCCCCATGGTCCTGCGCGCCTCCTGCGGGGCCGGCATTGGGGCCGCGGCCCAGCATTCCCAGTG
>CAYPCE010000285.1:0-2629 GCA_964409085.1 uncultured Desulfobacteraceae bacterium | reverse complement strand
GTGGCCACGGCCAACACGGTCCACACCGCCCTGAGCGCGGCCGAAAAACTGGCCGGGGACGGCATCAGCGTGGAAGTGGTGGACCCCCGGACCCTCTACCCCCTGGATGAGGACGGCATCATCAATTCCGTCAAAAAGACCCACCGTTTGGTCATCGTGCATGAAGAAGTGAAATTCGCCGGGTCGGGCGCGGAAATCGCCGCCATGGTCGCGGAAAAAGGCTTTGACTATCTGGACGCGCCCATTTTGCGGGTGGCGGCGCCGTTCTGCCCCGTGCCGTTTTCGCAACCCCTGGAGCAGGCGTACATCCCCAGCGAAGCGCAGGTCATCGAAGCGGTGAAGAAGGCGATGGCGTAATCTTCTACGCTCAACCGATCAACAAGGACGGTCATGTGGACGGGGTGGACTCAGTGGACGTTGCCGAGACTTGTAGATGTCTATAAAAATTCAGGCGTCCACGCCGTCCACTTTGTCCACTTCGTCCACTAAAACAATATCTGAATGGTTTGCCAGCATCTTAACACTGGCATCTGAACTCTAACCCAACAGAAAGGGCGAACGGATGTCACTGGTCGGCATCATAGCCAATCCGGCTTCGGGAACGGACATACGCAGGCTCGTTGCCTACGGCAGCGTGTTCAACAACCAGGAAAAAGTGAGAATGGTGCGGCGAATCCTGTTGGGCCTGGAGGCCGCGGGCGTCAAACAGGTCAGTTACATGCCGGACTTCTATGGAATTGTCGACCGGGCGGTGCATGGCATCAATTCCTCCATGGAACTGTCGACCCTGAGCTTCGAGGCCAAGGCCGACCAGAGAGACTCCACGCGGGCGGCCCAAATCCTGGAAGAAAACGGCGCCGCCTGCGTCATCACGCTGGGCGGAGACGGCACCAATCGCGTGGTGGCCAAAGGCGCCCGCCGGGTTCCCATTCTGCCGGTGTCCACCGGCACCAACAACGTGTTTCCGTATATGATCGAAGGCACCATCGCGGGACTCGCCGCCGGCTTGATCGCCACCCAAAAAGTCCCCCAGGAGGAAGGAACGTTCACCTCCACCCTGCTCGAAATCGTTGTTGAAGAGCGCCCTGTCGATATCGCCATCGTCGACGCCGTGGTGTGCGACGATGTGTTCATCGGGTCCCGGGCCGTGTGGAAACTGGACAAAATCCGCCAGGTGTTTCTGAACCGCGCGAAACCGTCCAGCATCGGCTTTTCCTCCATCGGCGGCATGATGAAGACCATCGCGGCCGACGAGCCGGCCGGTCTGTCCATGAAACTGGGGCAAAACGGCCAGCCCGTCACCGCGCCCATCGCGCCCGGCATCATTGAAACCGTGTCCGTGGAAACCGCGGATCTCATGACCCCCGGCGAGGCGGTGGAGATCGCATTCAAACCCTGCGTGGTCGCGCTGGACGGCGAACGCGAGGTGGAAATCAAGAAAGACCAGAAGGGGGCCGTCCGCCTGTCGGTGGACGGGCCGGTGGTCGTGGATGTGGAGCGGACCATGGCGTTTGCCATGGAACACAAAATTCTTGCACCGGACGTTTGAGCCCGATGTTGAAGATGAAACGATTTTTGGGTTGCATGGTCATGTTGTGGGTTCTGATCGGGGCCCCGGCTTTTTATCAGGGACCCGTCCTGGCCCAGGATGGGTATGATGAAGCGGAATGCATGGAATGCCATGAAGCACCGGCGGCGGACCATACGGCGTCCGTCCACCATGATGTCCAGTGCGCGGCATGCCATCCGCAGGCGGTCGAGGAAGACCATTGGGACATCGATCCGACGGATTGCCGCCAATGCCACGCCCCTCATGACGAAAAGGTCGCCCATGACGCCCACATCGGGGTGTCCTGCAAAGCTTGCCACCAGAAAAACGGGGTCCCGGCCGTCGATCCGGAAATGGACGGGGTCGTTTTCAGCGGCCGCATGACGCCGGGAAAACCGTTTCAGCCCCACCAGCTAACCGTTAAGAAAGGCGAATCTCTCTGCCGGCGCTGCCATTTCCAGGGGAACCGCCTGGGCGCCGCTGCGATGATCCTGCCGGCCAAAAGCGTACTGTGCATGCCCTGTCACGCGGCCACGTTTTCCGTCGGAGACCGGACCACCCTCTTTGCGCTGGCGGTCTTTTTGCTGGGTATGATCGGCGTGGGCGGGCTGTGGTTCTCGACGGACGCTGCCCATGAAAGTTATTTCAGGGGCGTTGGCGGGTTCCGGCGCTTTGCGTCTCAGGTTGTCGCTGAAGTCCTGTTCCTGAGACGCCTTTACCGTCTGTCCCCGGCCCGGTGGACCATCCACGGGTTGATGTTTTATCCCATTCTCCTCCGACTGACTTTCGGCCTGGCCGCCCTGATCCTGTCGTTGATCTTGCCGGACGCGGGGTTGACCCGGATACTGCTGGATAAAAATTCTCCCCTCACCGGGCTGTTTTTCGACCTCACCGGACTGATGATCATGACCGGCGCCGGCGCGGCGGTCCTCCGTTCCCCCGAAGACCGGCAGCCCATTCCCGGAACGCCGGCGCCCGGCCGGTCCATGACGCTGTTGCTCGGATGCGTCATTCTGGCGGGGTTTATCCTGGAAGGCATGAGAATCGCCATGACCGGATGGCCGGCCGGCGCCGGATGGG
>CAYPCE010000284.1:0-4621 GCA_964409085.1 uncultured Desulfobacteraceae bacterium | reverse complement strand
ATGTGTAGAACAAACCGCCCGCGAGAAGCCAGAGGAAGCCCATCGTCCCCAGGTAAAGGAGAAGGGGCTTTAAGGCGATGACGATCAACCAGCCCATCACCAGATAAATCACCACCGGGAGAATCCGGGGCCCTTTTCGTCCCGACAATTCCACGACAATGCCCAGGACCGCCAAACCCCATATCAGGCCGAACATCCACCAGCCCCACGGGCCCCGGAGGACGACCAGGGTGAACGGCGTATAGGTGCCGGCGATGAGGACGTAAATCGCAAGGTGGTCGAACTTGCGGAAAATGCCTTTGCCCCTGCGCCGCAGGCTGTGGTAGAGCGTTGAAAAAAGATACAGCGATATGAGACTGGCGCCGTAGATGCTGAAGCTTGCAATTTTCCAGGGATCGCCCTGGCGCGCCCCGGCCACGATCAGCGCTGCGGTTCCGGCAATGGCGGCCGCCGCGCCGATCATGTGAGTGACGCTGTTGAATCGTTCTTCTTTATACATGGGAGGCGCTCCCGTGCCTGGGGCGGGGCCGAATCCGCGGTCATCGACGCAAATCAATCTTTTCACGATAAATGTTTCCTTTATGGCTTGTCATCAACCTGGTTTTTGCCCGGGGCGTACCCCGCGACGCCGATCATGAATCGCACCAGGCCGTAACACAGCCAGCTCGCCAGGCGCAGCCGAAAGGTCTTGGTTCGCCAGTTTTTCTCGACAATCCGTCGTGAATCGGTTTCGATGGCCCCCGTCAGACTGCGTTTCAACTGTTTTGCAAAGGTTTCATCTTCAACCACGACATTGGCCTCCAGCGACAGCAACAGGCTGAAAGGGTCCAGGTTCGAGGAGCCGACCGTGGCCCAGCGCCCGTCGATGACGGCCACCTTGGCGTGCATCAGGCTCTTGTGATATTCATGGATTTCGATGCCGCCGTCTAGAAAATCGCCGTACAGGGCGTGGGAGGCGTAATGCAGCAGCCGATTCTCCACTTTTCCCTGCAACAGCAGCGCCACCCGGACGCCCCGGGCGGCCGCGTCCAGGAGGGCGTGACGAAAATTCAATCCCGGAAAAAAGAAGGCGTTGGCGATGATGATCTCGGATTTCGCCCCTTCGATGGCCCGCAGATAGGCGTCTTCGATGTCCCGGCGATGAAGGATATTGTCCCGGGCCAGGAAAGCGGATCGCATCCGGCCCCGGGGTTCGATCAAAGGCGCGTCGTCATCGCCGCGCCGGTTCCGCCAATCCAGCAATCGGGTCCGGGCCACCCGGGACCAGACATGGCCGGCGGAATCGTAAATGTCTTTCACGAGCGGCCCTTCCACGCTGACGGCATAGTCGTAACGGGGCGATGTTTGACCGGGTATTCCCATATCGTCGACCATATTGATGCCGCCGACAAAGGCGGTCTTCCGGTCCACCACCACGATTTTTCGGTGCAAACGGCGCAACCGCCGGCGCCGCAGCGTCCAGGGCGAGGTCTTGGGGCGGAATTTCAGCACCATGGCGCCGGCCGCCTCAAGATCGTCGACCATGGATTGCGGCAAATCCAGCGAGCCGTATCCATCCACCAGGACGTGCGTCCTGACGCCGCGCCGGGCCGCCCGCCCGAGCGCTTCAGCGATGCGTCTTCCAACGGCGTCGTTTTTAAGAATATAGGTTTCCAGATAAATGTCATGGACGGCCCGGTCCAGGGCCGCTTCAACCGCCGGGAAAAAAACTTCGCCGTTTTGCAGAAGGGTGATCTGATTGCCCGGGACCATAGAGGCCCCCTTTCCGCGTCGCTCAGTTGGCCGCCGCCATGCCCGTGGACGGCGGATCGGCCGCCGCCGCCCTTTTTCCGACGGCGGCCGCCAGCATCTGTCTCAGCTCCTCGCCCTGCACGCTTTCCTTTTGCGAAAGCAGCCGGGCCAGATCGTCAAGGACCGTTCGCCGTTCCGAGAGGATCCGGCGAACGCGCTGATGGGCTTCTTCCATGATCCGCGAAACCTCCTCGTCGATCTGGGCGGCTTTGGCTTCACTGTATTGTTTGCCCGAAGAAAAACCGTCCGGCGGAAACATGGGCCGGCGCGGGCGCTCGTAGCTCACCAGTCCCAGGGATTCGCTCATGCCGTATTCCGCGACCATGGCCCGGGCCATGTCGGAAGCCCGCTGGAGGTCGTTTTGCGCCCCGGTGGAGATTTCATCGAAGACCAGTTCCTCCGCCACCCGGCCGCCCAGTAATACCGCCAGCCGATCGGTCAGTTCCGAACGCGTCATCAAATAGCGGTCCTCCGTGGGCTGCTGTTGGGTGTATCCCAGGGCGGCGATCCCCCTGGGAATAATGGAAATTTTATGGACGGGATCGGCGTGATCGACGCTTTCGGCCACGATGGCGTGGCCGGACTCATGAAAGGCGACGATTTCTTTCTCCAGCGCATTCATGACCCGGTTTTTTTTCTGAAGCCCCCCGACCACCCGGTCGATGGCTTCGTCGAAATCCGCCGGCCCGATGGTTTCCTTATCGTTTCGGGCCGCCAGCAACGCGGCTTCATTGATGATGTTGGCCAGGTCCGCGCCCACGAAGCCCGGGGTTCGGCCGGCGATCCCGCGCAGGTCGACTTCGGGTCCCAGCGCCACATCATGGGAATGGATTTTCAGGATGGCTTCCCGCCCGTTGATGTCCGGTCGGTCCACGAGGACCTGCCGGTCCAGGCGTCCCGGGCGCATCAGGGCCGGGTCCAGGATTTCCGGCCGGTTGGTGGCGGCCATGAGAATGACGCCTTTATTGGTTTCAAAGCCGTCCATTTCCACCAGAAGCTGATTCAAGGTTTGCTCCCGTTCGTCGTGCCCACCCATCACGTTCATTCCCCGGGCTTTGCCCAGGGCGTCCAGTTCGTCGATGAAGATGATGCAGGGCGCCTGGGCCGCGGCCTGGAGGAAAAGATCCCGAATCCGGGCCGCCCCGACGCCGACGAACATTTCCACGAATTCCGACCCGCTGATGGAAAAAAAGGGAACTTTGGCCTCCCCGGCCACGGCCCGGGCCAGAAGGGTTTTGCCGGTTCCCGGCGGGCCGACCAGCAGCACCCCTTTGGGGATCCTGCCCCCCAGCTTCTGAAATTTCTCCGGCGTCCTGAGAAAGTCCACCACTTCCTCAAGCTCTTCCCTGGCCTCGTCGATGCCGGCCACATCGGCAAAAGAAACCTTGGTGTCGCTTTCCGCGAAAAGCTTGGCCTTGCTCTTCCCGAACGACATGACACCCATCCCCGTCCCCATCTTTTTTATGGCGAATCGCCAGATCAGGAAGAAAAATCCGAGGGGCAACACCCAGGAAAGAAGGGTGACCAGAAATTTGTTTTCATACCGGCCGGCATAGCCGACATTGCGTTCCTTCAGGTCCTTGATCAGGTCGGGATCGGTCACCCGAACGGTGGTGAACGCTTTATCGGGCGTTCCCGCCAGGATGCCTTTTATGCTGTCGGGTCCGATGACCAGTTCGCCCGCGATTCCCTGATCGACGTATTGTTTGAATTGACTGTAGGAAATCGTCTCTGTTTTCGATGAAAACAACAATGGCGACAGATAAGAAAAAAGAAGCGCGGCCAGGATGATGTGCCATACCTTGAAACGGGGCCCGGCCGGCGGCGCGGTCTTGTTTTTCTCATCCTTGACGCCGAAAAAGGCGCGCAGCTTTTCCCTTAGATTGCCGATCGGATCTGTGTTGTCGGTGGACGCCATTTTTATTTTCCTTGTTCGAAGAATGTGCGGCTCGCTTTATTTGGCCTTGATCATCGTTTCAGCCATTTTGGGGCGAACACAAGGTTCGCCCCTACCGAAATCGCCGGGTTGCGCCGTAGGGGCGATCCTTGTGATCGCCCTTTTTGGCCGGCATTTTGATCAAGGCCCATTATTTTTTTTACGGCCCCTGATGGAATCAACGGCGTCCATTCCTTCTGAACGGGAAACCGTGAGAATTTGAATATCCAACGGTTCGCATAAAAGCCCTTTGGTTCCCAGCAAAACGCTGAACTGATGAGACGCGATATGATGGTCCAGGTCTTTGCGGGTTTCCCACTCCCCCAGCAGGCTGAAACGGTTTTGGTCTTCGATGTCGCTAAAAACGCCAAAGCTTAAGCACCCCGCCTTCTTTGCCGTCGGTTCGATCATGGGCAGAAGGGTCTGCATGATTTCCAGTTGCTTTCCCGGAGTGGCGTTCATGGTGATTTTAAAGATGATCATTACGGCAACCTCCGTGAGATACCGGCCTTGTTTTTTAACCCATGACTTCGAGCAGTGTTCGTTTTTTGTCTGAGCCTAAAGCTTTCCCCAACACTAAAAAGGGGTATGCGCCATTGGTAAAAGCAAGCTTCATGCCAAGTGCCAGCAATGAATTTTTTCTATTGCATCATGCTGAATTATATTGAGAACAGACTTGGAGGGCGCTCAGGGGGGCGACATCGTTATCCGTGGATATCGGGGTTATATTTAACCAGCGGTCATATATGACCTTTTGAAGACGTTTTTTACCGCATCACGCGATCCAACGCTTTTGGATATTCCAAAGACTCAAGGCGAACAAACCGAAACAAAAGGCGGCCAGTGCGGCCAGCTCCAGCGCAAACGGCATCATATGGCCGCCATGAACCGTCC
>CAYPCE010000283.1:2859-4652 GCA_964409085.1 uncultured Desulfobacteraceae bacterium | reverse complement strand
GCGGCGGCGGCGGGGGGCTGACCTGGTACGAGGAGGAGACCGACCAGCGGGTCAACGACCGCCGGCTGGCCGGCGCGGAGGCGGCCGTCAACGGCGACGGGGCTGGAAACGGCGGCCGGAAATTCGTGGCCACGGCCTGTCCCTTCTGCATGACTATGATCGAAGACGGCCTGGCGGCCCGGGAAACCGATCTGCAAGACCGGGACATCGCGGAACTAACGGCCCAGGCCATGGGGCTCAAACCATGATATCGGGAGAATTTATAACAATGTTCATGGCGGCCGTCCATCGGGACGGCCTGGCGGCATTTATCCTTTTTACGGCAGGGGGTCGGGGATGGTCAGAAAACCTCAACAGAGTTCTCCTGAAAATCAGTGGAACCGACTGGCGCGGGATTTAATATATGACGCGAAACAGGTGCTCCTCTACGCGGGCATCACGATTCCGGAGAGAAAAGAAAAAGGCTTGCCCGTCGACTACGGCGAGGTGGTCGAGCGGATGACAAAGGGCACGGGGGCCGGGGCGATTTACGATCCGACCACCCGCCGGGTCCATTTCGAACCCGACTACATCCAGAAGATCATCGATTTCCAGACGCGGTTCGAATTCCCGGTGTTCGACAAATCCTTCGGCCCCGGCGGCATCGCCGGGTATATTCAGGGTGGGAGCGGGATAGGCGACGACATCGAGCTGAAAAACCCGAGCCTCAACCACATCATCCGGCAGGCGATGATAGCCAAGGACGGGGGCATGCCCTTCGCCTTTGTCAGCGCGCGGCAACTGGCCCAGTTCGAGGTGGAGCAGTTCGGGGTGATGACGAACATCTACGAAGGCCCGATTTACCTGAACGTGTCGACCCAGGCCGGGGTGGATGAAGCGGTGAAACACCGGGAAAAGGGGCGGTACATCATCACCACCCACTCGATCTTCGATTCGCCGCTCACGCTGTCCTACAAAGACAAGGTCGATATTTTCGTTCAGTGTGTGGAACGGGGGCTCCCGGTTTACCTGACGACCATGCCCTTCAGCGGCCAGAACGGGCCCATGACGCCCTACGGCATCGCGTTGCTCTCCTTCGCGGAATTCCTGGCGGGGATGGCCATCGCTCACGCCGTCGATCCGAAGGTCACGATTATCAACGGAGCCTACCCGACCATGTGTACGGCCGGACGGAATCCCGAGTTGAAGATGGGGTCAGTGACCCACAACCTGGTCAACTACCTCGTTTCCTATACCTCGCGGTTGCTGGACATCCCGAGCATCCAGTCCGGCTGCACCATCGAAGGGACCGTCCACCGCGACGAAATCCTGGGCACGGATTTCCAGACGGTGCGGGCCATGCTGATTTGGGAGGACCTGTTCGAAGGCTGGCACATGCTGCGCCACACCTACGGCTTTCTCGCCGATCTGGCCAATTTCTCCTTTGATAAGGCGAAGGACGATATCGCGGCCATGCGCCATATCCAGAGCCTGGACGACGAGGGGATCACGGCGGTGCTGGCCAACAATATCCGGTTGAATATGGATTTCAGGAGGGCGGAGGCGATCTATAAAAAGCCGACGAACATGTTCAAGCGGGAAAGCGGGGATGTGGTGTGGATCATTGTCGATACGGTGAACAATTTCCAGGGCGATTTCGGCCGGCACGACCACACGTTGACCAATATTCCGTCGGAGTGGTTTTGAGGAAAGGCACAAAGGCACAAAGGCACAGAGGCACAAAGGCACAGAGGCACAGAGGGACAAAGGGACAAAGGGTTTTGTTTTGTCCACTTCGTCCACTCTGTCCACCT
>CAYPCE010000283.1:0-2759 GCA_964409085.1 uncultured Desulfobacteraceae bacterium | reverse complement strand
AGGGACAAAGGGACAAAGGGTTTTGTTTTGTCCACTTCGTCCACTCTGTCCACCTTGTCCACGCTTATGCGGCCTGAAAGGGGCGCACAGGCTATCCAGCGTAGCCCTGAACATCCCGCAGGGCTTCCAGTTTGGCCATAGCCCGGCCGTCGGCAACGGCCTGCCGGGCCAGATCGACGCCCTTGGCGTAGGAATCCGCCATGCCGCCCAGGTAAAGGGCCGCGGCGGCGTTCATGCAGAAAAAGTCGGCCTCGGGCGTGTCGTATTGTCCTTCCAGCACCGCCAGAATCCGTCGGGTGTTGCCGTGGGCCGTCCGGCTGCTGGCGATCTTTTCGATGGGGACGGTCTTGAGGCCGAAGTCGGCGGGGGTCACGTCGTAGATCGCCACTTTCCCGTTCCGCAGTTCCGTCACCCGGGTGGGTCCGGACAGGGAGAATTCATCCATTCCCTGTTCCGGATCCATTCCGTCCACCCGGCCGAAGGGGGCCAGGGCGCCGGCCATGCCGATCTCTTTCAGCACGTCGACGAGCTGGTCGCAGATGTGGGGCGCATAGGCCCCGATGACGATCCGGCTGGTGTTTTCGCACGGCATGGTCAGGGGGCCGATGATGTTGAAGGCCGAGGTGAACCGCATGGACCGGATGAGCCGGGCCCATCCCGACTTGAGAAACGATTCGCCGGGCAGGTAGCAGAGGCCGTGTTGCCGGAGGCAGGCTTCGGCTTTCGACAGGGGCGCGTTGAGATCGACGCCCAGGATCTCGAAGATGTCCGACGCCCCGGAGACGCCGGTGACCAGACGGGCCCCTTTTTTGGCCACGGACAGGCCGCAGGCCGAGGCGATGATGGCCGCGGGCGTGGAACAGTTGACGGTCTTGACAGGGTCCGACCCGGTGCCGACGATGTCGCAGATGGGGCCGTCCGGGTCGCCGGCGTCGATTTTTGCGGTGTCGTGGCGGTGGAGGGCGTCCCAGGCGCCAGAGAGTTCCTCGGTGGAGGGCCCCCGGGCGATGTGGGCCATGAGAAATGCGCCCTGCTGGAGTTCGGGTTGTTCGTTGAGGATGACCTGGCGATAGGCCTCGCAGGCCTCGCCGCGCGTCAGGTATGTTCCGGCGGCCACGTTGCAGATGAGGCGGCCGAAATCGCGCAGTTGAGATTCAGATGACATGGGAGTTCCTTTTGTCGAGTTGCGGGTTGCGAGTCTGAGCTTCGATTTCGGACGGTCGTCCACCCTGTCCACGCCGTCCAACGTGTCCACACAGTCCATCAGGGTTGGTCGAGATCTACGACGATTTTAAGGTGATTTCCGCTGAGCAATTTCGGCAGAATAGTGGGAACGGCCGCCAACGCGATGCGCTCTTCAATAAGCAATTCGGCGGCGGTTGGGCGCCCGGCCAGAATGTCGAGGGCCTGAGCTATCTGGGGCGCGGTACAGCCGTAAGCGCCGGTGATGGTGAGCTGCCGGTAATGGATCTCATTGAGGATGGCGGCGTCGATAGTTCCGCCGTCCGTCAGCCCGCTGAAGAGGCAGAAGCGGCCGCCGGGGGACAGGTGTTTGAGGCCGTCGATGAACGTGCCCGTAGCCGGCGCCGCGTTGACGGCGGCCTCGAACCGACGGTCGTCGGATGGGTCGAACCATTCGGTCTCGATCCGTCTTCGGAAAGGTCGGGCCCGGTCCCGCTTGTCGAGGGCAATGTCCCGGATGGCCGGGATCGCGCCCAATGCCTTGGTCGCCATGGCCAAGAGCAATCCCACCGGGCCGGCCCCGAAGATGAGCAGGCTTTCGCCGGATTTTAGATCGAGCTGTTCCAACGCATTGATGCCGCAGGCCAAAGGCTCGGCCAGGCAGGCGAGATGGCCGGGCAGCTCGCCGGGAACCGGAACGAGGCTCCGGCGCGGCGCGGACAGGTATTCGGCCAGCCCGCCGTCCCGATGAAACCCGATGATCCGCATGGCGCGGCAAAGGTTCGTAGCGCCGCTTTGGCACTGGGCGCATTCCCCGCACGCGACGCCGGGCCAAACCACCACCGCCTCGCTGGTCTCCTCGACCCGACCGTAAATCTCATGCCCCAGAATCCGCGGCAGTTCCAGATCCCGATGACCCATCGTCAACATCTTGGCGTCCGTGCGGCAAAGGGCGCAGTGGGCGACCTTGATGAGGGCGTCGCCGGGTCCGGGTGTTGGGACGGGATCGTCTTCGACGGTCAGGGCGCGGATGTCGGTTAGGCGGGCGGCGTGCATGGGATTTCAGTTTTTTGGAGTCCGGGGCGTTCGTGCGGAAAAACTAACCGGGTGTATTTCACGCTCAATATGGTTATCATCAATAAAATGTAGGAAGTGGCTTAAACACGAACAAGTTCCATCAGCGGGTTTTGATCATTGTTCCGGCTACTTCAGCGCCCTTCAGGGCGGTTGAGCTTGTAGGCCGGGGATTTATTCCCGGCCGGCGCCGCCGGGGAATGAATCCCCCGGCTACAGGCAAAACCCGGCTGAAGCCGGCTGCAACCGTTTCGGCTCGCGCATTGGCCGAAACGATGATCAAGGCCCATCAGCGGTTCACAAGAATAGAGTCCTGACCTTCTTCCGGATGCCTCTTCCAATGTTATTATAAGACGACTTTCTAATAATGCTCGTGTAATTCTTGCTGCGGTCGCAGATGGGATGCCGCTGCCTGTTGTGAACCTGGTATTTCTAACTCAAGAAAACAAAATGTCAAATAAAATCCCGCAAGGAGGCGCCCCATGCCGTTTGTGGAAATGCCG
>CAYPCE010000282.1:0-4682 GCA_964409085.1 uncultured Desulfobacteraceae bacterium | reverse complement strand
TGCTGAGAAATGGTGTGGCGACATTATCAAAACGCGCCAGAAATTCAAGTTTCTTCTGTTTATAAATGATGAACTTTGATTCACCGATGACACCGGCGATCACTTTGTAAATTTAAACCCTTATAAAATGGGCCTTTCGGGTTAGGTCTCAACTGGCTGTTGCGATACACAATAGAAGTCTTGCGTGGCAGGCGAATGCCTTTCGAATAGGGGACGGACCGGTCATAGCCGGAGAGCGGGGCAGGTTCTTCAGAAAATCGCCGCTATTCCTTGATCCTGGAATACCCGGGAATCAGCGTCTGCGTGCTTTTAATGCCGCTGATGCTGCGCACCTTGTTGTGGACAAACGCCCCAATGGTTTCCGCGTCCGACGTCACCAGATCTCTTTGCAATACGGCCTTCACAATGAAGTCGACAGTGCCGTGAACCGAGTGGATCTCCTTCACTTCATCCAATTCGAACAACTTGTCCAAAATTTTGTATTCTTTGCTGGCCGAAACGTTCATCAAAATAAAGGCCGTGATTTCCCTCAGCATCTCCGGATATTCGCTCTCTTTCATTTTCGCCATTTTCTCTCGAAACGCCTCCATGTCGTTGGGAACCAAACGGTTGATGCCAATGCCGTATTTGTGGAGTTGCGTCCGCCGGTCTTCCCGCCAGTGGTGAAAAGAAATATAGGCATACAAATCCGCCAGCGTCCGTTCCGAAAAATGATCCAGCAGCCCACCCTTGTCGATGATCGCGCATAATGGCCGATAGATGGTTTGATACCAGTCCCGAGCGGCGCTTTTGATGTCTTCCGGCACCGCTTTCTGGCTTTGGAGATGCCGCTGGTGCGCTACGATCTGCTCCAGCAAATGCCGATACTGGCCGAATTCCGTCAGTTGTATTTCTTTTTGGAGTCCGGTTTGATCATAAAAATCGAGCTTCTCTAAATAAAGGATATTTTCAGGAGAATGCTTAGAAGGCAGAAATTCGACGACATCGGCGAGGATCTCATCCCAGCCGGACTGCTTCGCCGCCGCGATCCGGTGATTGCCGTCCAGGGCGTAGTACTGGTCCCTGATTTTAAAGAGTTTGACCGGGGGTAAAGGTTTGCCCTCCCGCATGGCCTTCTTGATTTTTTCCTGCCTCTCGGACCCCACATGCGGCTTCAAGCGGAATTTTTGATCCAGGTCCTGGTAGCGTCCGACGCTGCCAACGATCCTGTCCAGAGGGACGCTGCGCTTGCCGCGGTTTATTTTTTCAAACGCAGCCTCCTCCTCCTGGTCGACGTTGAAGGATTTGGCCCTGCCGCCGTGATCGGCGGGATCGCGGTTTTCCGCTGGCTTAGGCTTTCGGCCTGTCAGGATCGATTTCCAGAAGGACGTGGCCATAGCTGTTAATTACCTTTGTGTTATGGAAAACGGTCATGCGTTGGGCATCGTTTTTAAAATCTGCGTGGATGTGGCCGTGAATGAAGTACCGCGGCGCAAACCAGGCAATCATACGGCGGTAGCTTTTAAATCCGCGGTGGCAGAGGTCATCGGCATCCTGGATATGGCGCGGCGGGGCATGGGTCAGAACGAGGTCAATCCGTTTGCGCCACCACAGGGTCGGCGACAAATTCAATACCATCCCGGCCATTTGCATCTCGGTGTATTGAAAAGGCCCACCATTGTACCATCGGGACCCCTCGAATCCCACCATTTTGAGACCGCTGAATTGGATAAAACGGGCATGCAGGTTAATGCATCCGGCCGGCGGCCGCTCCAAATAACGGTGATCGTGGTTTCCGGCCACATAAAAAAGCGGAACTTCAAACACGTTGCGTAAAAACGTGAGGTACTCGGGCGGCAAGTCCCCGCATGCCAGGATCAGTTCCACGCCTTCGCAATGCTGCGGTGCTTTCTTATCATACAAGGTCGGCTCAATGCGATCGGAAACAGATAAAATCTTCATGGGTGAGGAAATGTGCAAGAAAAGGCGGTTGCAGCCGGCTTCAGTCGGGTTTGGCATGTAGCCGGGAGATTGATTTCCCGGCGGCGCTGTTCAATGTCAATGGACTTCGCATTTTCTCAAATCGATGGTTGCGCCGACATCCAACAAAAAATCCATACCGATAATGCCGTATATCGCCATTCCATAATCCATCGCCCCGATTTCGATTTCAACATTCCTCGCCTGAAGTGTCCCCATCTCCAGTCGATCGATATTTTTCACGAAAACGAATTCCGTGCCGCCCACACCCCGGATCGTTCTGATGGGATCATGCGGCGCCAGTTTTAGGCCCATCGGCGTAACGCTGTTGGCTGAAAAAATGGTTCCTCCCGATCCTGTATCGATCAGGATTCGATCAAATGAAAGCGCTATATTTCGGAAATATAACGTCGCTGAAACATATGGCAGACCCTCGTGAATGTGAATTTTCATTGGATATCTCGAATTCCCAGCCATTTCCTTTCGGAAATATCGATTCGTTCTCGATCGGTATGCAATAGGTACAATTCCCGTTTTGGAAACTTTTTATGGATGCGTTGGTATGAACGCATGGCGTTATCTGAGTCTTGAAACGTATCGATAACGGATAGTTGGTCTAAAATTCGTTTGTTTGATTCCGAGTGGGCATTGATCGCTTCGACCAACAGCCATTGTTTCGGATATTGTTGACGGATTTCTTTCCACTTCATGATTCATTCCTTTATTCCCGCAGGCAGGTCTCAGGCCATCCCGAGATACGCCTTCCGGATCGCCGGGTCGGCCATGAGATCCACTGAGGGCCTGTCGGGGCCGAGACGGCCGTTTTCCATGATGTAGGCCCGCTCGGAATTTTGGAGCGCCAGTTCCACGTTCTGCTCCACCAGCAGCACCGTGATCTCTTCTCCCAGGGCGGAGAGGGACCGGTAGATCTCCCGTGTGATGAGCGGCGCCAGGCCAAGGGAGAGTTCGTCCAGGAGCAGCAGCCGGGGCCGGTTCATCAGGGCCCGGCCGATGGCCAGCATCTGCTGTTCGCCGCCGGACAGCGTGGCGGCCCGCTGGTGGCGGCGGTCGGCCAGGACCGGGAAGAGGGCGAAAATCTCATCCAGGGTTTCGGCCATGCGGTCCCGCGCCCGTTTGGGGTAGGCCCCGATCTCCAGGTTCTCCACCACCGTCATGTCGCCGTAGACCCGCCGGCCTTCGGGGACCATGGACAGGCCCATGCGGGCGATCCCGCTGGGCTTTTTTCCCGCAATGGTTTCGCCCTCGAACCGGATGTCGCCGTTCCGGGGCGCCAGCAGGCCGGTGACGGCGGCCATGAGGGTCGATTTGCCCGCCCCGTTGCCGCCGAGAATCGCCACCCGCTCCCCGGCGGAGACGCTCAGGGAGACGTCCCAGAGCACCTGGGTCTCTCCGCGATCTACGTCGATGTGTGTAACATCCAGCATGCGATCCCTTTGATTAATCCCCCAGATATGCGTGGATCACGCGCGGGTCGTTGACCACGGCGTCCGGCGGTCCCGCCAGGAGCACCGACCCCTGGTCCAGGACGATGACCTTGTCCGCCGCCTGCATGATCGCGCCCATTACATGCTCGATCCAGAAGACCGTCAGTCCCCGTTCGTCGCGGAGGTTCCGGATGAAGTCGATGGCCTCCACGATTTCCTGGGAATTGAGCCCGCCCAGCACTTCGTCGAGCATGAGCAGCTTCGGTTCCGTGGCCAAAGCCCTGGCGATTTCCAGCCGCTTTTTCTGGACCACGTTGAGATGGCGGGCTTCCAGATGTTCAAAACCGGCGAGCCCCGCCGCCGACAGATTGTCGACGGCCCGGCCCTCCCATTCGTCCCTGTGACAGCCGGGGATGTGGTTGATCACCCCCACGCCGACGTTTTCCAGGCAGGTCATGTCGGGAAAGGGCCGGGGCACCTGGAAAGTCCGGGCCACGCCCTTCCGGCAGATCCGGAAGGCGGGCAGACCGGTCAGGGATTCCCCGGAAAAGGCGATCTCTCCCCGGCTGGGCGGGAAGGCGCCGGCCACGATGTTGAAAAGGGTCGTTTTGCCCGCGCCGTTGGGGCCGATGAGCCCCACGACGACGCCCGGCTCGACGGTGAAGGAGACGTCCGTCAGGGCCGCCACACCGCCGAAATGCTTGTGGATGCCGTCTCCCGTGAGCAGCGCCGTCATGCGGACCTCCTTCCGGCGGCCCGTCGCTCCCGGATCCGCCGGTAGATCCCCACGATCCCCTTGGGCGCGAACCGGGCCACGACGAGCGCGATGAGCCCGAAGACCAGCACATGATATTCCCCCCAGACCCGGATGTATTCGGACAGGATCTCCAGGGAAAACGCGCCGATCACCGGTCCATAAAATGAGCCCAGTCCGCCGATGACGGTCATGGAGAGCACCAGGAACTGCTGGTCCAGGGATGGGATATGGGGCGTGATGAGCAGCAGGTAGTGGCCGTAGAGCCCCCCGGCCAGACCGGCCAGGGCGCTGGAGACCGTGAAGGCCAGCACCCGGACCCGGACCACGTCCACGCCGAGGGAGGCCGCGGCCCGTTCGTCGTTCTGGACGGCCCTGAAATTAAGCCCGATGTTGGCGTTGACGACCCGATGGACCACGTACAGCGTCAGAAGGGCGCCGGCCAGGAAGATGTAAAAATAGGTCAGCTTCGAATAATCGGCGATCAGTCCGGGCACCTGGAGCCCCATGGTGCCCCGGGTGAT
>CAYPCE010000281.1:0-4706 GCA_964409085.1 uncultured Desulfobacteraceae bacterium | reverse complement strand
TCATGGTGCCGATCTCCCGGAACCGTTCCGTCACCGCCATGAGCTGGGCGTTGACAATCCCCACGGTGCAGACCAGTAGCGACAGAATGATGATCCAGCGTTGTTTGGGACTGCTGCCGGCCCGGGCGTCTTCGGGGGTCAGGTCGTAGCCGGACTGCACCAGGGCCTGGCGCAGATCGGCGTCGCCGGTGGCCAGCAGGCCGTTGGCGGCGTCCGTCGTGACATTGACGAAACTGAGAAATGAAACCGCCAGCACCAGTGTCAGGGTGGTGATGAGGGACCGGAAAAACCGCACCCGGATGCTGTTGTAGGCGATGGCCACGGACGTGCCCAGGGGGAGCACCACCTGCCGTTTGACGCGGTCGCCGTCTGCTGTCATGGGGTTTCCGTCTCGATCAAATCTTTCATGTGTACGGGGCGCACGCCCGGTTCCCGGCGCAGGGCGGCCAGGAGCGCGTCGAGAAATTCCAGGGCCGCGCCGTTCATCCGCTGGTGGTGGATCATGATGCCGCAGAATCCGCTTTTAAGCGCCGTTTCCAGCTCGACCATCAGGTTTTCCAGGCCGGTTTCCGGGTCCGTTTCCTTGCGGGTATGGAGGTCCACATTAACGGAAAAATCGGCCAGTCTCCGCGGCGGGGCGGGGTCCGCTCCCTGGCTTCGGGATACTACATAATAACCCATCTCTTTTAACAACACAAGCGTTGTTGCGCCGCACCGGTTCCAGGGCGGCGTAAAGGCAGGGAAAAAGGCGGGCCCCATGATGTCGGCGAGTCGATCCCGTCCTTTTTGGAGATCCCGTCGAATGGCCTCGGCCGGCCGGGATTCTCCGAACTCGCATTTCTTGCCCTCCGACTCATGGTTTTTGTGCTGATAGCCGTGCTGGTGCCAGCACCAGAGGGCGGGATCGTCGCCGGCCAGGGCGTGGAGGGTTTCCCACCGGGATCGGGTCAGCCAAGTGGGCACCACCGCCATGGACAGGGGCATCCGGTGGCGCTTGAAAACCGAGATCAATCCTGAAAAATGCCTGCCGGGAACGGCGACGTCGTCGGCCCGGAAAAAGACAAGGCTGGGATAGTGAGCATTCGAAACGGCGTCGTGAATCCGCTGTTCGAGATCCCGCTTGAGATCTTTCTGGGGCAGACGCCAGAGGGGTGATGGGGTGTAGTGGGTCATGGATTCAGCGTTCAGGCGGCGATATCGTCCAAATCAACATCCAGGGCATCCGCAATGGCCGCCAGTTCTGCTTCATCGGGAATTCTCCGCCCCATCTCGATTTCTTCTATTCCATGGATTTCGATGCCCGATGTTTCGGCCAATTGAACCAGCGTCATATTATGATGTTCCCGCCACGCCCTAATGGGATGCTGACCGTCCAGAATGGCGAAGGTCACTTCGCCCGGCACCAGTTTCTCTCCGTTTTCAACGGCTCTTTTGGCGGCATCAAAATCCTGAATATCTTGGAGCATTTCAGAATCTTTTAGCAAATCAAGATATGCTTCATAAGGAATTACCGCCCATTCCGGCCTGCCATTTTTTTCTATGATTTGCGCGGTCATCGATATGCATCTCCCCTGGGTCGAACCCTCAGAACCAATATGATCAGTTGATCGTTCTGTATTTCATAAATAACCCGCCAGTCGCCAACACGCAAGCGATATCCCGGCCTATTCTGCAGGTGGATGACGTTATTGTGCGTTCCATAGGGAGCAGCGGCGATTTCAGTCAGTTTCTTCCTGATGAGCCGGGCCGTATTGCGCGGCATTTTTCGCAGCGCCTTATCCGCTTGTTTTGTAAAGAGGATACGGTACATGACAATCTAAAATCGATGGGTTTCTCACGAATTGGTTTTGGCGGTGGCTTCTCCAGCCTTTAATTCCATTGCCGATTACTGTTTTTCTACCTTAATTTTCATCGAGAAGCAATGAGCTGTTGAGTCTCCATTTGACACCGCCCGCCAGATAAGGATAAAGTCTAATCCGTTCCTGTACCCGCTCCGTATCGCGTCGGCCTAAACAGCCGCGTCGTCTTCAGTCCACCACAGAGGCCAAGGGAGGACCCGCCATGAAAGAGATTCTCACGGATGAGAAAAAGCGTCAGATCGACAAAGAGTTCCTTGATGAATTGCGGCAGCAGGTCGAGGATCTAAAAAACGGCGACCGGTACGCCGACGCCCGGGAGGTGCTGAAACTCTCCCTGAAGGAATTCAGTGACAACCTCTGGGTCAATACCGAACTGGCGCTGTGCTATTACCTGGACGAATCCCTCCCTATGGAGGACCGGGTGTCCTGGGCGCTGGAACGCCTGGTGGCGGTGGACATGGCGGAACCGGGCGAGGAGGACCGGGAGGATCGCATGCTCCGGGGGTTTGCCGCCGCGTTTTTCACCCTTGAAGAATACGACCAGGCCGGCAAGCTGATCGCCATGCTGCCGGAACGGATGGCCCCGGAACGCCTGGCGGCCTTCCTCGACCATCTGATCCGCATCGCCCACGGCCAGGGAAACCCCATCCCCGAGCGCATCGGGGAGATCGACGACCGCCCGGCCTGGCAGACCCTCAAGCCCTTCCTGGGGGACAACCCTCAAGTCCGGTTCGCTTCCCACCAGGGCAAGGTGGGGCTGGCCCTGTCGGGGGGCGGGTTCCGGGCCTCCCTCTACCATCTGGGGGTTCTCGCCCGGCTGGCGGAGATGGACGTCCTGCGGCATGTAGAGGTGATCTCCACCGTCTCCGGCGGCAGCATCGTCGGGGCCCTCTACTACCTCAAGGTAAAGGAACTGCTGGAGACGAAAGCCGACAGCGACATCGAGGCATCGGACTACGTCCGAATCGTGCGGGACGTGCAGACGGTGTTCATGAACGGCATCGGGGAGAATATCCGGGTGCTGGCATTTTCGAAACTATGGCCCAACCTCAAAATGATTTTTTTGGAACGGTACAGCCGGTCCCACCGACTGGGGGAACTCTACGAGACCCTCCTCTACCAAGACGCCCTCCCCGGTTTCGGAGACGGCCGGCCCATCCACATGGACGATCTTTACATCCACCCCTCCGGCGAAACCGATTTCTCTCCCCGTACCGGCAACTGGCGGCGCAACGCAAAGGTCCCCATGCTGCTCCTCAACGCCGTCAACCTGAACACCGGCCACAATTGGCACTTCACCGCCAGTTTCATGGGCGAACCGCCGGGCATTCTGCAATCCAGGACCGTACCGGACAAGCACGTGGAAGTGGATAAAAACGCCCGCTACCGTCGGGTCCGTTACGATGTGGCGCCGGAACCCCATAACCATTATCGCCTCGGATACGCCGTGGCCGCCAGCGCCGGCGTGCCCGGCCTCTTCCCTCCCCTGCCCATTCAGGGACTCTATCCGGGTAAAACCGTCCGCTTGGTGGACGGCGGGGTCCACGACAATCAGGGGGTGGCCGGCCTGCTGGACGAACACTGCACCTTCCTCTTTGTCAGCGACGCATCCGGTCAGATGCACGACACGGACCGGCCGTCGGACAACCTCTTTTCGGTGCTCCTGCGGTCCTCTTCGATCACCATGGACCGGGTCCGGGAAGAGCAGTACCAGGAACTCTGGGCGCGGCTCACCGGCCACCAGCTTCGGGGGCTCTTCTTCGTTCACCTGAAAAAGGACTTCCCCCGGGCCGAAGAGAACTGGGTGGGCTGCGAGTCCCCATCCGATCATTTGGATGACACCGGCGCGCTCCCTTACGGCATCACCCTGGCCCTTCAAAACAAAATCGCCCGGATACGGACAGACCTCGACACCTTCAGCGAAGTGGAGGCCTACAGTCTGATGACTAGTGGCTACCTGATGGCTCGACAGGAAGCCGGCGCCATCCTGGACCGGTGCCGGCAATTCGGGCAGACCGCCAAATGGGAGGGGTTCGATGTGGGGGCTTCCGGAGGCGCGTCCGGGTGGCCCTTCCTCGCGCTCCGGGACTACCTCGACGCCAAAACCGATGCGGCGAAAATTCGGAAAGATCTCGGAAAACAGCTTTCCGTGGCCGCCAGCAGAGCTTTCAAGGCGTGGCGGTTGGACCCCCTGTTGAAAACCACCGGCGTCCTTTTGGGGACCCTCATTGTCGCCGTGCTGGTCCTGGTCGTTCAGGCCAACTGGGGGCGGGCCCTCGATATCACGGTGGGTGGCGCGACCATCGCCGCCGGCATTGTCGTTCTCTCTTTGGCGATACGCTACCTGCTGCGCAAGCTGAAAACCCGATGGGAGACCGCCCGGCCGAGCCGGGGAGGCGAGCCCGGCGCCGAAACGGTGACGGGCCTGCTCCTGAGGATGGCCCGGGCCCTCTCCATCGAAAAGGCGGTTCGCACCATCCTCCGGGACGCCGGGGTGGCCATAGTGGGTTCTTTCCTGGCCCGATTCCATCTGGACATCGTCAACCCGGCGTTCCGGGAGCGGGGCAGCCTGGAACGCCTGCTCAATCGGGAGCGCCGTGCGGTGCTCCCGCCCGCTGCGTCGCGCCGGGAGGATTGAGAAAACTTCTTGCCCGGTTTTCCCGGCACGGGTAGAATAGGATTGTAACCGCAATCGGAATACCCAAAAGATCAGAGATAAGGAGGCATTCAAATGGCCCAACCATCGCGGGAGGAACGGAAAAAGAAGGTCATCGAAGTCTTGAACAAGGCACGCGCCATGGAATTGCAGGCGATCTACCAGTACATGAACCAGCACTACAACCTGGA
>CAYPCE010000280.1:0-4708 GCA_964409085.1 uncultured Desulfobacteraceae bacterium | reverse complement strand
ATCGGCGAGCGGGCCGGCAATACCTCCCTGGAAGAGGTGGTGATGACGCTGCACACGCGGCCCAATTACCTGCCCATGGAAACCGGCATCCAGACCGAGCACATCTATCCCACCAGCCGCCTGGTCTCTATGATCACCGGCATGATGGTCCAGCCCAACAAGGCCATTGTGGGCGCCAACGCATTCGCCCACGAAGCGGGGATCCACCAGGACGGGGTTCTGAAAAATCCCATGACCTACGAGATCATGAAGCCGGAGACGGTCGGACTGAACCGCAACATCATGGTCCTGGGCAAGCACTCGGGCCGCCACGCCCTGCGCGACCGGCTGAAGGAAATGGGGTACGACCTGTCCGCCGAGGAACTCCAGATGGTCTTCGAGAAGTTCAAGGAACTGGCCGACAAGAAAAAGCATGTGGTGGACGAGGACCTGGAAGTGATCGTCACGGAGGGCATTCTCCGCACCTCGGAGGTCTTCAAGCTGGAATACATCCACGTCACCTGCGGCAGCACCGTGATGCCCATGGCGAGCGTCAAGCTCGCCATCAACGGCCGCTCCGTGAAAGATGCCGCCTACGGCAACGGCCCCATCGACGCCGCCTTCAATGCTATCGCCAAACTGACCGGGGCCCAGTCCGAACTGCTCCGGTTCTCGGTGTCGGCTCTGACCGGCGGCACCGACGCCCAAGGCGAGGTGACCGTCCGTTTGAAGGAAAACGGCCTGATGGCATTGGGAAAAGGCGCCGACCCCGACATCATCACCGCCAGCGCCAAGGCGTATATCAACGGGTTGAACCGGCTGGAGTATTTGAAGACGCATCCGGTGGAAAAAGCGCAGCAGGTGTAAAGGGGAGACGGAGTTTAAAAATGACCGGGGCCGCCGTGTCGGCGGCCCCGGTCATCTTCCATACCTTCAAATCCAAAACCACTGCGGAATGTCCCCCCCAGGCTCACTCCTCTGCATCGGATGACGCCATCTCCTATAGCAGGTGGCCGTTTTCCTGTGCGGACCGTTTGTTCAGATAGGCCTCCACCCGGTGTTGCCGAAACGGCAGGCGCTGGCTGAGCATCTCCGGGAAAGGAGCAGAAAACGTGAACAGAGACTCAAAGAACTGATATCCAGAGATCATAGAAAATCAAATAAGTTATACGTAACGATTTGATTTATAGTCAGGTACCTCCGGCAAAGCCGGGGGTTTACCAAGATTAATTATGATGTTTAAATTATACATTGGAGCATGTTTTTTGAAAAGATACCCAATCGGAATTCAGGGCTGACAGTTTCTATCCGCAAATCCTATCGAATAGGAGGGTGGCAAGGGCGAAAGACTGCTGTTGGAAATTTGACCGGTCCTGTGGAAAGAGGCGATTCATCTTGAACAGACTCAATACCGGCCGCATTATCGCCGAACATCGCCAGTTTTATGTTATCGAAGATGCTGGAGAGAACCTCCTCGGGGAAGTCTCGGGAAAATTCCTTTTTACGGCGGAGCGTCCGGCCGATTTCCCCAAGGTGGGGGACTATGTCCTGTTTTTCCGCCCGGATGCCGAGAACCGGGCGATCATCCAGGAACTGGTTCCGCGCAATACGGTAATCTCCCGGAAAGTGGCGGGGGATAAAACCGCCGAACAGATCCTGGCCGTCAACGTGGACGCCGTCTTCATCGTCATGGCCCTGGACGACGATTACAGCGTACGGCGGCTGGAACGCTACCTGACCCTGACGTGGGAGAGCGGGGCCCGGGCGGTGGTCGTGCTCAACAAGTCCGACATCTGCGACGAGGTCGAAGACCGTCGCCTGGAGGTGGAAGCCGTCGCCTTCGGCGCGCCGGTCTGCGTCATTTCCGCGGTGTCCGAATCGGGTTTGGACTGCCTGTGGGGGCAGATCCGGAAAGGCGAGACGATCTGCTTTCTCGGATCGTCCGGGGTCGGCAAATCGACCATCATCAACCGTTTGCTGGGCGAAGACCGCCAGGCGGTCCGCGAAGTGCGCAGCGCCGACGCCAAAGGCCGCCATACCACCACGGCACGGGAGCTGTTCACCTTATCTTCAGGCGCCTACCTCATCGACACGCCGGGATTACGCGAAGTCCAGCTCTGGAGCGCCGAAGAAGGGATGGCCGCCGGCTTCCCGGAGATCGAAGAACTTGCCGCCGACTGTTTTTTCGCCGATTGCAGCCATACGTCCGAGAAAGGCTGCGCGGTGATCCAGGCCCTCGAAGAGGGCCGGCTGTCTAAAGAGCGGTACGACAACTTTTACAAAATCCAGCGGGAGCAATTCTACCTGAAGGAAAAGCAGGAAACGGCCGGGCGGCTGAACCGGAAGCGTCGGTTCAAGGATATCTCGAAGGAGATCCGGAAGTTTTATAAGGAGCGACGGTAGGGCGGTATGGGAAACAAAAATCAAAATCAGGGTGGTCGCGTGAGCGAACAATTCTTGCCCATCGGCATCCAATCCTTCCAAACCCTCCGGGAAAACAATTACCTCTACGTCGATAAAACCCGCCACATCCATCGGATGGTCGTCGAAGGCATGTTCTACTTTCTCGCCCGTCCCCGGCGGTTCGGCAAGTCCCTGCTTGTTTCAACCCTCTCGTCTCTGTTTCAGGGCAAGAAAGCATTGTTCGACGGGCTATGGATTGCCGAAAACGACCGGTGGCAATGGGATGCGCACCCGGTGATTACGATCGATTTCAATCAGATCGATCACCGGACGCCGGAAAATCTGGAAACGGATCTCGGAAGAAGCCTTGCCAAATGCGCCGGGGACTTTGATCTCCATATCGATGAACCGTTTCTTCAAGGCAGATTCGGAACCTTGATCCAGTCGCTTCGTAAAAAGACCGGACGGCCGGTGGTCGTGCTTGTGGACGAATACGACAAACCCATCATTGATCATCTTGGCCGGGGGGAAGAAGGATTGCGCATCGCCAAGTCCAATCGGGATCTTTTGAAGAACGTGTTCGGCGTGCTCAAGGGGACCGATGTGGCGCCGGCCATACGGTTCGTTTTGATCACCGGCGTCTCCAGATTCAGCCGGGTTTCGATCTTCTCGGAACTCAACAACCTCAACGACCTCACCATGAGCCGTGATTATGCGGCCATGCTGGGGTACACGGATGACGAATTCCGGACCTGTTTCAACGCATATATCCGTCGATTCGCCGAAGTTTCGGGCGAGCCGCCGGATGCCGTCATCGGCCGGTTTAAAAACACTTATGACGGGTATCGGTTTTCAAAGGAAGATACGACCGTCTACAACCCCTTTTCGGTCCTTCAGGCGCTTCAACACCGGGATTTCGGTCATTACTGGTTCGAAACGGCGACGCCGACTTTTCTCATCAACCTGCTTCGCGAAAAAAACTACCGGATTCCGGAAATCGAACACCTGCAAGTCACCGAATCCATGTTCAGCGCCTATGACCTCGACCGTCTCAATGTCGAAGCCATCCTGTTTCAAACCGGATATATCACCATCATCGACATTCGCGACCGGCTTTACACCTTGGGGTATCCCAACGGCGAGGTCAAAACCGCTTTCCTTGAAATCCTGCTTCAATCCTTTGCCGGTGAAACCAATGGCGCGGACACCGCAAAATACGCCCTGCTGTCCGCCTACCTCCGGAACGAAGACTTCGAAGCCTTTTTCGAGACGGTATCCGCCTTGTTCGCATCCATCCCCTATACGCTCGAAACAAAACGGGACGAGGCCTATTTCCACACCCTGTTCTACCTCATGGTATCGGCCTCCGGCGTCGATGCCCGAACCGAAGTCCTCACCTGCCGTGGGCGGATCGATCTCGTCGTCGAGTTTCCAGAGAAGGTGTTTATCATCGAATTCAAATGCGGTCAGGATGTGGAGGCGGCCATTCGCCAGATCCGGGAAAAGGGGTATGCCGAACCCTATTCGGCGGATGGGCGGAACGTATTCCTCATGGGCGTTAATTTCAGCGCGGAGTCCCGGAATCTGGAGGCGTGGCATGTGGAACCGAATTAGCCCGCGTATTGGAGGATGGAAATGAAACGATCTTTTCCAAAACGGAGGAAACTCCTCTCCATCGCCCTTATTGCCCTGATCGGACTGGCCTGGGCATTGAACGCCACCGCAGCATCACCGCACCCCGACTACAACTACCCCATTGCCGACCCCTTGAAAGCCACGGTGGCCGGGGCGCCGGGGGAAACCGATCTCGATCAGATCCCCGTCCTGGAGCGTTTTCTGGATCTGACGATCTTTCCCGACCGCCTTCCGCCGCCAACGTTTCGCAACCTCCGGCCCCTGCCCTTCGGCCTGGCGGCCCAATCGGACCCGGCTCCTCTGATTTTCATCATCGCGGGGACCGGATCGGGTCACGACGCCGGCAGCGTGAAACGGCTGCGGAATATTTTTTACCGGAACGGTTTTCACGTCGTCTCCCTGGGTTCGCCGTTTACCCGGCGGTTTACGGTCTCGGCTTCAACTTCGTCCATTCCAGGCATCGCGGTGGACGATGCCCAGGATCTGTATGGGGCCATGAAAAAAATCCAAGGGATCATCGGGGAGCGGGAAATCCAGGTCACCGGATATCACCTGACGGGCTACAGCCTGGGCGGCTTCAACGCGGCTTTCATCGCGCATCTGGATGAAACCGAAGGACTTTTCGATTTCCGCCGCGTCCTGCTCATGAACCCGCCGGTCAACCTGCTGGAATCGTCGGAGCGGTTCGATG
>CAYPCE010000279.1:0-4711 GCA_964409085.1 uncultured Desulfobacteraceae bacterium | reverse complement strand
CCGCAGATCATGGCGTCCTGCAGGCCGAACTTGACCATCTCGTACCCGAACCCGATGGACTGGCTGGAGGTGGTGCAGGCCGTGGAGGACGAGATCACCCGCCCGGTGATGCCGAACATTTTGGTGATGTTGACCGCCGTCGTGTGAACCATGGATTTGAGGTAATCCACCGCGCTGATGGAGGAAGAGGCTGTCTTGTCTTCCCCGAAAAAGGTCTTGTAGATGGACCGCTGCACCGTGGGGCTCCCGTGGGTGGAGCCGAAGGCCACCCCCAGCCGGCCCGACTGAATGAAATCCGTGTCCAGTCCCGATGCTGCAAGGGTTTCCTTGACGACCTGGCAGGCGTAATAGGCCACCGGTCCCATGGTCTTTCGATAGGTCCGCTTGAAGTCGTAGTCGATGGGATAATCCACCGTACCGAACACATCCGAGTGAATGTACGGGTTCAGCAGATCGTCCCTCCGGAGGGGCTTGATGCCGGAAACCCCGTGTTTAAGACTCTCGACAACGGCCGCCTTTCCATGGCCGATGGGCGTGATGGCGGACCCGGCGGTGATGACAACGCGTCGTTCCATCATGCCCGGGCCGCCGACAGCCCCTCCACCCAGTCGCAGATGCCGTTGAGGGTCCGGATGTCCATCGCCTGCTTCTTTTCCTCCTGGGAGAGTTTAACCTCCAGCAACTGCTCGACTTCCACCAGCACCTCGATAGCGTCGATACTGTCGAATTCGTATTGTTCCCTCAAATCGTCGTCCAGCCCCGGCTTCTCGATCTCGAAATTCTCTTCGAATAGCGTCAGTAAGTGGGCCAGTATTTTTTCTCGCGTCAAGGACATTATTTTATGCACAATCTCCGCATCTAAATAAAATTTTGCCTGTCACCCAAAAAGATCCGAATGGCTGCCGGTTCGATAAAGCACAAGTTCGTCGTCTTCGACAGCGTAAAGAAGAATCCAATCCGGTTCGATATGGCAATCGCGTTTACCTTTATGCTTTCCTGAGAGTGGGTGATCTCGGTATTCCGAAGGCAGGCGCTTTCCCCCGGCAAGAATCTGAACCACTTTCAGCAGCTTTTCGATATCTTTTCCACCTCTTGCGAGTCTTTTTACATCCCGTTTCAGCTGGCTCGTTCTTCGAACCGCCAATTTCAAGACAACAAATCCTTCCGCAAATCATCGATGGAATGAAAAACCGGCATTCCTGCCTTGTCTTCTTGAAAGCTTTTCAAAGTGGTTTCATTTGGCACGACCATCGAATTGGCGCTCTTTTGCACCTCATCATCCTGGAGAATATACCTTGCGACCGCTATTTTCTCTTTCTTCGGCAATGCTCGAAACAAAACATAAAACGCTTCCGCCGTGCTCACTGACGGCGGCCGGGATTTCGGTGATTTTTGTTCGGAAATGGGCATCTTCCCTATCCTTTCGTCGTCAAATAGTAAACGCCCCCAGTATAATCGCAGAGAACATTCAGTGCAAGAAGAGGCATGGCGGCCATCGATGCCGTCTTACCATTAACGACAATCAGTGGGTCAGAAAAGGTCCGAAATGATACCACTGATCCGGGTATTCCTGCAACTTTTCGACAATGAGGTCGGCGTAGCGCTGGGCCGAGCGCCGAATCGCCGCCTGCCGATCCGACCGGGACGAGGCCGTCACATAGAGGGGCGACGTCACAGAAAAATCGTATGTCCCGTCTTTTTTCCGAAACGCGAACAGGACGAAAATCGGCGCGCCGGACACCAGGGCCAGCATGTGGGGCGTTTCGGGCAGAGCCGCGCGACGCCCCAAGAAATCAACGGGAACCGCCCGCTGGTTCTCATTCCAGATCATGTCTCCAGTGAGAGACACCAGCCCGCCCTCTTTTAAGAACCGTAGCGGTTCGAGGATATCCAGGGGCGACCCGTCGGCCTGCCCCGCCGCCATCACCCGGACGCCGCTCTCGGCCAGGCTCTCCTTCTGAAGCCGTTCGATCTGCTCCTTGTCCCGGATGCCCATGATGAGCAGCAGGTCCATGTCCCGCCGTTCCCTTTTGAGGATGTGGGCCGCCACCTCCCAGTTGCCCATATGGGACATGAGGATAATGCCGCCGGTCTTCTTGTTCAAGGCGTCGTCCAGGTGGTCCCGGCCCCGCGTGGTATAGGGGAGGCGGCCGTCACGCCGCAACCGGAACCGGTCCGTGAAGACCGTGGTGAACATGTGGTACTGCCGCCAGGTCCGGTAAAGGGCGTACAGCCGGCCCCGGTCGGGAAAGAGGGCCCGGTAAAACCGGACGCTTCCGGACACCCGTCCCGGAAAAAAAAGAAAGTATCCGGAGGCCACGAACCAGGCCGAGAAACGGAAAAACCAGGTGCCGATCCAGCCGGAAACGGTGGTGGCGAAGGTGTAATACCGCTGGCTCACGGCCGGGGCCACCGGATTTCCGGCGCCATCGCCCGCCGGGCCCGGACGGTGGGCGGGACGAACAAGCGCTGCGGAATCAAACGGGCAAAGACCCAGGTGTTTCGCATAAAATCCACAAAGGGATGAAAATGGGAGACCCGGCGACGGCCCGGCCGGTAATCGACCCCGATCCCGACCTCCATCACCGGGAGGCCCGCCCAGTGGGCCTTGGCCAGCACCTCCACCTCGAACTGGTACCGCCGGGCACGGACGCTGAGCCGGAGCGTTTCGGGGAGGGGATAAATCCGAAACCCGCTCTGGGTATCGGCGAGCCGGGGCCCGCCGGACATCCGGACCCAGAAGTTGGAAAACCCACGGCCGAACCGGCTCGTCCAGGGGACCGCCGCCCCGTCCATGCCCCGGCGGTTTCCGATCACAATGGGCCGGGTCCCGGCCGGGATGGCCCGGATCATCGCCGGAACCTCGGCCGGATCGTGCTGGCCGTCCGCGTCGAGGGTGACGGCCCAGTCCGCCACCTCTATTGCCGCAGCGAATCCGGTCTGCAGGGCCGCGCCCTTCCCCCGGTTTACCGGGTGTCGCAGGATTTGAATACCCCGCAAATCCCTGACCCGGTCATAACTGCCGTCCGTGGCCCCGTCGTCCACCACGAAGACCGGCATGGAAAGCCTCACGGCCTTTTCCACCACCTCCCGCACCATCCCTTCGTGATTGTAAACCGGGATGACCACGGCAAACCGGCCCGGCGGCTCACCCATTCAACCGCTTCAGGCGATCCACCACCGCCCCCATGGACCGGGGAATCCGGCCGTCCGAAGCAATATCGGCGGTGAGTTGGATGATATGGCGGTCCAGCGACTGCTCGTCGTCGTTCCAGACGTAGGGCCGCTTCTCCGACGGCTGGATGTCCAGAACCCCTAAAACGGCCTCGTACAAACGGGCGGTGTCGTCTGAAAGGGCCGCCCGGGCGTCGTAGTGTCCCATTTCGATCTTCGTGCGGAGATCGGCGGCCTGGACCCCGAACATCAGGGCAATGGCGGTGTATTGCTGCATCATCTCCACGGCCTGCCGGGCCAGATTGGCCGACCCGAACCCCTGGCTGTTGACGTTCTGGTTGAACTGTTCCGCATGGGTGGGAAACCGGTCCACCAGGGGATGGCCGTAAAAACCGATCAGCGGCATGATGGAATTGCCCGTGATCTGCAATCCTTTCAGACCGATGTTGACCCGCCGCTCTCCGTTCCCGACCAGGGAGGGGGGCAGGCCGTTGTTGAACTCCGGCGCCACGAGCATGGCGATCTGCACATCCAGATGTTTGGCCAGCAGCCCCAGGTGATACCGCAACCCATCCATGCCGACGCCCACATACTGGCCCAGAAAATTGCCGCAATAGTAATAGACGCCCCGCTCCGGGTCCACCAGGGGGTTGTCGGTGGCGGAATTCATCTCGACTTCCACCTGCCGGACGACCGTCGCCAGGCCGTCCACGATGGGGCCCAGGTACTGGGGCAGGCAGCGGAGGGAATAGCGGTCCTGGACCGGCTCGCCATTCCGGACCCGGTGCGTACCGTCCAGTTCGTCCCGGGACAGGCGCGAGCCCGCGAGCAGCTCCCGCATCCGGTCCGCGGCCCACATCTGGCCCGGATGGGGCTTCTGGTCCTGAACAAACGGATGGAAAGACTGGTTGCTGGCCCCCATCCCCTGGAACATCAGGGCGTGGGCCCCTACAGCCAGGGCCAACACCACCCGGGCATCATGGAGGCACCCGGCGGCGATGCCGGCCATCACCGAGGTACCGTTCATCACCGACAAGCCCTCCTTGGGGGCCAGTTTCATGGAGGCCAGCCCGACCCGTTCCAGGGCCGAGACGCAGTCCATCTCCTCGCCGTTCAGGGAAACCCGGTAACAGGCATCCAGCCCGATGACGGCCCCCAGGATGTACGCCAAGGGCACCAAATCTCCGCTGGCCCCGATGGAGCCCATCTCATGGACGTGCGGGATCAACCCGGCGTTGAGACAGTCCACCACCCGTTGGATGAGGTCCAGACGGACCCCGGAGGCCCCCCGCATCATGGCATTGGCCCGCAGCACCATGGCCGCCCGGACCGCCGATTCGGGCAACCGCCCGCCCACCCCGGTCTTGTGGGGCCAGGCGATGTTGTGCTGGAGTGCCTCCGCCGCCTCTTTCTGGACCTGGATGTTGGCCATGCCCCCGAACGCTGTCGTCACGCCGTAAATGACCTCGCCGTTTTTCACGGCCCGCCGGATAATCTCCCGGGATCGGTGGATGCGCGCGATCACATCCGCATCCTC
>CAYPCE010000278.1:0-4717 GCA_964409085.1 uncultured Desulfobacteraceae bacterium | reverse complement strand
TCCCGGTACATGGCGTTGAAGACCACATCGAAAAAGACCCGGGAAATGTCATAGGCCGACAGACGGGGAGACTCTTTTTCCATGAGCCGGATGAGCTGCTTCTGCCGCTGAGACTGGGCTTTCAGCCGTTCCAGATCCCGCAACAGCCGGAGTACCTGGGTCCGCATGCCCGGCGGCATTTTGGGCAGATTTTCCCCTTTTTCCCACCGCTCCCGCAGGCGGCCGATCTCCATGGAAGGGGCCTGGAGAAGGCTCTTTCGATTTTTATCGCTGTGGAAAATCACCTGGGCATCGACGTATTTCCGGACCTGTTCTTCGGTTTGGGCCAGTTCCCGCCGGATATCCTCCCGGATCATATGGCATGCCTTCTGGGATACGTTGACGGGGATCGACTTGAGGAGGCCCTTTTTCCCGGTGATCTTCGCTTCGAATTCCGACACCGCACCGCTCCAGTACATGCGGCTCACTTCTTTGAACCCTTCGGTCAGCGGCAGGTTCATTTCGGTGGTTTTCCGGATCGTCTTTTTGGTCTTGAACAGCAACTTGCGGGTGTGCTCGAACAGCAGTTCGCCGGTGACAATGTTATAGATCATGGCGACGGCCGCCAGCCAGTCCTGATAGTTGAAGACCAGGGGCAATTCCGTCAGGGTCTGGCCCAGTAACCGATTGGGAAAGAGGTGGGACGGTGTGGCATAGGCCGGGGTGCCGGCCAGGAGGGGCTGGGGAATCTCCTTTTCCGGGTAATCGCTGAAATCGACGGCCGTTTCAAAGTCGATCAGCCCCAGCGAAGATTCCTCCGGCGAGGCGATGAACAGCGGATATTTGTCTTTTTCGGCCACGACGAACAGATTGTCCGGCTTCAGGTCACGGATGGCGATTTGACGCTCTCTCAGACAGGCCAGCAGGTGGATGATATTGTAGATCAGCCCCCCCATCTGGGGCTTGTTCCGGGTAAAGGCCAAGTTCTCCACATATTCCAGCACCACCTCCCGATATGCCTCGACTTCTTCGCTGTTTTCCAGCAGCACCCCTTTGACCATGTCGTTGAAGCTTTCCACGAACCCATCGGGAAACGATTCGTCCAGGCGGATCACGCTTCTTTCCGCCAGGTGCAGCAGAAACCATTCCTGCTTCCGGAAAGTGGGGATGGGGAAGGAGAGACCATGCTCCTGCATCATTTCAGACAGACGGGCCTCGTACTGGGCATATACTTTGTTGATCCCAAAACAGATGTTCAGGTTCTGGCTGCCGTACTTGTTTTCGAATTCCAGGATGTCCCACAACAGGTTGTGGGTTTTGAGGATCTCTTCGCCCATTTCCCACCGGTGAACGGCCGGGTCGTGCATGGCCTCCACTACCTGGGAGAGGAAGGCATGTTTGGACAGGTCCATGACAAAGACAAAGCCGCCGGAGACTTTCAGGAAATCCTGGTAGGTTGGATGGCCCCGGAGCCACTCGATGTACCGGGCCTCCAGTTCCGACGCCTTCATATCGGCGGCGTCTTTGAACGAGTGGATCTTCCGCATGAGGGCCGTCACGCCCGGCGCCACGAATTCGATTTCCGGTTCCAGCTTGACCGCGATGCGGCTTTCGGTATGGAGGCTTTCGAGGTATTCATCGAAACGCTGAATCGGGGCCGGGGGAACTTTGACCACCAGCAGATTGTCGTAGGTCACCTTGAAACAGGTGCTCTTGCTGCCTTTGGTCCTTGAAGCGTTTCGGGTGCGGCTTTTGCTTCGCGTGGACGGGTTTTCGCCGATGATCCCCACCGTCATGCGGCGGCGTTCCCATTTTTTGTTTTTGTACACCCGCAGTTCGTAGGTCAGTTCCGGACCGTCGGCGTCGGAGCTGACCTGCGCCACCTGCGCCGGGGCATCCGGATCGGCGCCGCACTGATGTCGGAACAGTTTCAGAAAAAGCTCGATGACGCCCGCCCGGTCCGGGTCGGGTTTGTGTCTGCCGGTGTATCGTACGTAATCTGTATTCATCGTTTCAGCGGGCGCTGCCTAACCTGATGTCGTCGATGCCTGTGGTCCCAATTGATCGAAACCAATGATAGTATGGGGCCTTTTTTTTTTCAAGGCCATTTTGACCGGAAGGGAGAATCGGGGAATGACCCATGACGAAGCGCGGCAGGACCGTTTTCGGGGGCTTATATGGGGGACCGCCGTCGGTGACGCCCTGGGATTGCCGGCCGAGGGGCTCTCCCGCCGTCGGGCGGCGCGGATGTTCCAGGGGCATTGGCGCCATCGGTTTCTGCCCCCGCCGCTGCCCCGCCGAGGCATGGTCAGCGACGATACCGACCACACGATGCTGGTGGCCCAGAGCCTGCTGGCGTGCCCCGATGATCCCGGCCGGTTCGCCGAGCGGCTGGCCCGGGGATTGAAATGGTGGCTGGCGGCCCTGCCGGCGGGGGTGGGGCTGGCCACTCTCCGGGCGGGGGGGAGACTCTGGGTCGGGATACCGCCGGGTCGCAGCGGGGTGTTTTCGGCAGGCAACGGGCCCGCCATGCGGAGCGCTCCCATCGGTGCCTTTTTCGCTTCCGACCCCGATAAGATGGCGCGTTTCGTCGGGGCGGCGACCCGGATCTCCCACACCGATCCCCGGGCCCTGACCGGGGCCATGGCGGTCGCCCGTCTCACCGCTCGATCGATTCGACTGCACGGGAACACTCCCCTCGATGTCCATGAATTCCTGTCGCTCCTGGCCAGTTCGACTCATGGGTCCGACAGCGAATGGCGGGGACTCATCGGAGAGATGGGACCGGCGCTCGGCGAGAAACAGACCGTGGCGGAATTCGCCGATCGTCTGGGGTTTTCCCGCGGTATCACCGGCTATGCCTACAGTACGGTCCCGGTGGCCGCCTATGCGTGGCAGCGCCATTTCGGAGATTTCAGAGCCGCGTTGACCTCGGTACTGGACTGCGGCGGTGACACGGATACGACCGGGGCGATCGTGGGGGCCATGGTGGGCGCCGTCACCGGGGAAACGGGGATTCCCAAAGGCTGGATCGACGGAATCTGGGGATGGCCCCTTACCGGTGCGAAGATGCGGCGCATCGCCGATCGCCTGGCGTCGGTGCGCCGAGGGGAGGGGTCGCCGGGGCCTGTTCGGTATTTTCTGCCCGGCGTACTCCCCCGGAATCTGATCTTCATGACCTGGGTGTTGGCCCACGGCCTGCGACGGTTGCTGCCGCCCTACTGAAATCCGCTGATGATGAATGGCTCGGGATTCTGAAGCCGGTTCCCTGGAACCGGCACCCGGTCATGGCGTCCTTATGGGACCGGACGCCCAAGGAGCCGATGTCTGGTCGGCCTTTCCGTCGGTTTCAGGCCGCTTTGTAGACCCCCCGCTTGACGCTTTCGATCTTGCCTTCCTCTTTCAGTTTGGAAACGGCGTTGTGAACCGTCCGAACGGTAAATCCCGTATTCTGGGCCAGTGTAGAGGGATCGAGGCCTTCCGGAGACTTGCGGAGTTCCTTCATTACGGCATCGGTGGAGGGCATCTTTGGTGGTGTTTTCCGGGACGATTTCTTTCTGCCGCCGGATTTCTTGGCAGTGGTTTTTTTCCGGGTCGTTCTGCTTTTGGTGGACGTGGCCGCTGTTTTTTTCCGGGTCGACGATTTCTTTGCCGGCGGAGCTTCCGGAACCCCCTTTTCACCGGCATCCTGCTGCTGAAAGTTGTCCAGTCCTTCGGCGACTTCTTCGATGCCTTTTGCCAGCGCCTTCAGGCCTTCGGAAATACTCTTCAAAAAAATCTCACTGTTTTTCATCATCTGACTCCGTCTCGCTTTCTTTCATGTGAAGGGTTTGCATTACGATTGAATAACCGGAACTCCGAATAAACTAACGAGTACTGTGAAAAAATCAAGGGAAATGTGAAGGATTTTTTCATTTTTTCAGAAAAAAGATCCTGAAAAGGGGGAATTTGAGGGGCCGACGGCCGTGGCGGGCCCCTATTTTCTGCAGAAGAAGTGAAAGTTGAAGGGGTCGTCCGGGATCTCCGTTACGGTGATCTCCTGAAAGCCGGCGTCGTCGAGCATGGCCACGGCCTTTTCCTTTCCCCACATCATCCCCAGACCGGCGCCGCCGCCGACGCGTCCGACGGGCATGCAATGCATGAGGCTGACGGTGTAGAGAAACGGTCCCATGGGGTGATCGGCGTTGCCGGCGATGTCGGTGTGAGCGGCGATGTCGACCATGGAAAAGCAGCCGCCGGGTTTCAGAACCGCATGGATGGCCTTTAGGGCGTCGGCCGGCCGGGTCTGATCGTGAACCGCATCGAAGGCGGTGACGTAGTCGAAGATCTCCATGTAATGCGGATCATGCTTCATTTGTACGGCGTCTATCGCATGGAAGGCGATGTTTTTCAGATTCCGACGGACCGCTTTCTGTTGGGCGAGGGCGACGGCTTCGCCGGAGATGTCCACGCCCGTAAACCGGCTGCGGGGAAATGCTTCGGCCATCAGCAAGGCGGCAAGCCCTTCACCACAGCCCATGTCGCAGACATCAATGCCTTCTTGGAGCCGTTTCACCATCCCCCCGTCATCCACGGAGGGCAGAAACCGGTCCACCAGCACATCCCGGTGCTTGGCGTCCGCCAATTCGGTCATGAAATTCTGAAACCGGGGATAATGGTCGTAGGAGACGCCCTCGCCGGTGTGAAATCCCTCGATCACCGGCTCCATGGCGCAGTGGATCAGCAGCGGAATTTCCTG
>CAYPCE010000277.1:0-4731 GCA_964409085.1 uncultured Desulfobacteraceae bacterium | reverse complement strand
TTTCGATTTTCCAGTCGATGCCGTCGAAGGGGGTCAGCCCCGTTTCGCCCCGGTTCCGGCAGCGGGTGGCGATGCCGCCCGTTTCCGTGGAGCCGTAAACCTCCACCACGTCCGCGCCGGTTTGGGCGTGGAATGCGTCGCCGTCGGTCGGATCGAGCCGACCCGCCGAGGAAAAGGCCATCCGCAGGGAATCACAGCGGATGTTGGCCCCGTTCAGGACCCGGTAATGGGCCGGCACGCTGACGAAAACCGTGGGGCGATGGGCGATCAGCGCGTGGCGGATTTCCTCGGGATAGGTGGGCGTCGGGTTGACGACCCGGGCCGAGGAGACGAGGGGGAACAGGACGGAGAAGAGAAATCCGTAAATGTGGTACGGGGGGACGGTGGCCAGGATCAGATCGTCTTCGGTGAGCCGATGCCGCGCCGTCTGGTAAAATCCCTCGGCGAACAGGTTGATCGGTGTCTTGGACCAGACTTGGGGGCGTCCGGTGGAACCGCCCGTGAAAAAATAGAAAAATTCACGATCCAGCGGCGTTTCGAGGGACAGCGTCGTGTCGCCGGCAACGGGGCGGGGCGTCAGGGTTCGGATTCCCGGCGGCGCGGTTTTGGGGTCGTCGGTGATGAGGACCGAAAAGGGCAGGATGTCCCGGACATCCGCCAGTGCCCGTTGCGTCAGGGCATAGGGCAGGACCAGCGAGAAGCCGCCCGCTAGGGCCGCCAGTAGAGAGGAGATGGTATAGGCCTTGTTCTCTGTGCAAAGGCATGCGATGGCGTCTTTTTCCGGCAGGTCTTGGAGAATGCCGGCGGCCAGGGCGCGGACATCTTTGAATGTATAGTCGGGGGCGATAAACTCCCGGTCGGATTGGTTCCCGACAGACAGAAGCTGGCGGATGCGATCCGCGATATCCTGATCAGGAGTGACGGTAGTTTGGGGCTTCATGTTCATTCCAAATCGATTGCTTGGAGCGGCAGTGGAACACGCGTCCATCTCAACTCAGTGTTCGGGCATCTTTTTGCTATGAACTGCTGTATACCCAACCAGCAAACAGCCTGCATGTTCTGACTGTCGTCAATTCGATGAGTTGATTTTTGACGGCAGCTTTTCCGTAAAGCTCAATAAACTCGCAAAAATCGTTGTAATGGTTCTCTGAATCATCAGCAACGAAAGATTGCACAACCATAGCGGTGTGTGGGGCGTGAAATCGGTTCGCCTCGATTACCGCTGATGCTGTACGATGAAGCAGTTGATATCGAATGTGCTCCGGAATCTGCATCGTTAGACCGATGTGATCAGCAATATCGGCGAGCCTTGCCTCCGCACCTTTCGGTGAAGTTCTTTTTTTCCAATTGAGAAGTGTTTCATCAAAATGCTCTCTTGCCTTACCTTCAACCATAATGGCAATCAGCCCGCCAGTGCAGGTAAGAAGTGCGAACACATCGTTCTGTGACGGGCGAGAGCCACCGGCAAGACCAACCTTATATTCCGGAATAGCGATATTCAACTCAGCATCGCGCAATGACGGATCAATGGCATTTCTAAACAGTGATGCTATCTCATCTGGTATTCCGTTAGCTCTTTCCCAAGAAAGTGCCGTGGACATAGCAGAAAAGCCAGGTCGCCAATGTTTTTCAGGCTCAGAAAGCAAACATTTCCATGATTCTGGCCCGCTTGTGGGCACGAGTATACGTTTTTGTTTCATAATCTGATAACCTAAACAGCATGATTAATCAGAAGAAGAATTAAGATGTCAGATATCGCATAATCCATATATCCCCGTATCCGGGACATTGTGACTCCAAAAAAGGAGTCGCCACAAATTAAAGGATTTCGCTCTTTTTTGCAACTGTACTGCCAATGTTTCAGTAGACAAACAGAAAGGGAATAAGGCTGTTTTTTGTTGATATTGACACCAGCAACGCGTAAGGCTAAAAGTATTTTCCTGATCATCAAATAGTTACTTTAAATCTCTGGTTGGGTGCCAGCCTGAAAATGGCGCTTGAGATTGCCAAATCAGCATCAGTATAAAGGGAAAAATCCCATGAAACTCACCATGCGCCGCTTCGAACAGGCCGTCGAGCGGGCCATCGCTTCCATCCCGGAAGAGATCCGCGCGTATCTGCGGAATATGACCATATCCGTGGATAACCGTCCGTCCCGGGAGCTTCTGGACGACATGGGCATTCCACCCGGAGAGACCCTTTTCGGGGTTTACACCGGCATCCCGTTGCCGGAACGCTCCGTGACGGAGCCCCCGCTCTATCCGGACGAAATCCTGATCTTCAAGGAACCCTTGGAGGAATTCTGCCGCGACCTTGAGGAACTCGAAGAAGAAATCGAGATCACGGTGGTCCACGAGGTGGCCCACTATCTGGGGTTGAGCGAAGAACGGCTGGCCGAATTGGGATATGATTGACGCGATGGCGCAGGCATGGATCATCTCGGTGGATTTGACCAATACCGGCCTTGAGCCATGTTTTCGGCCGTCTGGCCGCGCCGCGTCGAAATGAATGATAGGGCGTCCGTATGCCAGAATCCTGGCGGAACAGGAAGAATGACCGATACAACAGACGCTTTTACCCACCCGCCAACCGCTTCACCTCATCCCCCATCAAAACCTTACAATACCGGCACAATTCCCCGGACTTCCGGTCCACATCGCTGATCTTGCGGCAGTAGTGCATGATGCAGGTTTTGTCTTTGCAGTGGAGGAGTTTAAAGGTGTGGCCCAGCTCGTGGACCGCTTCTTTGTTGACCCGACCCCTGAATGCCGCTTCCCCCGCTGCAGGCGAGAGGTCCTCGCCCATGCGGTTGAGGGAGACGATGCTGGCCCGGCCGCCCAACTGGGCTTCGCCGTAGACGTGGGTGAGGATAGGGATGAAGAGATCGACCCGGGTGACCGCCAGGATCTTGAGAACCTCCGCTGACGCCAGTTCATCCAGCTTTTCCAGGATGGGCGTGGAGTGGTACTGGTCCCGTTTGGCGTCAAAGGCAAAGGAGAGGTCGTCCAGGAGTGGGCGCATCTCCGTGGGGTAGCCGAAGACCCGGCCGATTTCGCCCTGCACCGATTCGCAGACCGATGGGTCCACGTCGCCCACGGGCGAGATCAGGATGGTGCGCCCGGAACCGGCCATCAGCCCTCTTTTTGAAGATCATATTTCTTGATCTTGCTGTAGAGGGTGGTCCGGTCGATCTCCAGGAGCTTGGCGCTCCGGGCGATGTTCCAGTCGTTTTCCTCCAGCACCTGCCGGATGTGGGCCCGCTCCATGTCTTTCAACGACATTCTGGGCGGCGGCTCGCAGTATTCCTGCCGGAATATGGGCAGGTCTTCGGGCTCGATCTTCTTCCCCTTGCCCACCACCACGGCCCGCTCGATGGCGTTTTCCAGTTCCCGGATGTTGCCCGGCCATTCGTACATCATCATCTCGTCCATGGCGTCCCGGGAGATGCCGTCAAAGGGCTTGTTGGTCTCCTGGGAAAACCGGCGGAGAAAATGGTCGGCCAGCAGCGGGATGTCCTCCTTCCGCTCCCGGAGGGCGGGCATGGTGAACGAGATCACGTTGAGCCGGTAATAAAGGTCCTCCCGGAAGATCCCCTCCTTGATGGCCGTCTCCAGGTTCCGGTTGGTGGCGGTGATGACGCGGAAATCGGCCTCGATGGGCTGGGTGCCGCCGACGCGGTAGAAGACCCGGTCCTCCAGCACCCGCAGCAGGTCGATCTGCATCCGCATGGTGATTTCGCCGATCTCGTCCAGGAAGAGGGTGCCGCCGTGGGCCAGTTCCAGGCGCCCTTTTTTGTTCTCCTTGGCGTCGGTGAAGGCGCCCTTCTGGTGCCCGAAGAGTTCGCTCTCCATCAGGTGCTCGGGGATGGCGCCGCAGTTGATCCCCACGAAGGGTCCCTCCTTCCGGGGGCTGTTGGTGTGGATGGCCTTGGCCGCCAGCCCTTTCCCCGTGCCCGTTTCGCCGGTGATGAGGATGGTGGTGTCGGTGGCCGCCACGTCCTGGATAAAATCGAAGACGTTTTGCATGCTGGCCGACTGGCCGATCATCGACTCGAACCGGGTCCGCTCCCGGTGCTCCTCCTTGAGGTAGAGATTCTCCTTGGCCTGGGCCTGGCGCTCCACGATCTTCTCGATGAGCACCCCCAGTTCGTTGGGGTCAAAGGGCTTGAGAAGGTAGTCGTAGGCCCCGTTTTTCATGGCCTCGATGGAGGACGGAATGGAGCCGTAGGCCGTGATCATCACCACGTCCACGTCCGGGTCCTTCTCCTTGACCCGCTTGAGCAGTTCCAGACCGCTCATCCCCTCCATCTTGATGTCCACCAGGAGGATGTCGTACCGCTGGGACGACAGCTTCTGGAGCGCCTCTTCGCCGGAGGCCGCCTTGTCCACGTCGTGTCCGTCCCGGGCCAGCCAGCCGCCCAGGGATTCCCGCATGATCAGTTCGTCGTCGACGATCAGGATTCGGGTGCTGCTCATAACCTCACTTTATCCTCTATGTCTCTTTTTTCAGGGGCAGATCGATGGTAAAGGTCGTCCCCCTGCCGGTTTCCGAGGTCACCTCGATGTTGCCGCCGTGTTCCTGCACGATGCCATAGGCCACCGACAACCCCAGGCCGACCCCTTTGCCCTTTTTTTTGGTGGTGAAGAAGGGTTCGAAGAGGCGCTGGACGTTCTCCTCGGGAATCCCCACCCCGGTGTCTTCAAAAGTGAGCCGGACGGCGTTTTCCGCCAG
>CAYPCE010000276.1:0-4733 GCA_964409085.1 uncultured Desulfobacteraceae bacterium | reverse complement strand
GCCCATTCGTTGTCCACGGCGATGCCGATCACCTTGATGACGAAGTAGCCGGCCAGCATAAAGGAGGCCGCCTTGCCGAACCCCAGCACCACGTCCTCTTTCTCCTTGAGATGGGCCTCGTCCATTTTATCCGCGAAGTGCTTGTGGGTCAACGTCCCTTCGAAAATCACCATGGAGAGCCCCGCGATGATGGCGGAGATGAAGAAGTAGATGGGAATGTAACTTGAGTACCAGAGCGGATGGAGCTTGGACGGCGCGATGAGAAAGAGGGCCCCCAGGGAAGACTGGTGCAGCGTGGAGAGGATCACGCCCAGGATGGTCAGAACCAGGGTCAGCTTGACCACGATGTTCCGGGCCCGCTTGAAACCGAGCCATTCCAGGGGCGCGGGGGTGAACTCGATGAAGAGCACCGTCAGGTAGAGGGCCACGCAGGCGCCCACTTCAAAGAGGATGGAGGTGGTGCCCGACTGGACGAGGAACGGATAGGGCAGCCGCCAGGGCCGGCCCACGTCGTAATGGAGGGCGAAGACCACCAGGGCGTAGCCGAGAAATCCGGTGAGGATGGCCGGCCGGACCGCCGAGTGGAACTTCTTCATCCCGAAGATGTAGACCGCGGCCGACGTGACGAACCCGCCGGCGGCCAGGGCCACGCCCACCAGGAGGTCGAAGCCGATCCAGAGCCCCCAGGGGTTGTAGTCCGACAGGTTGGTGGTGGCGGCCAGGCCCCCGGTAAACCGGAGCACCGTCACAAAGAGGCCCACGACCAGGATGATCCCGGCGATGACGGTCATGGGCGACATGACAGGTTTGGCATGTGCATCGTCGTGCGACATCAGCTATCCTCCTCGCTATCTTTCTTCTCGGCTTCCTTGGCCGCGTCCTCCAGGGCTTTCTTGACGGCGGTTTCCACCGCCTTTTCCTTGTCGGCCTTGGCCTTTTCCATGGCCTTGTCGAGATTCTCCTTGGCCTTGGCTTCGGTCTCGGACACCGCCGACGAAACGGCCGCCTCCCGCTCCTGCCGGGCGATCTTTTCCTTCCGCTTGTTGATGGCGTAGATGCCGGTGAGCAGCACCGGCCAGAGGCCCACCACCATGGGAACGGCGCCCAGGGCGCCGCTGGTCAGTTCCGGCGCCGAGGTGGTCCCGAGATCCTCCCGCATGCCGATCTGACGGAAGGGGACCGGGGAGAGGTAGAGCCAGTTGGTCCCGCCCATCTCGTTTTCGCCGTAGATGTGGTCTTCGTACCGCTCCGGATGGCGGTAGATCCGCTCCCGGGCGAGCTTGATCAGCTCCTTGCGCTTGCCGAAGGTCAACGCCTCGGTGGGGCAGGCCTCCACGCAGCCGGGCAGCAGCCCCTCTTTGATGCGCGGATAGCACAGGGTGCACTTCATGATCCGGGGGGTCAGGACCTTGTCGTACTCGTAGGTGGGCACCTCGAAGGGGCAGGCGATCATGCAGTACCGGCACCCGACGCAGACCGACGCGTCGTAGATCACCGCCCCGGTCTCCGTCTTGGTAAAGGCCCGGACAAAGCAGGCCGACGCGCAGGCCGGCTCCAGGCAGTGGTTGCACTGGAATTTCCGGTAGAGCGGGCTCTTCTGCTGGGCGACCTCGTATTTGTTGACGATGGTGTAGGTATCGGCGTGGGTCCGCCGTTTCTTTTCCAGCACCGTCAGGTCGTCGAAGGGGACGTCGGGTTCCGGCAGGTCGTTGACCTTGTTGCACCCGGCCTCGCACCGGCGGCACCCGATGCATTTGACGGCGTCGAAGAGCACCCCGTCGGTGTCCGGGAAGCCCTCGAACTGCTTTCCGCCGGCGGCCCGGGCGGGTTTGGCCAGGGTTGCGCTCGCGCCGGCTGCGCCGATCCATCCGAGAAATTTTCTGCGTGATATGGACATAGACGTTACCTCGATAATGTATGGATAAAGCGGATCTCTATTTCGTCTTTTCCTTGTGGCAGCTGATGCAGTCCACGGCGGCCGGCTTCTCGACCCCCATCCGGTCGTGGCAGCCGATGCACTGGTCGTGGTAGATGGCTTTCAAGCCCGGCATGTCCGGCCGGAGCGGGTCGAAGGGCTTGCCGTGACAACTGGAACACCGGGGCGGCTTTTTGGACGGCGGGGCGTTGTGGTGGCACCCCTGGCAGAAGGTCCCTTTTTCCTGGTGGAAATGGGCCGCCAGCTTATTGCCCTCGATCTTCTTGAGCATGGACGTCACGATCTTCCGGTGGGGCATTTTGGCCGGCTCATAGTCCTTTGCCATCACGCCCATGGTCACCGTTTCCGGAATGTCGGCCAGATCGTAGGTCCCGTCAACGGATTGACGGGCCGCGAGCTGGGCCTGGGCCATGGCCGTCATCGCCTCCGGCGTCGTTTCCTTTTGCAGCTCTTCAACCGGCGTCATGTGGCAGGTCTTGCAGAAGGCGTCGGGCTGCTTCCGGTGCTTGGCCATGAAGCCGTGGCACCCGGCGCACTCCTTGGCCTCCTGCTGTTCGGCGTGGCAGCCGATGCAGCTCGTGTCGGTGCGGAGCTGGTGCATGGCCTGGGCCAGATTGACCGACCCTTCGGTCTTCGTGTCCAGCAGGCTGTGGCAGGAACTGCACGTTTTCATCTCTTCGTGGTGGCAGACCCGGCAGGTGTCGTTATAGATCTCGTGGGCCTTGTGATCGAAGGGGACCGCCGCCATCCGGTTGTTCTCCGGCGCACCCGCCTCTCCGCCCTCACTGATTTTGACGATCAGGGCGTCGGGCTGGTTCCGCTCCATTCTGGGAACGGGATCGACCTTTTCGATCTTTTCCTGCATCTCGGGATGGTGGCAGCCGCTGCACCGGACCGGGCCAGCGACCTTCTCTTTTTCCATGGTCTTCCGGTGGCAATCAAGGCAGGCGATGTGGGAGGCCAGCCGCATGGAAATCCGATTCTCCTCGGTCTGTTCTTCGTGGCAGTACCGGCAGGTCCCCTCTTCGCCTTTGGCATAGTAGAGCTTGTCTTTAAGGGCGTCGTATTTATGATGACAGAGTTCACATTTTTTTTCCTGGGCCTTGACATGGCGGTAGTGGAGAGATCGGTCCATACCCATGTCTGCCCGGTTCGACATGGCCGGGGGGTCTTCCCGGTGGCACTCGCCGCAGGTGACGGGCCCGCTTTCGTGTCCTTCGTCGGCCGTCCGGTTGTGGCAGCCGATGCACTCGTCGTGGTAGATGTCCATGACCTCCTGCCGCCCTTCGTCCTTGAGCCGTTTGAACTTGGGCGAGAGGTGATCGACCCGCTTGATGGCCGATTCCAGGGTGTCCGGCACCATCTTGAACCGCTTTTCGGACAGATGACACGTGTCGCAGCTTTTGCCCTGCTTCTCCAGGGCGTCGGTGTGCTGGTCGTGGAGAAACACCACATCCGGCCGCTCCAGATCTCCGAACGCGTGGAGCGTGTCGATGGTGATGACATCGGCGCGTTCGGTCCTTTTGCCGCCCAGCGCCTCAATGCCCTGGGCTGAAATCCCGCAGATGGCGACCATTCCGATCCCCATTAAGATTCCCGCCCATCGAAACCGTGATCTTCCTTTCTTCATGTCTCTTCCTTACCCTTGGCGATCCGTTCTGAACATCGTTTTTATTTATTGGAGGGGCTCACCCATTGGCGACTGCTGCGCAATCCGTTTCGTTATTGATCAGATCCTGTATGGTGGTTCGGTCATAGATATGGTAGATGGCGTCCTCGATCTGGTTCCACATGGGCCGGAAGGCGCATCCGCCGTCCAGGGGGCATTTGCACCGGGAGATGCAGGCGATGCAGTGAAGGGGGCGCCCCTTTTGTTCCATGAACCGGAGGATGTCGCCCACGCTGATATGCTCCGGCGGCGTTGCCAGTCGATAGCCGCCGTGGTATCCCCGCTTGGAAATCACGAAGCCACTTTTTTTCAGCTGACTGAGGATCACCTCCAGAAACCGCTCCGGGATCGCTTGGGCCCGCGCGATGTCGGAGATCTTCCGGAGGCCGGCGTCCCGGTGCTTGGCCAGTTCGAAAATGGCCCGAAGCGCATATTGGGTCTTTTGCGTGACGAACATAACTCAACTTTCTCGACCTTATTAGTCAAGAAAAGACGGGGTTGTCAAATATTTTTTTATCTTCCCGGCTTCTATTACAATATCTCACTTGATCGCCAAACCGGTTGACGGACATTTCCCGTCATATTATTTTGGCGAAACGGCAGAAACCACCTGAACCGGCAGACCGGTTCCCCACACCCCAAGGAGCGTTCCATGACCAGCCAAACCGACGGCCCATCGGCCATTCCCCTAGAAACCCGTGCGATCCATGACGTGATCATGAACGAACTGATCCAGGAAGACATCATGGTCATCGGATCCGATTACCAAGTCCTGGATATCAACGAGCCCATGCTCCAGAAGCTCGGGCTCCAACGGGAAGACGCCATCGGCCGCTATTGCTACGAAATCACCCACCACCAGAACACACCGTGTTCCGGCGAGGAGCACCCCTGCCCGCTGATCCAGACGCTGGAAACCCACAAGCCGTCCCAGACCACCCACATCCACCTGGGCAAAGACAACAACAAGATCTTCTACTCCATCTCCTGCTATCCCCTGCTGGAAAAGGGACGGGCCATCGGCGCCATCGAGATTTCACGGGACATCACCAAGGACATCAACCTCCAGAAACTCATGATGCAGCAGGAGAAACTGGCCTCCATCGGCCGGCTTTCGGCAGGGGTGGC
>CAYPCE010000275.1:0-4745 GCA_964409085.1 uncultured Desulfobacteraceae bacterium | reverse complement strand
TCCAGGGCGCCGCGTTCGACGCCGCGCCGGAGTTCATCGAAAGCCGCTTTCCGGTCCCACTTTTCGCTGTAGGGCCGCCAGGAGGTCAGGGCGTCGTAGGCGTCGGCCGCGGCGACGATCCGGGCGCCGAGGGGAATGGCGTCGCCGGCCAGGCCGTCGGGATGGCCGGCGCCGTTGACATGCTCGTGGCTGTGGCGGACGATCCGGTGCAGGGGGTCCGAATCGTAGCCCATCTTCTTCAGGATGTTGGGGCCTTCCACCGGGTGTTTCTGGATCTCCCGGATCTCGGTGTCGCTGAGGCTGCCCGGGCTCCGGTTGAGGAGGTGGTGGGGCACGATCTCCTTGCCGATGTCGGCCACGAACCCCGCGTGGAGAATCTCGGTCTTCTCCCCCCCGGGCAGGCCCATTTCCGCCGCGACGGCGTAAGAGAGCACGGCCACCACCCGGGAGTGGCCGATACACCCGTCCAGGGCCTCCACCGGCAGGATCACGTCGTCGGGGATTTCGATGAGGTCCACGGCTTGGGCGAACTGTTCGTAAAATCCGGCGGGGATCTTCTCCCGGTCCAGCAGCGCATCCCGGATGCCGAGAATCTCGTAGGCCGCCACCCGCTGCTTCCGCCCCCGGACGTTGATCTTCCGGGCTTCCGATTTCATCATCGCGGCCTCGGCGAAGGCCACCTTCATCTCCACGTCATCGGAGTCGGCGGTCAACCCCTTTTCAAAGCACGAGACCGCCTCGCCGTAATCCCCGACCGACATATAGAGCCGCCCCAGCTGATGGAGCAACCCCGCCTTCGCCGTGTCCGTTTCCGCCGATGCCAGCCGGTCCAGCAGTTCCCCGAACTCCGCTTCGAGGGCGCCGTCGGCATGCTCCTTGCCGTTGAAGTCGGTTTTCAGCCGGTATTCCACAAAAGGCCGGATGCCCTCCAGGGTGAAGCTGTCCACCAGCACCCCGCCCGGCGGACAGCTTTTTTCCAGCCGTGAGGCCAGGTTGACCACGTCGCCGATAGTGGTGTAGGACTGGCGCCGGGACCCGACGAGGCCCACGATGGAAGTCCCCGAGGCCACGCCGATGCGCATCCGCCACGGATACCCCGCGGTGGCCAGTTTCTGCTGCATCTTCAAACCCGCCAGGACCGCCAGCAGCCGGTAGTTTTCGTAATCAATGGGCGCCCCGAACTCGCACATGATACCGTCGCCGAGGTATTTGTCGATGTGGCCGTGGTAGGCCATCATAATGGGCTCCATGTCGCTGAGATACCGGTTGAGGTCCCGCACCAGCAGTTCCGGGCTCCGCTCTTCGGAATACGACGTGAAGCCGACCAGATCCGAGAACATCACGCTCACCTTGCGTTTCTCGTTGCGCAGCCGTCCTTCGATCATCAGCTTCACCACCATGGAATCCATGGTGGAATAGAGCGCCTCCTCCACTTTGCCCTTGAGCTTTTCGACGGCTTCCCGGGATTTTTCCAGCTCGTCGGTCCGCTTCCGGACCATTTCTTCGAGGTCTTCGTTGTATTCCCGGAGCGACGTGTTGGCAGCGTCGAGTTCGTCCTGTTGCGCCGTGAGCTGGTCGTTCAAATCGCAGGTTTCGGCGATCTCGGACCGGAGTTTCTCCTGGAGCTTGCCCACCACCGCCCCGGACAGGATCAGGAACCCCGCCCATACCATCAGGTGCAAATAGAGATCGAGCCGCGTCCGGTCTGTCAGGAAGGAGTCGGGATAAAAATAGATGTAGACGGTGACCATCACGATGCACAGCACCGACCCCATGATGGAATGGCGGGCGCTCAGGAAATACCCCGCCAGGATGACCGGCAGGAAATAGAAATTGAGAAAAGCGATTTTCTGGGGGATATAATAGTTGATGATGAAGACCGTGGCGAGGATGACGAGGACGAACGCCTGTTCGAAGTTGTTCAGCACATACTGTTTGAGCTTCTCCACTCGCTCCTCCCGATGGTATTCGAAGACGTGGCCCTGCGCTGAAAGAGTTTCTTACCAAAAACAGGGGAAAAAGCATAGGATTAATTGCGGGCAGAGCCGGGTGGTGCCGGGCGAATGGGTTGAGAAATGGACCGGTTTCCGGTATAGTCCCCCCGATGTCCGACCGGCGGCGTCGGCGCGACCTTCCCCCGAACTCCCCTGAGGTCCACCGTCATGCCCCACATCGTTGTCGAATCGAAAGCGACGCCGGATCGGCTCAAACCCGCGGCCTGGCCCGGATATTGGGCCCTCTTTTTGTTACCGCCTTGCCCGGTGCGGCCGTCACATCGCGGTCCAAACCATTATCGACCCCCGGCGGATCATCCGTCCGCCGAGACAGGAGAACCCCATGCCTGACAAGCCCTCCTATGAAGACCTGGAAAACCGGGTGCTGGAACTGGAACAGGCGCTCGCCGGACGGACGCCCGACCGGCGCCCCGTTGAAGAATCCCAGGACGAAATGGCGGCCCGTGAAAGCGAGAGCCCATACCGGCCCATGGTGGAAAAGGCCAATGAAGCGATACTCGTGGCCCAGGACGGCGTGTTTGTGTTCTCCAATCCCAGGGGTGAGGCACTTTTTGGGTATTCCGGAAAGGAACTCGGCTCCCGGCCGCTCACCGGATTCGTCCATGAGGCGGACCGGCGGATGGTGGGGGAACGGCATAAATCGAGACTTGCCGGGGACATGTCCATCCCCGATATTTACCCCTTCCGGATCATCCACAAATCCGGCGACACCCGATGGGTGAACCTCAAGGTGGCGTTGTTTGCATGGAAGGACAGGCCGGCGGGCTTGTGTTTCATGACGGATATCACGGAACAGAAGCATGCGGAAGAGGCGTTGCGGGAGAGCCGAAACAAGTACCGGACCCTTTTTGACGCCGCAAACGACGCAATTTTCGTCGCCTGCGCCGAAAGCGGCGTGATCCAGGACGCCAACCAACAAGCCGAACAGCTCACCGGCAAGGGAAGGCATGAAATCATCGGCATGCACTTTACCGCATTGCACCCGCCGGAACAACGATCGGCGGCCATGCGCAATTTCGAAAAGGATGTCAGGCAGAAGGGAGAAAACCGGTACACGGATTTTGTTGTACAGCATGCGGATGGCCGGGAAATACCGGTTCAGATCAGTCCATCCGTGATTCATATTCAAGAAAAATCTTGTGTTCTGGGCATTTTCCGGGATGTGTCCGCACAGAAGCAGGCGGAAGAGGCCCTTCGGAAATACGCGGGCATCTTGTCCGCCGTGACCGAACCGGTGGCCTACGTGAACCGGGATTACATTTTCGAGATCGTGAACGACGCCCGCGCGGAGCGTGTCGGAAAATCAAAGGAAGACTTCATCGGCCGCCATGTTGCGGAATTCCACGGAAAGGAGCATTTCGAACGGAGCTTGCGCGGCTATATGGACCGGTGTTTTGCCGGGGAAACCGTCCTGTTCCGGGAATGGTTTTCCGTCCCCGACGGGACCCGGGTCTTCCTGGATGTCAGCTATTATCCCGTGTACGACGAAACAGGGGCGGAGATTATCGGGGTCGCCGTTTATACGAGAGAGCGTACGGAGCAGAAAAGGGCGGAAGACGCCCTGCGCCGGAGCGAAGCCCGCTACCGCGCCATTTTCCAGAACCAGCATGTGGTCATGCTGGTGATCGACCCGGATACCGGCGCCATACGGGACGCCAACCCGGCGGCCATGACCTTTTATGGCTGGTCTCACGATGAATTGACCGGGATGAACATCAAAGAGATCAATACCCTGGCCCCGGCGGCGGTTGAAAACGAAATGCGGGCGGCCCGTCAGGAACAGCGCGACTTTTTCCATTTCCAACACCGGGTGAAGGACGGAACCATCCGGGATGTGGAGGTGAGCAGCGGGCCGGTGGAATATGATGAAAAAATTCTGTTGTATTCGATTGTTCGGGATGTTACCCGCCGGGTTCAAGCCGAACAGGCGTTGAAGGAAAGCGAAGCCCGTTTCCGCCTCATATTCGAGCAGGCGACAGCCGGTATGGCCATTGTGTCGGCGGATGGCCGTTTCATCGACGCCAATCAGGCCATCTGCGACATGCTCGGATATACCCGGGAGGAACTGCTCCGGATGACCGTTATCGATGTGACGCTGTCCGACGACCGGGAGCTGTCGATTCAGACGGACCGGCCTGTTTTGAATGGGAAACAAGACGCATACCGTCTCGTAAAGCGCTATCGCCATAAAGACGGCCGCTCTAAATGGGCCGATTTGTCGTCGAGCGTGATCCGGGAGGATGATGGAAGCATCCGGTATGCGATCGGCGTTGTGGTTGACATCACCGGACAGAAGCGTGTCGAAACCGCTCTCAAGGAAAGAGAGGCGTTTCTCGGTACGCTGTTAAACGCCATACCGACGCCGGTTTTCTACAAAGACAAAAATGGACGGTATTTGGGGGTCAATGATGCGTTTGAAACATTTTTCGGAGAACCAAATGATGACCTCATCGGCAAAACCGTGTTCGACATCGTCCCGCGCCGTCTGGCTGAAATCTACTACGCTAAAGACAATGAACTCTTCGAAAGCGGCGGTGAACAACGATATGAATCGCAGGTCGAAACCGCCAAGGGCGAGCTTCGGGATGTGATTTTCAGCAAATCGGTTTACAGGGACAATGCGGGCGCGGTCGCCGGAATAATCGGCGCGGTATTGGACATCACCGAAAGGAAGGGGGCCGAAACCGCGCTGAAAAACGCATTGGCCGAAAAAGAGGTCCTCCTGCGCGA
>CAYPCE010000274.1:3671-4748 GCA_964409085.1 uncultured Desulfobacteraceae bacterium | reverse complement strand
TACCACGCCGACGGCGGGCGGAAGCGGGCCACCTTTGCGGCCCACATCCACCCCATGATCAAGATCGCCTATGCGCCATCCGATTCCCGCCCCACCCTCTGGATGGCCAGCGGGCACATGGCCCAGGCCTTCACCTCGGGGTTTTACCCGCACATGGATCACGGCCACATGGCCACCCCAGAAAAGCACGCCGCCCTGTCCGAGGTTCACAACCCGGCGCACATGAGCGTTTCCCCCGATGGCGGAAAGGTGATTTTCGCCAACGACGAAAACAGCACGCTCACCGTCGCCGACGCCGCGTCCGGAGACGTGGACGCCGTCATCTCCCACGGTTCGCCCCATTCAGCGGCCCTCATGACCAACGGGGGGCTTCTGGTGACCACCCACATGGCGGAAAACTGGGCAAAGGTCGTCGAAGTTCCGACGGACAAGATGCTGAAAACGATTGATATCGGAAGCGGCGCCCACGGAGATGCCCATTACCCCCGCACCGACCGGGTTTTCATCGCCTGCGTCGAGGGGATCGAGGTCATCGACCCGGCCTCCATGATGAAGGTCCGGCGCCTTCCCTATCCCACGGATGGCCGGACCAGTTTCCTCTACCACGGCGGGGAGAATCCCGTCGCCGTCGGGCTGCACAACCTCATGGTGGATGGAGAGCGGCGGGAAACCGACAAGATCCTTCTCCTTGACATGGAAAACGAAACCCTCGAATCCCTCGCCATACCCGGCGCTTCCCTGGACTGGTCCAGCCGGGACGGCCGTTTCGCCATGTCAAAGGACGGAAAAACCGCCGTCCTCTCCGATCTCAACGCATCGAACCTGTACCTCGTGGATATCGACCCGGCCTCGGAAAGTTACCGGTCCGTCACCACCATCCCGGCCCCCGAACCGGGCGTGGCGGTGGGCGTCGGGGCTATGGGGGATCACCTGTTCATCCTCTCCGGAGGGATGGTGTACCCGGTGGACGCCATGGAACGACAGGTGAGGACCGAGGACGGATTTTCGGTCAAAGCCGGCACGGACTGGATCTATGTGACCTCCTTTTCCGGGGAAATCATCGATGAAAGCGTGGAC
>CAYPCE010000274.1:0-3571 GCA_964409085.1 uncultured Desulfobacteraceae bacterium | reverse complement strand
CGAAGACCCGGTTCTGGGGCCGGCCCATCGCGCCCTGGGCGCCTGGCAGAACCCGAACCTCGGCTTCGCCTTCGACATGGTGACCGATATTTCCGACATCGAGGGGGACGAATGGACGACGTTGGGGGTCAACATCCGCTCGGCCGAACTCGACGTCAACGCCAATATCGACCCCTTCGGGGAGCTTCACGGCAATTTCAACTTCGCCGAAGACGGCGCGGCCCTGCACGAGGGCTATTTCCTCCTGCCCGCGCTGCCGGGAAACCTGAAGCTGAAGGGCGGAAAGATGCTGGCCAATTTCGGCCGGTGGAATCAATTCCACACCCACGCCATGCCCTTCGTCTCCGAGCCCCGCATTTACATGGAGTATTTCGGGGGCCATTTCAACGGCAAGGGCGCGGAGCTGTCCTGGCTGGTCCCCATCCCCCATTTCCTGGAGCTGACCTTTTCGGTTTATGAAAAGATCGAAGGCCACAGCCACGACGAAGACCCGGTGCGGGAAGGATATGAATCGGACCTGGACCGGATCGCGGCGGAACTGGGGTACAGCAAACACGGGACCCACTATCACGCGCCGGACGGCAGCATTGTCTGGCCGGAAGACCTGGTGGACACCGACGAACCGCGAACCGACGCCAAAAACAACAAAGGCGCGGAAGACCTCGCGTACGGAGCCCGGGCCGCCACCGCCTTCGAGTTCGGGCCGAACTGGAGCCTCGATCTGGGCGCGAGCGTCGTCCACCAGCCGAGCTACAAGTATTCCCAGCGGATCGACGGAGAAGACTATGCCAAAACCGTTTACGGGTTCGATGCAACATTTTTCTGGCATCCCCTCACCCGGAACCGGGACCGAAATCTCGATTTCGGGGTTGAATTCCTGGCCAATTACGAGGCGTTCGAAACCGTTTCCGATGACGTGATCTACAAGGAAGAGCGGGGTCGGGAAGGGCTTTTCGCCCATATTCATTACCAGCACAACCCCACCTGGCATTACGGCCTGTTTGGCGAGGTTTTCGAAAACGACCGGTTTTCCGATGATTTTGACAAGAACCGGTATGGGGCCTTTGTGACCTTCCAAATGACCCATTTTCAGTTCATCCGCCTGGAATACAGCCGGTATGACTATTCCGACAATCTGGACCCGGTCAACCGCTTCATGCTCCAATATGACGCCGTGATCGGCCACCACACCCATGGGAGGAAACGATGAAACCGATGACCATCCGCTTCCTGTTTGCCGTTATGCTGATCTTCCCGCTTGCGGCGGCGCAGCCCGCCGTCGCCAAACTCAACGTGGTCGCATCGATCCCCGATCTGGCCGACATGGCCCGGGTCATCGGCGGCGATTCGGTCAAGGTGATTTCCCTCACCACCGGCCGGGAGGACTTGCACGCCGTTCCCGTGCGGCCCAGCTTCATCCCCAAAATCAACCGCGCCGACATTCTGCTCAACCTGGGGCTTGACGCGGAGCACGCCTGGCTGCCGGCCATTGCCAAAGACGCCAGAAACCGCGGCGTCATGGAAGGCGGCGAAGGATGGGTCGAGGTGGGGAAAGGCGTTGAGATCCTGGAAAAGCCGGAGAAATGGGACCGGTCCGAGGGGCACCAGCACCCCCTGGGAAATCCCCACTTCAACGTCGGCCCCCAGTGCGGCAAGGTGATGGCCGGCAACATCGCGCAGGCCTTTATCCATCATGATCCCGGCAATGAAGCGCTCTACCGGAACAACCTGGCGCAATACCTTGAGACGCTCTCTGCCCTTGAGACGGAACTGCGGGAAAAAGGCGCGCCGCTGAACGGTCAAAAAGTGATCGCCTACCATCCGGATGTCGCCTATCTTTGCCAATTTTATGGCATGGAGAAAGTCGGCGCCATCGAACCCAAGCCGGGCATTCAACCCAGCGCGGCCCATATGGCGCACCTGGTCGATCTGATCCGTCAACACGATGTGCGGTTGATCATCTACAACCAGGCGCAGAATCCCCGGCTTCCGGAGAGCCTGGCCCAAAAGACCGACGCCCGGGCGGTTCAGTTCGCCAACGCCGTGGGCGCGAAACCCGGAATCGATACGTGGATCGGGCTGCAACGCCACAACCTCCGCGTGCTGCTGGAAAATCTCGCCCGGTGAATTCACCGTTGCTCGAACTGGAGAGCGCGGCTTTCGGATATGCCGACGGGTTTGCCGTCGAAGGCGTCACGTTCCGCCTTGACGTCGGCGACTTCGTCCTGCTGACGGGCCCCAACGGCAGTGGAAAGACCACCTTGATCCGGGGCGTTCTCGGTCTGATCCGCCAAACGGGGGGAATCCTGCGGCGTCATGTCTCCCCGCACCGTCTCGGATACGTCCCCCAGGAAGCGACGATCCATTCGGATGCCCCGGCCACCGCCTTCGATGTCGTCCGTTTAGGGGTTTTCGGAGGATGGGGGACCGGCCGATTGAAAGCGACGGCGGCCCTCCGAACCGTCGGTATGGAAACGATGGCGGATGTGCGGTACGGCCGGTTGTCGGGCGGTCAAAAGCGGCGGGTGCTTCTGGCCAAGGCCATGGCGTGCGACCCTCTGCTGCTGGTTTTGGACGAACCGACGGCCAATGTGGACCGAAACACGGAAGACCGGATCGAGCGCCTGCTCTACGGGCTGACGGCGGAAACGGGCGTGGGTGTTCTGGCCGCCAGCCATTCGAACAACTGGGCCGGGCGCGCCCGGCGCGTCTCCATCCGCAACGGTGGAATTGAATGAGCGATTTCCTGTTTCTGCTCGGCTTTTCGGCCATCCCGCTGATGACGGCCCTGGCCTACGCGGCAATGACGCCGGCCATGGGGGCGGCGCTTTACCTCCGGGGAGAGATCCTGCTCGGGATCGTCCTCCCGCCCTTCGGCTCGGCGGTTATCGGGCTGTGCCTCCTGGGCGGCCTCTCCGCGGAAAACCGTCTTCTGCTGAGCGTGATCGTGGCGGCGTCGCTGTTCGCCTTTTTATCCGCGCCCGTCTTTCGCAACGCCCAGGCCAACGGTTCGGATCGCAAAAAGGAAATGGCGCTCGCGGCGGTTTTTGTCCTCGGCCAGACGGTCACCTACCTTTCCATGCATTTTTCGACCCACGTTCACGCCGACCTCTCTCACTTGCTGAGCGGTGAGATTCTCGCCGTCGGTCCGGTCCAGTTCTGGACGGCCCTGGCAATGAACGCCGCGCTCCTGGGCCTGTGCTATCGGTTCAGGGGTGTTGTTTTCGAATACTGCCTGGATGAAACCGGGTTGCGACTCCGGCATCGCAGCCACCGGCGGATCGAAACAGGTTACCGGATCGGCGCATCGGTGGTGATCACTTCGGCGCTGGTCTGCGTCGGGCCGCTGCTCACCACGGCCTGGCTGATTCTGCCGCCCCTGTTCGCCATGGGGGCGGCGTCCGGCGTCGAACCGTTTTTTCTGATGGGGATCGCCATCGGCATTGCCGCGACCCTCATCGGCTTCGTTTGCGCGCTGGCCCTCGATTTTCCGCCGGTGTATATCATCTCCGCGGCCCACTTTCTGCTGGGCGCCGGCATCCTGGCCCTTGCGAAAACCAAAGCGGGCGGC
>CAYPCE010000273.1:0-4774 GCA_964409085.1 uncultured Desulfobacteraceae bacterium | reverse complement strand
TGGAATACGTCTATTCCATGTCGCGGCGGGACATGGCCGTGGTGACGGTCCGCTTCTATGTGGGCGAGGACCGGGTGGGGTCCCTGGTGAAGCTCCACAACAAGATCCGGATGAACATCGACGCCGCGCCGCCCATCGTCAAAGGGTGGGTCATCAAGCCCGTGGAGATCGACGACGTGCCCATCGTCAACATCTCCCTTTACTCCGACCGGTACGACGACGCCCAGCTCCACCGGATGGGCGAAGAAGTGCTGGCCCGCCTCTCCCAGGTGGAGGACATCTCCCGCACCGTCATCGTGGGGGGCCGCCGCCGGGAGGTCCGGGTGGAACTCTCCCCCGAGCGGATGGCGGGGCTCAATGTGTCGCTGCTGGAGGTGCAGCGGGCCCTCAAGGGCGCCGACGCCTCGGTCACCGCCGGATCTTTTTCCCAGTTCAACCGGGAATACACCGTCACCAGCACGTCGTTTCTCGCCACGGCCGAAGATGTGGGAGACCTGGTGGCGGGGGTCCACCAGGGACGGCCGGTCTACCTCCGGGACATCGCCGAGGTGATCGACGGCCCCGAAGAGGCCGACAACTATTCGCGGATCGGGTATTCCCACCGCTACCGGCAGGACCACGACCGCCGGGACCGCCCCCTGACCTATCCCAGCGTGACCCTGGCCCTGGCCAAAAAGCAGGGGACCAACGCCGTGGACGTAGCCCGGAAGATCCTGGCGGAACTCGACCGGCTGGAACGGACTCTCATCCCGGCCCACGTCCATACCGAAGTGACCCGCAACTACGGCGCCACGGCCCAGGAGAAGGTCAACGGGCTCCTCTCCTCCCTGGGGTTCGCCATCATGACGGTGGTGATCCTTTTGGCGGTCACCCTTGGATGGCGGGAGGCCCTGGTGGTGGCCCTGGCCGTGCCCATCTCCTTTTCCCTGGCCCTCTTCGTCAATTTCCTCTTCGGCTACACCATCAACCGGGTGACGCTTTTCGCCCTGATCCTCTCCCTGGGGCTGGTGGTGGACGACCCCATCACCAATGTGGACAACATCCAGCGCCACATTTTCATGGGCAGGCGCAAGCCCGTCAACGCCACCCTTTTTGCCGTCAACGAGGTGCTGCCGCCGGTGATCATGTCCACGCTGGCCATTATCGTCTCCTTTACGCCGCTGTTTTTCATCACCGGCATGATGGGGCCCTACATGGCGCCCATGGCGGCCAACGTGCCCATCACGGTGATCTTTTCGACGTTTTGCGCCATCACTATCGTCCCCTGGTTCACCCACACCCTGCTCAAAAAGATCGACGTGGAACCCGCCGATGTGGACACCGACAAAAAGGCGCCCGAAGGCTGGATCAACCGGACCTACCGCGGCGCGGTCACACCCTTTTTGAAGTCCCGGGGCTGGCGGTACGGACTGCTGGCAGCGATCCTGATCCTGCTGGCCATTCCGCTGCTGCTGGTGGTCTTCCGGCTGGTGCCCCTCAAGATGCTCCCCTTCGACAACAAGAACGAGTTCCAGATCGTCGTGGACATGCCCGAGGGGACCACCCTGGAGACCACCGACGCCGTCGTCCGGGATTTCGAGGCCTACCTGCGGACCGTCTCCGAGGCGACGAACTACGTTTCCTTCGTGGGGACCCACTCCCCCATCGACTTCAACGGCATGGTCCGCCATTACTATCTCCGGGAAGGGCCGCACCTGGCCGACATCCGGATCAACCTGGCGGACAAGGCCCGGCGGTCCATGCAGAGCCATCCCATCGTGCTGCGGCTCCGGAACGACCTGGAGCGGATCGCCCGGGAGAACGGGGCCAATATCCAGCTCGTGGAGGTGCCGCCTGGGCCGCCGGTGCTCTCCACGCTCGTGGCCGAAATCTACGGCGACCCGGACCGGGACTACGGGCAGCTCATCGCCGCCGGGGAGCAGATCCAGGAGATCATGCGGAAAGAGCCCTTCGTGGTGGACATCGACGACATGGCCCAGGCCGACCACGACCGGTTCGACTTTGTCGTCGACAAGGAGAAGGCGGCCCTCCACGGGGTCTCCACCCAGGCGATCATCGGGACCCTCCGGATCGCCCTGGACGGCGCCGCCCCGGCCACGGTCCACATGCCGGACGAGCGGCAGCCGCTGCTGGTGCGGACGGTGCTGCCTCGGGCCCGGCGGTCCTCGGCCACGGAGCTGTCCCAGATCCCCATGAAGACGGCCACGGGCCAGATGGTCCCGCTGGCGGAACTGGTGCGGATCCGGAAGGTTCCGGTGGAACAGACCATCTACCACAAAAATCTGGACCGGGTGGTCTACGTGCTGGCCGAAATGGCCGGCCGGGCCCCGGCCGAGGCGATCCTGGACATGCAGGACCGGTTGAAAACGAACCCCCTGCCGCCGGGCATCCGGGCAGAATGGGCCGGCGAGGGGGAATGGAAGATCACCCTCCGGGTCTTCCGGGACATGGGCATCGCCTTTGCCGCGGCCCTGCTGGGGATCTATATCCTGCTGATCATCCAGACGAATTCCTTTTTCATGCCGATCCTCATCATGATGGCCATCCCCCTGACCCTTATCGGGGCCATGCCCGGGTATTTTCTGCTCAACCTCGTCGCCAACGTACAGGTGGGCGGGTTCGAGACGCCGGTCTTTTTCACCGCCACCAGCATGATCGGGATGATCGCCCTGGGCGGCATCGTGATCCGCAACTCCCTGGTGCTCATCGAGTTCATCCAGGACGCCCTGGAAGAAGGGCAATCCTTCCGGGAGGCGATCCTCCAGAGCGGGGCCATCCGGATGCGGCCCATCCTTTTGACCGCCGCCACCACGGCCCTGGGGGCGTGGCCCATCACCCTGGACCCCATCTTCTCCGGGCTGGCCTGGACCCTGATCTTCGGGCTGTTCGCTTCGACGTTGTTCACGTTGCTGGTGATTCCCGTGACCTATTATGCGCTCTATCGGAAACAGTATCAGGAGGCGCCGGCCCGGCAATAACCGGTTTCAACCCCAAAAAAGGAGGCGCACCATGTTCAGGACAATCGGAATCTTCACCGTTTCCATCGCCATGGCGCTCGCCCTTCCCGGCGCGTCCGCCTTCGCCGAAGAGGACGCCCTGTACGAGCGCTGCAAGGACGACGTGCGGGCGCCGTGGTGCTACGAAGAAGAGGTGGTCAAAGCCCAACAGCCGGACCGCTGCGAAAACATTACGAAGCACTGGGGCAAGGCCGCCCTGGGCGTCGAAGGCTACTGCTTCTATGAGATCGCCGTCAAAACCCGGGATTGCGCGCTGTGCAAGCGGATCAAAAAATCGGACATCCGGAGGACCTGCAAACTCGACGCCTGCAAGTAAGCGTCTGAGATTCTGCCCCATCGGTCTACCCGCTTATTGACTTTTCCCCCCGTTCGAACCATTATAGCCGAATGGTCCGGGACGCCGCCGGAGGGCTGACGCCGCCGAGACCGGCCCCTCCATCACAACCGGTGTACCGCCCATCGTTCGTCCGGCCGCCCTGCGGACTGCGATCGAACCTTTTCAACCCCTTGGTAAAACTGACATATCCAGCCCGAGGAATCCAATGACGTCCTGTTTTCGATGGTTTCGGCACTTCGTGCTTGTCTTCGTCCTGACAGCAACGGCATGGGCCCTACCCGCGTCGTCCACGGCCAAATCGGCGGTCATATCCGTGATCGCCAACGAGCAGACCCATGAACTGGCCAAACCCGTCGTCCGGGAGGCCTACCGCCGGATCGGCTACTCCGTTGCATTCGACCCCCTTCCGGCCCGGCGGGCCCTGGAATGGGCCAACGACGGCGTCACCGACGGCGATCTGGCGCGGATCGCCGACACCGAGAAACAATACCCGAACCTGATCCGGATCTCCCCGCCGGTGATCCATTTCAAAGGCGTCGCTTTTGCCGCGGACCTGGACCGCCCTGTCTCGAAATGGCAGGATTTAAAAGGACTGAGCGTCGGCATCGTCCGGGGCATCCGGTATTCGGAGATCGGGACGGAGGGGTTGGACCCCATCCCGACCAACGACATGACCCACTTGTTCAAGCTCCTGAAGCTGGGGCGCATCGACGTGGCCGTCGCCGTTCTGGACGCCGGGCGGATCGAAATTCACCGGAATTACCGGGAGGCCGGCATCCATCCCGTCGGCGACCCCCTCCACGCCGCCCCCTTGTTCCATTACGTCCATGTCAAAAACGGTCACCTGGTCCAGAAACTGGAAGCGGCGTTAAAGGAGATGGAAACGGAGGGGGAGATCGAGGCCCTTCGGGAGAAGGCCCTCAAAGAGGCCCTGGAAAAATGAAAAGCCGGATCGGCTATCGGCTGGTGGTGCTCATCGTTCTGTTCAGTTCGTTCATCACCCTCATCGCCACCGCCATCCAGATCTACTCCGATTACCGGAGCGATCTGGGCAAAATCGAGAGCTACCTGAGCCTCATCCAGGAAAGCTATCTCCAGAGCCTCGGCAACAGCGTCTGGACCTATGACGAAAAGCAGATCCAGCTCCAGCTCGACGGCCTGTTGCGGCTCCCCGACATGGAATACCTCCGGATCGAATCGGACGTGGGGGGCGTCTGGGCCGTGGGCGCCGTGGAATCCAAAAACCGCATCGAGAAAACGTTTTCCCTGACCCACCAGCGGCGCGACGGCGAGGCGGTCATCGGAACGCTCCAACTCGCCTTCAGCCTTGACAACCTCTACGTCCGCCTCATCCGGAAAACCCTCGCCATCCTGGCCAGCAACGCCGTCAAAGCGTTTCTGGTCTCCGGGTTCATCCTGC
>CAYPCE010000272.1:0-4798 GCA_964409085.1 uncultured Desulfobacteraceae bacterium | reverse complement strand
TTATCGATATTTTTCATTTGGCTGTAATGGATTTTTTGATCGGGCATATATTCCTTATGGATGATCTTTTGATTCGCGCAACCGATAATTATAGAGATCATAATTAAAATACTATAAAATTTGTAATTCATGAACAACCTCCTTCTTGATTTGAAAGGACGGCATGTTTGATAGGGACAATACTCAATTTGTTACCATTCCATCCATATCAACGGACGATATCATGGCCGGTTGGTGTATTTCCGAAGCCGCCCCGTCCAGTTTCTTTTTCCGATTCCTGGCCGGCTCCACGGCAATCCGCCTGGGCCAGACGCCATGATGCAGCCGGTGCAGCAGCAGCCTCAGGTCGCTTATCATCGCCAGCAGACTGGGAACAAGCACCAGCGTCAGCAATGTGGCAAAAATAACGCCGGCAGCCAGAGACAGCGCCATGGGAATCAGGAACCTTGCCTGCAAGTCCTTTTCGGCAATCAGGGGCAGCAGCCCCCCCGCAGTGCTAATTGTGGTGAGAAAAACGGCTCGGAATCGACGTGCGCCGCCTTTAACAATGGACTCGAAAAACGCCATACCCTCGGCGAGGTTTTCGTTGATCCTTTCGATGAGCACGATGGCGTCGTTGACCACTACGCCGGTGAGCGCAACGATGCCGAAAAGACTCATCATGGTGAGATCGTAACCCAACAGCATGTGGCCAAACACCGCACCGATGATGCCAAAGGGAACCGTAAACATAATGACCAGGGTCTGGACATAGGAGCGGAAAATGGCGGCGATGATGATAAACATCCCAACCATGGCGAGGGGATACCCGATCAAGAGACTCGACAGGGATTCACGCGTTTTTTTCTGCTCTCCTTGTAAAGCCACATGCAATCCGGAATGACGGCTTCGGATTTTCTCGAGAAAATCAGACTTGAAAGCGGCGAAAATTTCGTTGGCATTGGCCCGATTGGTGTCCACGTCGGCGCTGACGGCCACCCGCCGCAAACCATCGGTGCGTGTGATGGTGGCATAGCCCGGGGAAAAGGAAACATCGGCCACCGAGGTAAGCGGCACTTCATATCCTTTGGGAGTGCGAATGCGCATCTGCCGGAGGGAGGAGATGCGTCGGCGCTCGTCCATGGTGTAGCGAACCTTAACCCGGATATCGTCCCGGCCGCGTTGCAGGCGCAAGGCTTCATCGCCATAATATCCGGCATAAACCTGCCGTGCGAGGTCATCAACGGTCAGCCCCAGGGTGCGGGCCTCGGGTTTGAGGCTGAGCCGCATCTCGTTCTTACCCGGGGCATGGTCCGAACGGATCTGGTAAACGCCGTCGAATTGGGCCAGCCATTTCATCAATTCGTCGGCGCCGGCCAGGATCTCATCCATTTCACGGCCCTGGAGCCACACCTCAATGGGCGCTCCCGGCGGACCGGCCTTAAGCCCCTCTATAATCAGGGATTTGACCCCCGGAATCGAGCCGATCTCCTTCTCCCATGCCACCATCAGGTTTTTGGAATGGATTCCTCGGCGTTCCGAGGGCAACAGGAGGGCTTGGGCCGACCCCAGGTTCGGCCCCTGGCGCGGTGTATCCTCCAGGGTCTGCCCCGCCAGCAACAGGCGATCCTCCAGTAACGGCTCACCGGAAAGGGTATCGGTTTTATCGGCCAGTCGCAGGAGGGCTGCATCCACCCGGCCCAGGGCTTCCTCGGTGACTTCCGATGGGGTTCCCTCGGGGAATTCAACAGTGGCCGTCATGATGAATCCATCTATTTCCGGCAGAACTTCAAACTTGACAAATCCGCCGCGCACCAGTCCCACAGTCAAAAAGAGGACGGCAATGGCAATGCAAAAAGAGATATAGCGCCAGTAGAGGGCCTTGCGTAAAAATGGCGTGTAGACACGGGCCACGAACCATTCCATGCCTCGTGAGGTCAGGCCGTGAAGCCGTTCCGCCGCTCGGCTGACGGGGCCGAGTTTGCGGTGGTTGATTTGGGGGTCCGGCAGGTGGCTCAAATGAGCCGGCAGCATAAACAGGCATTCCACCAGCGAAATGACCAAACAAGAGATGACGACCATGGGTAGAATGGCGATCAATTTTCCCATGGCGCCGCCCACATAGGCCAGGGGCAAAAAGCCCACGATCGTGGTAAGCACGGCTGCCGTCACCGGCATGCCCACTTCGCAGACACCCTCCACCGCGGCGTTCAACGGCGGCAGGCCGCGCTTTCGCTTCACATAAATGGCTTCGCCCACCACGAGGGCGTCGTCCACCACGATTCCCAGCACCAGAATCAAGCCGAACAGGGATATCATGTTGATGGTGCCGCCCCCGGCCCAGAAAATGGCCAGGGCCCCTGCAATCGAAATGGGGATGCCCATACCGCACCAGAGAGATAATCGGCCGTCGAGAAACATCCACAAGATCAAAAAAACGATCACCAAGCCGATGGCGGCATTTTTCAGCAGCAGGTTGATGCGGGCGCGCAGCATGTTGGTATTGTCGTAGAGAATCTTGAGGTTGGCGCCCGGAGGCAGCCGGCGCTGTTGATCGGCCGTGAATTTTTGCAGCGCCCCGGAGATGGCCAGGGCATCCTCTTCTCCGGTCTTGTAAGTGATCAGCAAAACCGATGGTTCACCGTTGATCAAAGCCTTGACGGGATCTTCGGTGAAACCGTCATGGATGACGGCCAGCCGGTCCAAGGTGATGATATCTCCTTCGGGCCGCGCCAGCACGACGATTTGAGACAATTCTTTGGCCGTATATTTGCGACCCACGGTGCGCACGCGGATATCTTCGCCCTGGGTGTGGATGGCGCCGCCGGCCAGGTTGAGATTGCTCCGGCGTACGGCTTTGACGACGTTGGCAAATGTCAGGCCGTATTCCCGCAGCCGTTCTTCGGACACCTCGATGGCGATTTCGTAGTCGCGGGCTCCGAAAAGCGTCACTTGTGATATTTCAGGGAGCCGTTGGATCTCGTCTTTGATGCGCTCGGCCCATTCTTTGATTCGGCGCTCGCTCATATCGCCTGAAAGGTAGAGAAGCATCACTGGGTCCTTGAATATGATCTCGGTGATTACCGGCTTCTCGGCATGTTTCGGAAAGGTGGAAATGGCATCCATTTTGGATCGCACCCGGTCGAGAACCTCATTGATATCATAGTTTTCCAAAACCTCGATGAAGGCAATGCCCTCATTTTCCCGGGATTGGGTCGTGTATTGTTTGATGCCTTCCAATCCTTCCAGGGCCTCTTCGATCTTGCGGCTGACGCCTTCCTCCACCTCTTCGGGATTGGCGCCCGGATAGGCCACTGAAACCGTGATGATGTCCACTGAAATCTCGGGAAAATTTTCACGAATCATGGACATGGCGGCGATCCCGCCGGACAGAAAAATCAACACGAGCAGGATATTGGCAAAGACGGTGTTATTGGCGAAAGCGGCCAGGACCTGTTTCATGATGAACCTCCCTGGCGTTTCCGGATGGAGACGTCCAAAAGCGCGTTTTCCAGGGGATCGGCCAGCCGGGTGTACACCACCAGGTCTCCCGGCTGAAGCCCGTCCGACACAATCGTCGTGTCGCCCTCCACTCGCGCCACTTTGACGGATGCGGTTTTCAGGCGGCTGTCATGGACCGTATAAACGGTATTTTTATAGCTTACCGCCCAACTGGGCAGGCGATAGACTTCCGGCAGGGTCTTGCCGGGAATGTCCACGGCACAGAACATGCCTTCCACCAGCGGCAGACCAGCCGAGCCGTTGACGGCCGCGGAGGAATCGATCCGTACCGCAACGGTAATGGTGCGGGTTTGCTGGTCGAACCGCACCACCCGGTGCAGACGCCCCCGCCAGGTGTGGTTGTCGCTGTCTTCGGTCCATCGAATTTTGCAGGTAACGGGCTCCAGCCCAGTGAACCAGGCCGTGCCGCCTGGGTTGCGGCTGCCGTTGAATTGCAGCCACTGGCGGGCATCCCTGCTGTCCAGGGCGATGTGGATCTCTAAAGTTGAATCATCGGCCAGGGTCAGGACCTGCCGGCCGGGGGCCACATATTCGCCCCGTTCGATGGATACCGATTTCACCCGGGCATTGAAATCGGCCGCCACGGTACAGCGGGCGAGATTGACTTCGGCAACCGCCAACCGGGCCTGGGCCGATATCAGACTGCTTTGGGCTTCCTTGATATGGTTGGGGTAAAGGGCCAGGGTTTGTTTCATCCGGGCGACTTGGTCTACCGCGGCATTGAAGACCTGTTCGGCTTTTTCCATGCCGGATCGGGTGCCCACCTTATTTTTCTTATAGAGTTTGCTTAACCGCTGGAACTCAAATTTGGACAACTCCTTGTTACGTTCCAGGGTTTTAAGACGCTGTCGGTCGAGGGCTGACTGTTTCTCCAGGCGTTTGACGGTGTTTTCCCATTGCATCACCGCGGCCCGGGCTTCCTTTATGGCTGCATCATAATTGCGGGGGTCGACGCTGAACAAGATTTCTCCTCCGGGAATGATCTCTCCGGCATCCAAACGGGGATGAACCTCAACTATAGTCCCGGAAACTTCCGAAGAGATGGTAACGACTTTGAGGGCTTGCACCTCTCCATATCCGGTGATGGTCACGGGAACATCAACCGGATGCATCCGAACCGCCTCCACCCGCAGGGCCCGCTCCTCGCTTTTTACCGTGGCCGGAGGTTTTTTCGAGCCGGCCAGCCTGCTCGTGCCGAAGGCGCCGACCGCCAGTATAATTATGCACACCAGGATGCGGAAGATAATGTTTTGCACGGGACGTTTGGCCTTTTTATGGTTCACATCTTTCATGGAAA
>CAYPCE010000271.1:0-4908 GCA_964409085.1 uncultured Desulfobacteraceae bacterium | reverse complement strand
ACCCCCTCCAACCCCCTTTTCAACCCCTCGCATTTCTCCCCAATCACCGCCATCCCTTCGTCTCCGGCCGCCGCCGTTTCGATGCCGGCCGCCATGGCCCCGATATCGTCGAATCCGTAACAGAGACAGGCGCCCTTGATCCGGTGGCCTAACCGGCGGGCGGTCTCCCGGTCCCCCTGAGCGACGGCGGCTTCCAGTTCCGCCACCTCCTGGCGGGTGTTGTCCAGGAAACCGGGGATCAGCGGTGCCAGTTGTGAGTCGATCTCCACGGCGCAGGCATCCTCTGGGGTTTCGGCCGTCTTGGACGCGGGTGAAGGCTCAGGACCTGAGGAAGGTTGCGGCGCGTCCGTAGCCGGTGATCCATGGGGTGCGTGCCGGTGCAAGGCATCGAGGATGTGATGCTTTTTGAAGGGTTTGGTGATGTGTTCGGTGCAGCCCGCATCCAGGCTCTCCTGGCGCTTGCCCTTGAGGGCGTGGCCGGTGAGGGCGATGATGGGCGTCGGCGTGCGATCGTTTTCCGCTTCCCACCGCCGGATGGCGGCGGCGGTCTTGTAGCCGTCCATCACGGGCATGTCGATGTCCAGAAAGACGATGTCGCAGGCGTTCGCCGTGAATTTGTCAAAGCAAACCTGGCCGTTTTCAGCGGTCTCCACCGTGTGGTCCGTATCTTTCAGGTAAAAGGAGAAGAGCATCCGGTTGTTCCGGTTGTCCTCGGCCAGGAGGATGCGCAGGGGCGGAAGGGCGGCCGGGTCCGCCGCCGCGGGTTCGACGGATTCCGGTTCTTCAACCGCGGGCGACAGATCCGGCGCGAACCGGGCCGTAAACCGGAAGGTGCTGCCCATCCCCGGTTCGCTTTCCACCCAGATCCGGCCGCCCATGAGGTCCGTCAGGTGACGGCAGATGGCCAGTCCCAGGCCGGTGCCGCCGTATTCCCGGTTGGTGTTGGAATGGGCCTGGGCGAAGCTGTCGAAAACCGCGTCCTGCTTGTCCCTGGGGATGCCGATGCCCGTGTCGCGGACGGAAAATCGCAGGGCGACGGCGTCGTCGGAACCGTTTTCCCTTTTCGCCGCCGCTTCCACGGTCACGGCGATTTCCCCTTTGGCGGTGAACTTGACCGCGTTGCCCACTAAATTTGAAAGAACCTGCCGGAGCCGTACCGGGTCGCCGACCAGGTTTCGGGGCACGTCCGGGTCTACCGACCAGGAAAGGGCCACCCCGGTCTCCCGTGTTTTCACCGCCATGATGTCGCAGACCTTTTTCACCTCCCGCTCCGGGGAGAAGGAGACGGCCTCCAGTTCGATGCCGCCGGCCTCCACCTTGGACAGGTCGAGGATGTCGTTGATCAGGGCCAGCAGACTCTCGCCGGCGCTGCGGAAGATGGCGATGTACCCCTTCTGCTCCTCGTTCAGGGGCGATTCCCAGAGCAGATCGGCCATGCCCAGGATGGCGTTCATGGGGGTGCGGATGTCGTGGCTCATGTTGGCCAGAAACCGGCTCTTGGCCCGGGTGGCGGCCTCGGCGGACTCCCGGGCCCGGATCTCGACCCGGGCCAGCCGATCCATCATCTTCTGGACCGAGACGACCCCTATGATCCGGTCGCTTTCCGTGACCACCACGTCGTCGAAAATCTTCGTCGGCTCCCGGTTCATGGCCGCCGCCGCCACCTCGCCCAGGGGCTGTCCGCCGTCGGCGGTCAGGGGCGCCGGGTCCATGAGCATGGAGACGGGACGGCGGTAAAACAGCGACACGCCGTACTGGGTCCCCAGCATCCGGTCCAGGTGATAGCTCATCAACAGCCCCCGGATGCGGCCGTCTTCGACGATGACCACGCTGCACAGGGGCGGCTGGTCCTTGAGCATTTTCTTGATCTCCGACACCGGCGTTTCGGGATCGGCCGTGAGGGCCGGTTCCGCCAGCACCCGGACCGTTGTTTCGGCCCGTCCCCCGTCGCCGCCGTCGATGTCGATGGATTCGACGGCGAGGGCCGGCGCCGGCGGTTTGGGAAAATCGGGTTTGGCGATGTAATGGCCCTGTCCGTACCGGACCCCCAGTTCCGCCAGGGTGCGCCCTTCGGTCCGGGTCTCGATGCCCGCCGCGATCACCCGCGTGTTGATCTTTTCGGCCAGGAGGACGATGCCCTCCACCATCCCCTGCTTGACGTTGTCGTAGGGGATGCCGCGGATAAACGCTTCCCATCCCAGGCACTCGCCGGTGGTCAGGTGGACGATGGGCTGGTACCGGGGCAGCAATTGAGATTTCCGGAGGATGTCGGCGAACTGGTTTTGCAGGTCGAGGGATCCTTCGAACCCCTGATGGGCGTCCCGCCGGGCGCTGCACAGGGCGTTGAACACATTTCGGTAGAATCCGACACCCGATCGGGCCGACAACCGGGCACAGCCGGTCCGGACATCGATGCCGGTCTGCATCCGGTCCATGAACCGGTCGGTCAGGGCCCGGCTGAGGGCCCCGCGAAAGGCGGCGCATAGATCCGGCATCCCGAACGCGGCATCGCACGGGAGCCGGAACCAGAGCGCCGCTTCATTGAAATCAATGATCTCGAAATGGATAGGGCGGCATTCCTTGAACGTCGAATCGAAGAGGCGCCGGGCTTCTGCCGCCATGGCCTCCACGAGGGAAAAGCCGGTTTCCGCATCCCGGTCGCCCACGATCTCGTAAAAATCGGCGATGCCGACGGTGATGAGCCCGATGGCCCCCCGGGCCAACTGATCGTCGATGGCCTGCAAGCATCGCCCCGAGAAGGCGCGGCAGACGCGTTCCGAAAAAAAGCCGCTATTCAATTCGGCGACCTCGTTTTCAATGACGCCGGCGGCAGAGACTGATGATTTCATGACGAACAATCCTCCTGTTAAAATTCCAGCATGAGATACTGCTTGCGGTCCCGATTTCCGTCACGCCAACGAAAACAACACCGGCGTCAACAGCTTTTCGTCGATGTAGGGCGCGCTCTCCGGCGTGATGAGGGGGCAATCGATGATCCGGATGCCCCGGTCCGCCAGCCATTTGTCGTCGATTCCGCCGGCGTAATCCCCGCAGTTCCGGTCCAGAACGACAAAATCGAGGACGCCGCGGGCCGACCCCAGGCAGGAAAAGAGGCGGTCGATGCCGTCCATGAGGGTCATGCCGACGGTTTCGGGGTCTTTTTGGCGGGGGGCGCCGTCTCCCGCCGTATTGGGAACATAGACCTTGGGGCAGGGGTTGTCCCGGATGGCCTCGGCCACGCCGTCCGGGAGCAGGTTGGCCACGAGGCTGGAATAGAAGCTGCCCATGGGATAGCAGATGAGGTCCGCCCCGCCGATGAGGGTTTTCATCTTGCGGCGGATCGGCGGTCGGACGGGCCGGGGCGGATCGAGCCGGTCGCTCAGGTAGATCCGCCGGATGGCGTGTTCCAGTGGGGCCGCCTCTTTGCCGGTGAGCCGGTGCTGCCCCACCACCGTCCCGCCGCTTTCCAGTTCCGCGGCGAGGTGGAGGTGGCGGTTGATGACGGGCCGCACGATGCCCCGCACCTGCACCAGTTTGGAAAAGATGAAGATCACCGGGTCGATGTGGCGGCCGTTGTCCAGGTAGCCGCCGGTGAGGATCAGGTTGCCGATGGACGCCTTTCTCAGATCGAATCCGTCGGGCATGTGACGCCGGAACAGGCCCAGATGGTGGCGGATGATCTTTCGCATGGGATCGGGAATGGCCGCCGCCAGGCGGTGCTTCCCCCGGATCATCCGGTCGAGGGCGTCGGTCAGGTCGGCCCCGTCGCCGTCTTCGGGAAACCGGTGGGCGAAGAGGCGGAAGATCTCCGGGTTGCCGTGGAGGCTCCGGTCCGCCAGGGAAAGAAGCCGGTTGCGGATGTCGCCGATGGCCGGCATCCGGAAGGCGTCCCGCAGCTTGGCGGAACTGCCCCCGGAATCGAAGGGGGTGACGATGTGGATGGTGTTGTGGCTGTAGCGGATCATCTCCGCGCAGGCCGCGCGCAGGGCGGTGCCGCCGGAGAAAAAAAGAAGTTTGGGCCCCAGGTCCGGGCTCCGGCCGTAAAGGGCCATGCGCACCGGATCAGGGAGCGCGAGCCGGCGCTTTACCTGGATAACCACGCCAGGAGTTCCTGTGCGGCGGCTTCGAAATCGATCCCGCCGCTGATTTCCCACACCGTGCAGGCGGAAAGGTAATCGGCGTAAACCCCTTCGGTGGGATCGGGCATAGCGCATCCGTCGGAGGGCAGGAAGAAGAGGCCGGTGGATTTCATGAAGGCGGGCAGCAGATCGGGACGCTGGCGCAGGTCCACTTTTTTTGCCGTCGGCGGCCCCGCGTTGCGCCGCCAGTTGAGAATCGCCAGCCCGTCCATGGGGCCTTCCAGGATGAACCGGCCGTCGCCGAAGCACGCGTCGATGGGCGCATCGTATTTGTGCTCGACGGACCAGAGGTCGGCTTCGGGCATGGCGGAAAACCGCCGACGGTCCGCTTCGGACATGATCCCCGCCAAATTGGGGTTGTTCAGCGCCGTGCCCGGGTTGATCCGGGGGAGTTTGGCCACGCCGTTCATGGTCAGGCCGTCTTTCGATTTCCGGATCATCAGCCGGTCGTTGCTGACGAACACGGCCCCGTGGTTCATGAGCTGGAGGGCCAGGGTCGATTTGCCGGCGCCGGAAAACCCGGCCAGTCCCAGCCCCCGGCCGTTGACGAGAATGCCGGCGGCGTGCCCCAGCAGGGCGCCCCGGCACAATGCCCATTCGATGTACCGGTTGTTGATGAAATTGACCACCTGGTTGAGATTCGCTTCGCAGGGGCCGATGGCCGCGTGACGGTCGCCGCCGAAGAGGAAGACCATGCCGGTGAGCCGTTTTCTCACGATCCGGCCGTCGGACCGATCCTGATATTCTTCCTTGATCTTGGTTTTTCCGG
>CAYPCE010000270.1:2039-4909 GCA_964409085.1 uncultured Desulfobacteraceae bacterium | reverse complement strand
TCGAAATGGTCCACAAAATCCCGGGCGATCAGGTCGATCCGCTTTTTCGTGCCGACCATCGCCTCCAGGGCGGCCCATTTGGTCCGCAACCGCTGTTTGGTGGTTTCTTCCTCCCCCTCGGTGATCTGCTCGAATTCCGGATCGATGTTCGGCTTTTCCTCTTCCCGCAGGTCGATTTTCGCCAGCCGGCTTTCATAATAGATGGGGACCGTGGCCCCGTCCTCGACGGCCCGCAGGATGTCGTATTTGTCGATGTAGTCGCCGAAGACGGCCGGCGTGCTGCGGTCGTCGCGTTCGATGGGGGTGCCGGTGAACCCGATGAAGGATGCGTTGGGCAGGGCGTCGTGCATGTGTCGGGCGAACCCGTCGATGAAGTCGTATTGGCTGCGGTGGGCCTCGTCGGCCATGACCACGATGTTGCGCCGGCGGGAGAGTTCGGGGTATTGCCCGCCCTTGGCGTCGGGGAAGAATTTCTGGATGGTGGTAAAGATCACCCCGCCCGACGGGACCTGGAGCAGTTCTTTCAGGTGATCCCGGCTTTCCGCCTGAACAGGGGGCTGCCGGATGAGGTCGGAACAGGAGGAAAAGGTCGAGAAAAGCTGATCGTCCAGATCGTTGCGGTCGGTGATCATCAGCAGGGTGGGGTTTTCCATGGCGGGATGCCGGACGACCTTGCCGGCGAAAAAGGCCATCAGCAGGCTCTTGCCGCTGCCCTGGGTGTGCCAGATCACCCCGATGCGGCGCTTGCCGAAATGGTCCGTGCCCGCGCCGTAGGCGAATTCGGGCTCCCGGGCCGCCCAGGCGTCGCGGTTCCATTGATCCTTCGGCCGGGCGTACAGGAACCCCGGTTCGCCTTCGATGCCGCAGGCCGACAGGGTGCATTCCACGGCCTTGTTGACCGCGTGGAACTGGTGGTAGGCCGCCGCCTTCTTGACGATGGCTGCGCCGTCGTCGTCGAAAACGATGAAATTGAGCGCCATGTCCAGGAACCGGCGCTTGTGGAAAATCCCCTTCAGGAGCACCTCCAGCTCCACCGATCCCCGGGGCGCCACCTCTTTGCCGTCGATGGTCCGCCAGGGCATGAACCGGTCCCATCCGCTGGTGAGCGTACCGCCCCGGGCCTCCAGGCCGTCGGAGATGACCAGGAGCTCGTTGTAGACAAACAGGCCGGGGATGTCGGCTTTGTAGGTCTGCAACTGGTTGAAGGCCTGGCGGACCGTGGCTTTTTCGTCGGCGGGGTTTTTCAGTTCGATGAGGCCCAGGGGCAGGCCGTTGACGAAGACCACGACGTCCGGACGCCGGGTTTTGCGGTCTTCGACGACCGTGAACTGATTGACGGCGAGCCAGTCGTTGGTTTCGATGTCGTCCACATCCAGCAGCCACACCTTGTCGTGGACCTCGCGGCCGTCGGCCAGATAGGAGACATCCACCCCGTCGGTCAGCATCCGGTGGAACCGGCGGTTGCTCTCGATGAGGCTGGGAGACTCGGTCCGGGTGATTTTTCGGAACGCCTCGTCGATGGCCTCCGGGGGAATGGTCGGGTTGATGGCGGCCAGCGCGGTTTGCAGCCTTTCGGGGAGAACGACCTGGCCGTAGTCGTCGCGCTCCGCCCCGGCCTCGCCGGGACTGATGGCCGGCCCCGATTGGATGTCGTACCCGAGGGTTTCGAACCAGGAGAGGGCGGTTTGTTCGACGATGCTTTCCGTTATTCCAGACACAGATCACCTCCGTTCACCTGACAGGAGTTCCCATACTTTCTTGTAGTCAGTACCAGTTAGATGAGCGCCGCCAGGCCGCATCCGTTCCCAATCGCCAGCGTCCAGGCCCTTTAAAAATTCTCGGGCTTCATGCACGCCAGCGGCGTCAGCGCCCTTATCAACGCTTGAACGAAATGCTCTCCCAAGATTTTCGGCAATACTGCGAGGCGCGGCGTTCATCCGCATCAGCACCGCATCCTCGCTTTTAACGCCGTGGTAAACCATTGCCGGCAGGGCATTGATCCGACGACGTTCCCGTTCGGAAAGCGAGTCGAAATCGATTCCGGACAATCGACTTAAAGCGGAAAGACCCCATGTGCCCGTATTGACCAGATGCCGATAAATGGCCCGACACGCATGGGTAATCGCTTTCGTTTCGTCTTCGTCGCCCCTGAAATATTCGCGGGCGATCTCTTGAATGCTTTCCCCGGAAACCCAGGCGTTGGTAATCTCGGCGACACGCTTTTTGTCAAAACCCTCACCGCCAATTTCTTGCAGGCTGTCCTGCAATTGAGGGATGCGGAGCATAATTCCGTATAAGTCGGCGATTCCCGAGGATTCTCCGAACAGACTTTCAGGCGTCCAATCCGCGGCCGTAAGTTTATGATCCAATTGGTTGACGCCGGCCAAGGCGCTTCCAACCCCTTCGGGTGAAAAGCCGGTCATGTCCGCCAGTTCGACATGTCCCGGCTTCTTGGCCAATTCCCTGGCGTAGCTTTTCGTTGCGTCCAGAAGCATCCGGGCCTTTTGTTCACCATCCTGAGATGCTTTTAGAATGCCATATCCGTATGTATTGCGGAGCAATTGGTCCGTATCGGCCAACACGGCATCCAAATTCTTCTTCTCATTCCACAAATGAGCAACGTAACAACGGAAATCCTCCCATTGTTCCTGGTGAATCACGGTTTCGAGTTCATTGAGGCGACCATTTTTTTCAAGATCATCCAGCATATTGACCAGACGGGAAATCAATTCCCCGGTCGCCCGGCCAACATATTCCATGATCTTGTCAGGCTCTTTTCCCGCTGCAAGACCCACAACCCCGACGCTGTCATGCCCCATGCGGCCGGCCCGGCCCGCCAGATTCCAAAAATCCCGGGGCGCCATTTCCTT
>CAYPCE010000270.1:0-1939 GCA_964409085.1 uncultured Desulfobacteraceae bacterium | reverse complement strand
ACAAGTTCTATCGCAGCCGGAACCGGGCTTAACCCATCAAGCGTCTTTGAAACCTCTCTGGCCATATTCCAAACCCAGTCCGTATTATTGGCTACGGCAATGCTGGTTCCACGCTCTGATAAAATTCTTGCCATCGCGGCTGTTTGCAGCGTCAATCCTTTCTGAGTTCCATCACTGCCAATCACCTTGCTTTTCGGAACCATTAACGGCTTGACGTCGCCGACAAAATGGTCGCCCTCAAGATGTATCGTTTTTGGCGTTGTGATAAGCGTCTTATACCTCAGTCGCCAGCCTGCCCGCCTGGAAACATCAGGCTCCGCCCGGAACATGCCCACAAGGCGTTCATTTGGTTTCCATGGCGTTGTTCCCATACTGATCGCCCTGCCGGCGCTGACATCCTGAGCAAGCCACCGGGCAAGCGTTTCGGCCTTTTCCACATAGGGCATCAGGAGCAGGAAGTTTGCCGATGCGCATTCGCGCTTAATGGTGGCAAGCAAAAGTTCTATTCTCAAGCCCCGTGTCTCGTCCTCGATGTTGTGGGCCTCATCCATCACCATCAGGGCCAGGGGGCGAGGGACTTTCTTATTGCGAATAACCAACTGCAATTTTTCCGGCGTCGCCACCAGAACATCAAATGCGCGATTTTCACCATCCCTCGTAAGCAAATCATCTTCGAACGTATCGATCTCAACGGCGCCGGTCAGTTGTTCAACCCGTATCCCAATTGCTTCGAAGTCGCGGCGAAGACGGCGGGCAATCTGGGCCGTTAGTGCGCGGGTAGGCGCCACATAAGCCACCCAGCCTGAATCCTGGTCAAACTGGTTTAGCGCTTGCAGCATCCGGAATTGCGCCAGGAGCGTTTTCCCACCGGATGTGGGCATCTCAACAACAACCGCTGTCGCGGCCTGGTCGAGAAGTCCCTGTTCCTGTAAGGCCGCGCGCTGAGGGGGCAGCAACTCGAACATGGCCTGCTGCTTGGCGACCTGGCGGATGAACCGGGTTACCCGTGAGTTCACCGCGCGGGCGACCCACCACATCGAACCGGCCACCATCTGTCGAGACGCCGCGTGGAGCCAGCGCAGCAGCACTTCCGATTGCGCGTCGCCGCCGGCTGTGGCGGCTTCAATCGCTGATTCATAATGCTTATCCAGACGGGATGAAATATCCGCGGGTTCCCCCTGAAGCATATATCTGGCCAGCAGTTCCGTTCCCTTGGCCCAGTGATACAACGCAATCAGCCGAAACGCCATGGCGCGGTCGGCCATATTGGAGCCGTTGTTCAGCGATCCGGATTCATACGTTTTCTGGTCTTCACGCAACCCGGCGATGATTTCCCGGATGCGGTCCAGGTCGTCCCAACGCTTTTTTCGGAATAGACGAATCCAGCATTCAAAAAGCCGATAAAGCAGTCGCCGGTCCCAGGAGGCATCCGCGACGGAAGGAACATGAATAACGCTCTCGTTTTCGTTATACCAGCGTCGCAGATCGGACCAGCGGTCCCCGCAATAAGCGAGGGCGGAAAGGTTGAGGATATGAAAAATTCTCGCCTCGATTTGTTCCGGTAAATCAAAAAGGCGGCGGAACGCAAACGCCCGCCAGGCCCCGGCGGCGCATTGGGCATGCAGTTCGCCATTGCCGGAAGCGGGATTTAACACAGCGCTCAACCCTTCAATGGCCGCCATTTCATAGGCCATGGCAAGACGGCGCAGCAGATCATCGTCCGAACCGTTTTCCGGAAAATCGATGTGCATCTGCCGGCCAACCGCCCTCGATACCAGCCTGGCATTGGCCACTTTAAAACCCCGTTCCCGTTCGGCTTCACTTAGCGCCAACACAGCCCAGTGATGATCGACGCGTTGGAGGTGTTCTTCTTTGATCATGCGTCACCTCCTTTGCGTGATTGAACGATCTTTTTGCTGAGAGTGTCTATGCTTCCGGC
>CAYPCE010000269.1:0-4925 GCA_964409085.1 uncultured Desulfobacteraceae bacterium | reverse complement strand
CGAGGTTTTGGAAACCTCGCAGGTCTTTACTTTGCGTCATGAATAGATCCGGGGCCGATAGTCCCGGTCCGCCGGCAGTTCCCCCATGAACGACAGCCCCGTGTCGCCGTGCCGCTCGCCGGGGTAGAGCAGCACCACCGGAATGTTCCGGGTCTTGCCGTCGATGAACCGCAGCAGGGCCGACGACCGGAAAAAGGGATAGAGCGCCCCGGCCCGGCCGATGAAGATCAGGGTGTGGTCGAGGCCGTCGGGATGAGCGTCGGCAAAGTCGTCGATCAACCCCACCACGGCGCCGGCCAGACCGTCGGGCTCTTCCACGTAATGGACCAGTTTGTCCTTCAGGTACCGCAGCGCCCGCCGGGGATCTTTTTCATACAGTCGCCGTTCCCGTCCGATAAAGCTGTCCAGCACCCGGGGCTCTTCGGCCCTCAGCCGGTCCATTAGCAGCCGGAGCAGCGAAATGGACAGGACGTTCCACCCCATCCCCTTGAGGTCGTCGCTCAACCGGCGGATGAGGGTCCGGAGTTCGAATTCCCGCTTCGGATCATACGGCAGAATCGCGAACCGGTAATTGCGCATGGTGCTGATCTGCGGCCCGCCGTCGGTGAGCAGATCAGTTCGCAGGTCGTTGACTGCGGATTCGAGGGGGGTTTTGTAGAACAGGGGGTCGATCATAGGCATACCCAGGGATTGCAGGCCGATATCATAATATTTCAACCCGATATTTGTCGCATACGTCGATGAAATCACTTTCATTGAACGTGGCCAGGTAATCGACCTTAATGTTGGCATCCTCGATTATCAGCCGGATCAAACAATCAACCATGCTCAATGGCCGGGATGGCTCTTTTCGTAAGGAAGCGTCGAAGGAAAGCTCAAGCGCCGCTTCCCTATAGGGAATATCGTCCAAATAGCCGATATTGGGCCTTTTCAAAAACAGTTCAAATCGATTGAGGGCCTTCCCGTTTTTTACAAATTTGGTGCGGAGCGTTTCATAAAGCGTCGGCCAGGGCAACAGAATCCGCGCGGTTTCGAGCAAATCCGCCTTTTCCTGGATTTCTGAATAATATTGGTCGCGGGGGTCGAACATCGCAAACCAGAACCCGGTATCCACCAGCACATGCTCCATGGCTATATCACGTCTTCTTCCATTTGCTCTTGATCGACGGCATAACCCGACCATGGCGCCGCCTTTCGACCGCCGATGACAAACATTCCCTTGGGGCCATCGCCGTCAGGAGGAAGGAATATGATATAGATCCTTGTTTTTCGATTAATCTCAACGGAATTTTCGATATCTTTTTTCAGTTCCCCTATTAGTTCGCCCTGATGCTCGAACTCCCTGATGTGGGCGAAATTATCGCCGCACTCCTGTGCGCCATGCCGATCCAGCCATGTGTACATGCCCTCATAATCTCCACGAAGGCCAAGATCGAACGAGATCCATACGCCGCTTTTCATGAGTATTCCTCCAAACGGTTCATTTTACGATAAGGGGTATCCGCCTTATCAGAAAACATATTCCTTTCCGCCCACGCTTCTAAATCCTCAAACACCCATTCAAACGATTCCAGATCCCCCATCCGATTGAACGCCACCCCATCCAGCCGACGCACCCGCTTTTCTAAATCGCCCCCCGCCAATCCCAGGGATATTAAATAGGGGTTGTCGAGCAGGGTCCCTCTGAACCGGGTCTGGCGCAGCAGATAAAGCAGATAAGTCAACGCGACATCCGAAACCGGGGGATAAACCGGAATCCGCTCTTTCCTGCCGGCCGTGCAGAGCCCGGCCTCCGACGCGGCGGTGATCAAATTCCGGGCGATCTTCTGGAGGGTCGCCACGGCCCACCGATCCCCCACCCTGTCGCGCAGCCATCGGACGGTCGCGTCCCGGTCGATGCGGGGCGAGGGATGACGCCGGCGTTCCACCAGGAAGGTTCCGGTGAAATCCCGGTACATGGGATCGGAGAGCTGCAAGTGCCAGTGGCACAGGTTGCGGATCGTGATCGGGTCGTCCGGCCGCCATTGACGGAGCACCTCCAGGGCCGGGGGAAAGGCGTCATACCGGTCCCGGAGATCGGCCACCATCCGCTGGATGCGGGGCATGGCGCGGTCTCCGAACCATCGGTTTTCGAAGGCTGCGACCGCCAGCCGGTCTTTGGGAATGGACGGATCGACGTTGGTCCAGTAGGCCCGGCTATCGGCCACGGCCAGGGTCATCCGCAGCAAACGGGTATGATCCCGGGTCGATTCGGCGGCCATCTTCAAGGAACCTTCTCCTCGATCCGGAAAAACGGCGCGGGGTAATCCGGCGCCAGCGGCAACAGCGCGGCGGCGAGGCGCTTCGCCCTCAGATCGATAGACGCCGGCAACGGCCCCGTTAACTCCCTTCCCCCGGGAACCACCTTGAAATCCACTTCCTGACCGGGCAGCCGCAGGGCGTCTTCAATGCCTGATCGGTCGAAACCGGCGGATACATCCGCCGGCATCGGCAGGGCATCCATCGGATCCTTCCCGCTCCCCTTGTGAAACCGGAGTCGATCCCGGAGGGCTTCGTCGGTTTCAAATCCCCAGAAAAACAGGGTGCGCACCGCGTCGGGGCGCGCCATGCTTTGCCTGGCCCAGCCATCGGCCCGAATGGCGGCCTGGCGGACCGCTTCGAGGGAGGCCCACCGATGGGTATGGGGAAACAGTCGGGACAGCAGATCCCCGCCGCCGTCCGGGTCGACGAGGTCGGTCTCCCACCAGCCCAAACGCGCCGGGTCCGACAGGCCCTCGCCCGCCCAGGCGATGGTCAGTTGAAGCGCGAGTATCGAATCAAGTTCGCTCATTTTCGTCAGTAATCCCTCAAGAATGATCGGCAGAATCAATACGGATTCCTACCTGCTGAAGAAAGGAATGTCAATTTTTTCTTTACTTAATCCCGAAAAATGATGAAATATCCGTTTGACAATCCCTCTGGATTTTTATATGAAATCTGGAGAGTTGAATCGTAAGGCGGGGGTGGCCCGCGGGTTGCGGGCCTGAGATCACACCCTTTGAACCTGGTCTGGGTAATGCCAGCGTAGGGAGCGTCCGATGAGCGGCGCCGGTTTCTGCGGGCCGCCGGCAGCCGTTTCCGCCCGGAAACGGCTTTTATCGTCAGATCCCATGCGACCGCCGATCCCCCTTCCTTTTTTATGAATCCCGCAATAAGAGAAAGGACTGCACACCATGGACATTCAACCGACGCGCCCGTCCGACAGGAATCTGGGCGGATTCGACTATTTTCTGCTGTGGGCCGGCGTGGCCATCTCCCTGGCCGAGATCTGGGCCGGGGGCTTTCTGGCACCCATGGGGTTTTGGGCCGGGTTCTGGGCCATCATCCTGGGGCATCTGGTGGGCAACAGCTTCATGGCCCTGGGCGGGGTGATGGGATCGGAGTACGGGATCATGTCCATGGTCTCGGTGCGGCCGGCCTTCGGCATCCGGGGCTCCAACCTGGCGGCGGCCCTCAACATCATTCAGTTGATCGGATGGGCCTCCATCATGCTGATCATCGGCGGGCGGGCCGGGTCGGCCCTGGGCCAGTCGGCGGGGGGTCTTTTGGCGGCCGACGAGTTCTGGATCATCCTTATCGGCATGGGCACCCTGGTATGGGCCCTCTTTACAGGCCGGACCTTCTGGAAAGTGATGCAGACCTGCGCCGTCATCGGTTTGTTGCTGGTCATTCTCATGATGACCTTTGTTTCCATCGAGGAATTCGGACGGGGCATCTCCATGGAACCGAAAGGCGGCATGTCGTTTATGATCGGCCTGGATCTTGTCATCGCCATGCCCATCTCCTGGATGCCGCTGGTCTCCGATTATTCCCGGTTCGCCAAAAAATCGTCATCGGCTTTCTGGAATACCTGGTGGGGCTATTTCATCGTATCGTCATGGATGTACCTGCTGGGGTTGCTGGCCACGCTGGTCACCGGCCAGAGCGATCCGGGCATGCTGATCCTGACCACCATGGGCCGCATCGGGATGGCGGTGCCGGCCCTGATCATGGTGGTCTTTTCCACCATCACCTCCGATTTTCCGGATGTCTATTCCGCCACCTGCTCCATGCTCAACATCTCCCAGCGGATCAGCGCGAAAGTGATGATGTGGATCGCCGGACTGCTCGCCATCGCCGTGGCCCTGGTCTTTCCCATGGAGCAATACGAAAATTTCCTCCTGCTCATCGGTGCCATGTTCGTGCCGCTTTACGGCGTCGTGCTCACCGATTATTTCCTGGTCCGCTGGCGGCGATTGGATACGGCGGCTATCTACAAGCAAGACGGCCCCTACTGGTACCTGAAGGGCTACAACCCCGTCGCCCTGATATCATGGGCCGTGGGATTCATCGTCTTTCAGTGGTGCGTGCGGGCGGATTACCCGCTGGGCGGGTCGATCCCCTCCATCGTGACGGCGGGGGCGCTCTATTATTTTGCGACTTCCCAGGAAAAGAGGGGAAAATAGAGACGGCGCAGTCTCAGCCCATCGCCTGAACCCGGTAGTACGGCGACGGCAGCGTCGGAATGAGCATATGAGATATGGCTATTGAATCTCCCGGCATCCCGTAACCAACGCCCAATACATGGAATTCGTCAAACAGGAGGGAACAAAACTGCCCTGTTTCGCGCTTTCCACCGGTTGAATGCAGGGACCTTCTGTGATAAACCCGGTTCGGTCTTTGCATCAGGTGAGAAAATCAGCCCATTAAAATAACGAAAGGCGATGACATGGCATATGAAAATGAACGGAGAACGGCGCTGGATGCGGTAAAAAAAGCCTCCGTGCTTTGCCGGAAGGTCCAGCATTCCATCGACGTGGACGCCATCCAGAAAGCGGACCGTTCTCCGGTCACCCTGGCCGATTTCGCCAGCCAGGCGGTGATCAATTTGGAATTGCGGCGGGCGT
>CAYPCE010000268.1:0-4945 GCA_964409085.1 uncultured Desulfobacteraceae bacterium | reverse complement strand
ACGTTCCGCGGCTCCGACATGCGCGGCGGCGCCAACGGTGCCCGCATCCGTCTCGCGCCGCAGAAGGACTGGGAGGTGAATGAACCCCAAAAATTGGCGAAGGCGATGGAAACCCTCGAAGGCGTCCGGAAGGCATTCAACGACGCCCAGTCCGGCGGCAAAAAGGTGTCGCTGGCCGACCTCATCGTTCTGGGCGGTTGCGCCGCCGTCGAGAGGGCGGCCAGGAACGCCGGCCACGACGTGACCGTCCCCTTCGCGCCGGGCCGCACGGATGCCTCGGCGGCGCAAACCGATGTGGAAGCCTTCAAGGTCCTCGAGCCGTCCGCAGACGGGTTCCGCAACTACCAGAAAAAGAAATACGCCGTATCAGCCGAAGAGCTGCTGGTGGACCGGGCCCAACTGCTGACCCTGACGGCACCCGAGATGACGGTTCTCATCGGCGGCATGCGCGCCCTGAACGCCAATTTCGGCGGGTCGGCGCACGGGGTTTTTACGGAACGGCCGGAATGGCTCACCAATGACTACTTCGTGAATCTGCTCGACATGGGAACGGAATGGAAGCCCACCTCGGAAGACAGAGACACCTTCGAGGGACGGGATCGCAAGAGCGGCGACCTCAAGTGGACCGGCACCCGGGTCGACCTCATCTTCGGTTCCAACTCCCAGCTCCGGGCCATCGCGGAAGTCTATGGGTGCGAGGACTGCCAGGAAAAATTCGTCAACGACTTTGTCGCGGCATGGGACAAGGTCATGAACCTCGATCGCTTCGATCTCGCGTGATCGCGGCACAGCCCTCTTCCCGACCTTCTGAAAGGTATCTTGAGTGGCGGCCTGACCCATCAGAAAGCGACCAGCCCTTTAATTTGACAGACGATTGAAGGGGATTCACCACTCATCCGCGCGGCGTTCCAGTAACAACTGGAACGCCGCGCTTTTTCGGGCCTTTCTCTTCCTCAAGATGTTCAACTTAAAAAAAAGTGCTGGCAAGGGAACACTGGTTGGGTCTTTGGTCGATGAAATGTCCAACGTGATGGAAGAGGTGATCGACCAAACCTCCGAGGATGATATCCGGTGCGCTTGGAATGGAATGACTGAAAAGGAAGGGGATGAACCGGTACAAGAACATGATATTTTAGGAGGCTCTTATACAGAAATGTTTACCGAAGAGATATTGGGTGCTATTCTGTTTTCAGAACAGGATAGGGACAACGTCCAGACAACAACATCCGGGAGGATCATTTGCCAACAAACTATGTGTTGATCGATTTTGAGAATGTACAACCAAAAAATTTAGAAACACTGAAAAAACATCCCTTTAAAATATTTGTGTTCGTTGGAGAAAACCAGACCAAAGTCCCGTTCTATCTCGCGACCGCCATGCAGGAATTTGGAGAAAACGCCAAGTACATCAAAATTTCAGGCACTGGAAAAAATTCTCTGGATTTCCACATTGCTTATTACATCGGGCGGCTTTCACTGGAAGACCCAAACGGATATTTTCATATCATTTCGAAAGACACCGGGTTTGACCCACTCATTAAACATTTGAGGACGAAAAAAATCCATATCCACAGAGAAAAAGATTTGGCCGAAATTCCCCTTTTGCGGATATCCGCTGCAACCAGTGAAGACGAAACAATCGAGGCGATTGTGCAAAACCTGGCGGGAAGGGGACAATCCCGTCCGCGGAAAGTAAAAACCCTGTCCAATACCATCAATTCTTTATTCGCGAAGAAGCTGAACGAAAAAGAATTAGAGACCCTGATCGCCAAACTGAAAGAGCGGGAATATATCGCGGTCAATCAAGGGAACGTAACGTACACATTGCCAAAACACCCCTGAGCGTCCGCTGGAGCAGGCCGGGACGAATCGTTCCTACTCGCACCCTCTCACACAAACCACTTCTTCCTTTATCGTCCCCCCACACGACTGATAGCAAGCCCGATAGGCCGCCTCGCACCGCTCATAATTCGCATCGCAGTCGTCCATCTGGCAATCGTAGGGGCCGATCTCCTCGCCCGCTTTTTCCATCCGCCGGAAGCACCGGGCCTGCTTCCGTTCCTCCCGGTCCAGACACCGGTCCATCCGCAGGTCTTCGATCTGTTCGCATTGGAGCTGGGAATTCCGGCACTGGAAAACGCACCGCTGCCCCTCCGCCGTGGGCGGCTGCTGAAATTCGTATTGGGTCCGGTAGACGGGACCGCAGGATGACAACACCAGAACGCCGGTCAGCAGCACCGGCGCGATCCCCCATATTTTTCTGGAAAACGCGTTTTTCATGTTCCTCTTTCCCTCCCTTCTCAGGATCCGCGACCGCCGCCGCGGGTATGGCGGGTTTCACCCCAATCCGGCCTCCCGGATGACCAGGAAGGCCATGTACGTTACATAAAATGCAAAGAAGACAGTCCCCTCGACCCGGTCCACGGACCGCCGGTTGAGGGTGAACATGGAGATAAAGAGCATAAAACTCGCCCCCAGCAGCACGGCGATGTCCGGGTTGGACGACGGGTCGAAGGGCAGGGGCCGGATCGCCGAACTCACCCCCAGCACCAGCAGCACGTTGAAGATGCAGGACCCCACCACGTTGCCCACGGCGATCTCCACGTTCCGCTTGTAGGCGGCCATGGCCGACGTGGCCAGCTCCGGCAGCGAGGTGCCGATGGCCACAATGGTCAGGCCCACCATGGCCTCGCTCAGGCCGAACGACAGGGCCACGGTCACGGCCCCGTCCACGATCCATTTCCCCCCCAGCGTCAATCCCGTCATCCCGATGAGCACCCGGACGATCGCCCCCGGCAGTGACCGGGTCTCGGACGGGACCTCCGAATCCATGCCCTCGATGGCGTTGGCGATGGAGAAGGAATAGTAAATAAAAATAGCGAAGAAGGACAGCAGGACCAACCCATCGCCCCGGCCGATGGCGGACGTCCCGGCCCCGTCGATGATGGCGTCGTTGGCGACAATGGCGAAGACGACGGTGGCCAGCAGGCTGAAGGGGATCTCCTTCCAGACCGTCCCTTTCGATACCGACAGCGGATAGATCATCGACGAAACACCGAGGATCAACAGGATGTTGGCGATGTTGCTCCCCACCACGTTGCCCACGGCGATTCCCGTGTTGCCCTTGATGCTCGATATCAGGTTGACGGACAATTCCGGCGTGGAGGTGCCGAAGGCCACCACCGTCAGGCCGATGACCAGATCCGATATCTCCAGCCGCCGTGCGATGGAGGACGCGCCGTCCACCAGAAAATCCGCGCCTTTGATCAGGGCGACAAAACCGACGATGAGCAGAATGTAGGGGAGCATGGGCGTGTCTCCTGTCGGAGGGTTGAAATCGGGCTCCCGATAAGGTAACAGGTTTCATGGGGGTGGGTCCATAAAAAGGTTGAGATAAGGGTTGGAAAGACCGGATGTCGGGAGGCGGGGGATCGACGGTGCAACCGGATGAAGACGGGCGTTCGGCCCTAAGACGGCGATTGCAGCGCCATTACCGGTGGATGGACATGGCTTTTTGGGGCGCCGTGGTCTTTTTCATTGCCGCCGGATTGGGGCCATTTGTTATTTTTTATCGGACCTTTCAAGACGACATGGCGCTCTACGCCCTTTGCATCACCCTGCCCGTGGCCCTGGCCGCCGGGCTATTCGCCGGGGTGATGCGATGGTGGATAAAACCGAATGTGGACCGTATGTCGGCCCTCCTGGAAACGGCGTCCCCGCAGCGGCTGATGTTGGAGGGGTCGGGAGGCGATGGGTCTTTTTTCCGGGAGCGGGCCGTACTCCACCATCCCGATGATGCGGCGGCGGCCGGACCGTGGGGACCGATCTGGATTAAAACGCCCACAGACGGCCGGTTTTTCGGAAAAGGGGAACGGGTTCCGGTGACCGTTTACGAGAACCCGGAAGAGACGGACGGGTTCGTAATGATCGATACGGGACGGATGCTGTTGTGGGGGGAGCGGATGCCTCCGGATGATTGAGGGGCGGAGCGCAGCGCACCCCGCCCCCCTATTCAGTGGAGTTAGAATTCCAGGGAAATCACCATCATGCCGGCCCGGGGCCGTCGGACCAAGAACCGGGCCGTGTCGCCCGATGACAGGTCGCCCAACGCCTTCTTCAGGGCCGAGACGTTGTCGATGCGATCCCGGTTTAGTTCCAGGATCAGGTCGCCCCGCTGGAACCCGGCCTTGTCGGCCTTGCTGTCGGATTCAACGCCGCTGACCACCACCCCGCCGTCGGCGTCGATGCCGAGCCGCTGGGCCAGTTGGGGCGTCAGGTCGGTGAAGGAGAGGCCCAACTCCTCGCCGTTTTCGACTTCACCGCGTTGCGTGCCGATACCGATCGCCCTTTCGCCGTCGGCCCGCCGTCCGAGGGTCACTTCGATGGTCCGCTCACGGCCCTCCCGGACCACGCGGATGTCCACCTCTTTTCCGACCGGCAGCCCGGCAATGGTTGTTGACAGATCCCGGGCGTCCTCGACCGTTTTCCCGTCAACCGAGACGATGACGTCGCCCTGCTCGATGCCGTCCCGCTCGGCGGGCTGGCCTTCGTAGACCTCCGTCACGAGCACGCCGCTGTCGCTCTCCAGATTGTAGTAGTCTTTCAGCTCGGGGGTCACATCCTGAATGCCCACGCCCAGCCAGCCGCGGTTGACCACGCCCTCTTCCTTGAGCTGGGCCACGATGTTCCGCGCCATATTGATGGGAATGGCGAATCCGATACCCTGACCGGATGCGACGATGGCGGTGTTGATGCCCACCACGCGGCCCTCCATGTCCAGGAGCGGACCGCCGGAGTTGCCGGGGTTGATGGAGGCGTCGGTCTGGATGAAATCGTCATAGGGACCCGCGCCGATCACCCGGCCTTTGGCGCTCACGATGCCTGCGGTCACGGTCTGCTCCAGGCCGAAGGGGCTGCCGATGGCCACCACCCATTCGCCCACCTT
>CAYPCE010000267.1:3174-4950 GCA_964409085.1 uncultured Desulfobacteraceae bacterium | reverse complement strand
GCAGGCAAAAGCGTTGTCGTCATTAAAAGCGCGACCACCAGTTTTTTCATTCTTTTCCTCCTACGGGTTTGGGTTGAGTGATGGGCGAAATAGCCGGACGAATGATTCAAAGGTTCTCTTTCGGGGATCAGAACGGATACCGCAATCCCCACTTCTCATACAGCGGCTCTAACTCGCCGGTTTTCACCAACTCCGCCATCCGGTCGTCGAAGATCTTCCGCAATTTCCGGCCCCGGTCGGTGTCCGCGAAGGCCAGGTAGACGTTGAGTTTCAGGATGGTCTCCACCTGAAGATCCTTGGGATCGACGACGCCAGCCTCCAGGGCCGCCTTCAGCTCCGCCTCGGTGTCCAGGAAGAAATCGAGCCGGTCCAGTTCCAGCATTTTGAGCCCGGTTTCCCGGTCGTCGGTCTCGTAGAACTTGACATCCTTTTTGAGATATTCGTTGAAGGCGTAGCCCCGGATCCAGCCAATCCGGCCCGATAGGCTTTCCTCCCCTTTCCATTCGGCGGCCTTATCCTTTTTGAATGCCACCAGCACGATGTCCTGAAGATAATGCCAGTCGCTGAACAGGGCGTTGTCGAATTCATCCTTGTAAACGCCCACCGTCACGTCCGCCTGCTTGTCCTGGACCATCCGCACCGACCGGGCGTAAGGGACGATTTCAAACGTCGCCTCAATGCCAACGGGCTCGTAGACCTCGCGGAACAATTCCCAGCACAGGCCGGTGCCGTCCGTGTTGGTGATGCCCTCCCAGGATTCGCTGAGGAAACGCACCTTGTCGATTTCGGTTGCTCCCTCGCCCTTGGCCAGGACGGGGGTCGCCGAGAGCAAACACAGCAACACCAGAAGCATTTTCCGCTTCACGACAATTTTCCTTTCATTTAGGGGTTAATGGAATCCGGATCGTTTTCAGAGAGGTTCGACGTTGATTGAAGGCGATCCGCAGCGCTCAGCACACGCTGAACCTTATCAGCCAGATCCCGCGCGGTAAACGGCTTTTCGATGAAGTTGACGCCGGGATCGAGGACGCCGTGGTGGACGATGGCGTTGTCGGTGTAGCCGGACATGTAGAGCACCTTGAGGTCCGGCCATTTTTGCTGGAGTCGGGCGGCCAGGGCCGGGCCGCTCATATCCGGCATGACGACGTCGGTCATCAGCAGGTCGGGCGGGCTCTCCTTTTCCTCGACCCGCCGCAGGGCGTCGGCGCCGTCGGCGGCAATGACCGGCCGGTAGCCGAGGCGGGAGAGCATCCGCTCGCACAGCCGCCGGAGGGCTTTGTCGTCTTCCACAACGAGGATGCGGACGCCCTCGGCCGTCGCCGCCTCGGCATGGACCGGCGTACTTTTTTCCACCGTTTCGGGCTCTGTCCGGGGCAGATAGATTTTGAACGTGGTTCCCCGTCCGGGTTCGGAGTACACCCAGATGTTGCCGCCGGATTGCTTGACGATGCCGTACACGGAGGCCAGCCCCAGGCCCGTCCCCTTGCCCTTTTCCTTGGTCGTGAAAAACGGCTCGAACAGCATGGACCGGGTCTCTTTGTCCATGCCGCACCCGGTGTCGGCGACGGCGAGCATCACGTAGTTTCCGGGTCGGGCGCCCACATGATCCCGGGCGTAGTCTTCGTCCAGTTCGGCGTGGCCGGTCTGGATGGTCAGCCGCCCGCCCCGGGGCATGGCGTCCCGTGCGTTGACCGCCAGGTTCATGATCACCTGCTCGATCTGCCCCGGGTCCGCCAGCGCCATGGCCGGCTCCCGGGACAACCCGAACGTCAGTTC
>CAYPCE010000267.1:0-3074 GCA_964409085.1 uncultured Desulfobacteraceae bacterium | reverse complement strand
GCTGAGCATGTTGTTGAAGTCGTGGGCCACGCCGCCGGCCAGCCGGCCGATGGCCTCCACCTTCTGGGCCTGGCGCAACTGCTCCTCCAGCTTCCGCTGTTCGGTGATGTCGTGGATGATGGAATGGAGATAGTCCTTGCCCTGTACCTCGATCCGGCTGCTGAAGACCTCCACCTCCCGCGTGGACCCATCTTTGAGCCGGTGCTGGAATTCAAACCGGATCCGCTTTTCGCTTCGGACCTTTCCGATGGCCTCTCCGACGGTTTCACCGGGGAGCGTGTTGATGTCCTGAATCCGCATCCTCTGGAGTTGGGCTTTGGACCATCCGTAAAACCCCTCGGCCGCAGGATTCGCATCGACGATGGCCCCGGTCTCCGCATCGAGGATCAGCTTCACCGCCGAATGGTTGTCGAACAGCTTCCGGTATCGCTCCTCGCTTTCCGTCAGGGCCGCGATGCGCTGACGCGCCGTCGCCTGATCCGACAGAATCTTGCCGGCGAGAATAGCGGCCAGCGGATACAGCAGGATCACGGGCGGTCCGATGCGCTCGATCACCCTCCAGCCGGCGCCGCCGGGCAGGGTGAACATCAGGGCGAGCATGACGACATGGACGACAAGGCCGAACAGATAAAGATCGGTTGCCGTGGGAGGCCGCTTCTCCGGCGCCAGGCGATAATGGCCCGCCAGTCCGACGCCCGCCGAAGACAGGATGACCAGAACCCCGGTCAGGGCGCCCATGCCGCCGAGGGCGATCCGGCAGGCGATGGGCAACCCGGCCGCCGGCAACGCGGCCCACGGTCCGAAGTACAGGGCGCAGAGGCTGACCATCACCGACCGCCCGTCGAAGATCAGCCCGGGCCCGAAATTCAGGGGCCTCAGCATCCCGATGACGGCGGCCCCGCCAAACAACACGCCCTGCAGGGCGACGCCCGTACGGGTGTGCCGGGGCCACCGCCTGTCGATGAAACCGGAGACCACGGTCAGGGCGACGAGGAGGGTCAGGTTGAGGACCAAATCAATATACACCATTTTTTCCGCCTTTTGAAAAAGATCCGGCCGATCAGCGCGCCTGTTGCAGTGAGAATGTTACAAGAAATATCTTTACTTTTCAACACCTCCGCTTTCGGAAACCGCCTGACGGAAACCGAGCCCTGGGCAGATCCGCCTTCAAAAAAAATTTTTGACAAATAGGATCAGATCCAATATAATTCTGAATATTGAATCGGATCTTCCCCGCCGCTGACCGGATACTCCAGATTAAATTTTTAGCGGGCGCAAAATCGCGTCGCGGCAAAATCGTGCTCCAGACGGAGCGGATCGGCATCGGACTATGGTTTCAATGGCAAATGAACAAGAAAACGCGTTGCACCATTTTGAAAACGCCTGCCGGCAAAACGGCCTGAGCATCACGCCCCAGCGGACGGCGATTTTCAAAGAGTTGACCGCCTCTTCCGAACACCCGTCCGCCGGCGCGATTTTCAAAAAAATCAGGGAATATTACGACAATATCTCCCTGGACACGGTGAGCCGCACCCTGCTGATGTTCCATGAGATCGGGCTGGCGAAAGTCGTCGAAAGCTCCGGCGACCCCAAGCGGTTCGATCCCAACCTCGCGCCCCATCATCATTTCCGGTGCCTGAGCTGCGGCAGGATCGTCGATTTCGAAAACGCCGCCTATGACGCCCTGGAAGTGCCCGGGGCGATTGAGGAAAAGTATGTGATCAAGGAAAAACGGGTCCATCTGGAAGGCGTCTGCGATGCCTGCCGGAGCCCGGACGGATCGTCGAAAGAACTGCGCTGAAGCGCCATAAGCATGGTGGCGGCGCGGCGCCGAACCCCAAAACAATGAAAGGAAGAAATAGCATGAGCGAAGAAAGCAAATGCCCGGTGACGGGCAAAACGGACAAACCCGTGGCCGGCGGCGGCACGCCGAACCGCTTCTGGTGGCCGAACCAGTTGAACCTCAAGGTTCTCCATCAGCACTCCAACAAGAGCAACCCCATGGGCGAGGATTTCAACTACGCCGAGGAATTCAAGAAACTCGACCTGGCGGCGGTGAAGAAGGATCTCTATGCGCTCATGACCGACTCCCAGGACTGGTGGCCCGCCGATTACGGTCACTACGGGCCGTTCTTCATCCGGATGGCCTGGCACAGCGCGGGCACCTACCGCATGGGCGACGGCCGCGGGGGCGGCGGGACCGGCAGTCAGCGCCTGGCGCCGCTCAACAGTTGGCCCGACAACGTGCTGCTCGACAAGGCGCGCCGGCTGCTCTGGCCCATCAAGCAGAAATACGGCAACAAAATCTCCTGGGCCGATCTCATGATCCTGGCCGGCAACTGCGCCATCGAGTCGATGGGGCTGCCGACCTTCGGCTTCGCCGGCGGGCGCGAGGACGTCTATGAGCCGGAAGAAGACATTTACTGGGGCGCCGAAGAGGAGTGGCTGGCCACGAGCGACAAGCCCAAAAGCCGGTACAGCGGCGACCGGGATCTGGAGAACCCCCTCGCGGCCGTGCAGATGGGCCTGATCTACGTGAATCCCGAAGGCCCGGACGGCAACCCGGATCCGGTCGCTTCCGGCCATGATGTGCGCGAGACCTTCGGGCGAATGGCCATGAACGACGAAGAGACCGTCGCGCTGGTCGCCGGCGGACACACCTTCGGCAAATGCCACGGCGCCGGCGATGCATCCCATGTGGGGCCGGAACCCGAAGCCGCCCCCATCGAGGAGATGGGCCTCGGCTGGAAGAGCAGCTTCGGCACGGGCAAAGGCGGCGACACCATCGGCTCCGGCATCGAGGGCGCATGGAAGCCGAACCCGACCCAGTGGGACATGGGCTATCTGAAAGTGTTGTTCAAATACGAATATGAGCTGGTCAAAAGCCCGGCCGGCGCGAATCAGTGGCTGGCCAAGGACCCGGACGAAGAGGACATGATCGTCGACGCCCACGACCCGACGAAGAAGCACCGGCCCATGATGACCACGGCGGACCTTTCGCTGAAATTCGACCCCATCTACGAGCCCATCGCGCGGCGCTACCTGGAGAACCCCGAGGAATTCGCCGACGCCTT
>CAYPCE010000266.1:0-4968 GCA_964409085.1 uncultured Desulfobacteraceae bacterium | reverse complement strand
GACACAGCGGCAAAAAACGGGCGCTTCAAACAGCCGAAATTTATGCACAAACCCTTGGCGACGATATTCCCGTGGAAAAAAGCGACGGGCTTGGGCCGCTCGATGATGTAAGCGCATATGCGTCCGGAATTAAAGATGATGAAGAGGTCATGCTGGTGGGCCATCTTCCTTTCATGGAAAAGATGGCGTCGTATCTCATTACCGGAAATCCCGAAAAACCGGTGTTAAAGTTTCAAAAGGGCGGCGTGGTTTGCCTGAAAAAGGATGCAGACGCGGATGTGTGGGTCATCGGCGGGGCGCTCTTCCCGAATCCGGGTGAGTGTTTTCAATAAACCGACAGGGTGCGGGGCCCGCAATGCAGGGGAGGGGATGGTTAAAAAAAACGGCCGTCCCTTCCGCCGGCCAGTCTGCTCACGGACGGATATTCCGGCGTCAGCGGCCGCCGGCCGCGTCAAACCTGAAACAGCGAGGAGGTAAGAGGAGGAAAAGCGAATGTCTTTTGAAATTGTCTTCGTCTTTGCCTTGGTCGTCATGGCCATGGCGCTTTTTGCGTCGGAAATCGTTTCCTTTGACCTGGTGGCCCTTTCTGTCGCCGGCCTTCTCATGATCAGCGGCGTTTTGACTCCTTCGGAAGGCTTTTCCGGATTCAGCAATCCGGCCACGGTGACCATCGGCGCCATGTTTGTCGTCAGCGAGGGCGTCCGAAAAACCGGATTTCTGGACGAGATCAGCGACTGGCTGAGCGGCGTGATGAAATTCGGCTTCTTTCCGTCGCTGCTGATTCTGATGACCGTCATCGCCGTCATATCCGGCATTATCAACAATACGGCGGCCATCGTTATTTTCATTCCCGTCATTATGAAGCTGGCCGGCGAAATCGGCGTCAGTCCTTCCAAGCTGCTGATGCCCCTTTCTTTCGCCTCCATGTTCGGGGGCGTCTGCACGCTCATTGGAACGTCCACCAATATTCTTGTCAGCTCCATCGCGGGAGACAGGGATCTAGCCCCCATCGGCATGTTCGAAATGACGCCGCTGGGGGTGATCATCGTCCTCGCGGGATTTGTCTATCTGTTTACGGCCGGCATCCGCATCATTCCGGCCCGGCGGAAGGAAGAAGACCTCAGTGAGAGCTTTAACATGAACGAGCACCTCACGGAAATCGTTATTGACAAGGACTCGGAGCATATCGGCGCCGCCGTTGAAGCTTTCCTCGCCGACGAGAAGCCCAGAATCGAAATCGTCAACTTATTCCGGGATGGCAAAGTTCCTGAATCCTTCCGTTCCAGAACCGCTCTTCGGGAGGGGGACGTGTTAAGGCTGCGGGGCAACGCGGATCAGATCGCCAGGTTTGTTCAAAAACAAAAAGTGAAGGGCGATACGAACAAGACCAAAATGTGGTGCGACGTGGATTTGAAGAAAGGAAACTTCGCCCTGGTGGAGGCGGTGATCGCTCCGGATTCCTTTCTGGCCTCCAAAAAGATCAAGCACGTCAATTTTTCCGAGAAGTTCGGCGCCGTCGTCCTCGGCGTCCGGAGCAATGAAAAGATCAAGCATGAAAATCTCGAGGAAATGCAGCTTTCCGGCGGCGATTCCCTGCTGCTCTCCATGAGCATGGATCAGATCGACACTTTGAAAAGCGAACCCTCCTTTGTGGTGGTGAATGACATCATGATCCAGAGGCACCGCAAGGAAAGGATGCCTGTCGCATTGATCATTCTAGCCGGAATCATACTTTCGGCGGCCTTTGGACTGGTTCCCATCGCCGTCAGCGCATCAGCGGGCGCGGTGTTAATGGCGCTGACCGGTTGCATCAGAGGAGATGACATTCCAAAGGCGGTGAACTGGAAAATTATTTTCCTTCTGGCCGGCGTCATCCCCCTGGGCGTCGCCATGGACAAAACCGGCGCCGCGAGGATGATTTCGGATTTCATTCTGCACTTTCTGAAAGATATGGGGCCGCATGCTGTTCTGTCCGCCTTTTTCCTGGTCACGGTGATGCTCACTGAAATGGTATCCAACCAAGCGACCGCGGCGCTGTTGACGCCGGTGGCCATCCAGGCGGCCCAGACCATGGACGTGAGCGCCCGGCCCATGATATTCGCCATCGCATTTGCAGCGTCCCTGAGTTTTATGACGCCCATGGGCTATCAGACCAACATCCTGGTTTACGGCCCGGGCCACTATAAATTCAAGGATTACACCAAAGCGGGCGGACCCCTGAACATCCTGTTCTGGCTGCTTTGCACATTTCTGATCCCGGTGTTTTGGCCGTTTAACGGTAGTCCCTACAAAACAATGCGGGTCAATAAAATCAATAGGTTACATCTATCTTCCCAGAACCGTGACCCAATAAAATCAATACGTTGCGCGAGGTGATTGTACGCTTTTTGATAACCTGCACTGCTTTGTAGGGACTACCCGTTTAACCCGTGATTGTCATGAAAGCCGGTCATCGTAATCATGAAAAGAAGGCATGAAATGACTGTTTCAAGGGCTGCGTACATTAAGTGCTTGGACATATATTTTCAGGTTAAATAATTTGCGAGAAATCGGATTTTCTTAGAAAATCCGATTTCTAAAACACCGGCAAACTTTTGTCCAAGGAATTACATGTGATGCGATCTTATCATTTTTTAAACGCTTTCGAATCAGACGTAGGGCGTTCCATCAGTACCGGAACAGGGCGATAATATTTGAATCATCCGGCATGGCGGACCTGGAAAGGGGAAAAACGCTTGCGCCGTTTTTCATGGCGTGAACAGCGGCCAGGTTAAACAAGTCCTCATCTTCCGGCTTTTTTTCGTCATGCACAACAACTTCGCTGGTTCCCGGATTGCAGCGCCCCCAACAGTGAATATCTAGAGGGATGATCAACTGATCAATTCGGCCAAAGGGGGCGTCCTGCACGATCTGGCGCAAATCGTTTCCGGCCTTTCCCATCCCTTTGAGTTCATGGTAACGCTTGACGGCCTGTTCCAGACTGGCGCGAGTTCGTGGCGCGACGATTTTCCACGCTTCCGCCTGAAGCTCTTCTCCGATGAGGGGTTCGGGATTGCCCGGTATCCCTTTTTTCAAAAGATGGGGATAGGTATTCGCCTTACGATACAACGGATGCAGAAAATCCACTCCCGCCACGATGAGTGGATCGCTTCGCGAACCCAAAAATCCGGCAACCGCCTTGTTGACGTCCTGACAATAACGAAGTATTCGATCTTTGTCTTCACCATCGGCAACGCCGTGTCCGTGGAACATTGCCGCACGCTCTCCGCCTCCCTGGTCTGGTTGAGCGCCGGTGTGGAACTGAATCTGTTTCTGCTGGTGTTCGAATTTCATGCTGTCTTCCAAGTTGTCGGGCATATTTTCAGGTCGCACTTCCCGACAGTCTTGCCGACTGCAATGATAAAGTCGACATTCATTCTGACTGAGGGCCAGAATAAAGAATGTCGCATCATAGACGATCAGAGGCAGAATGGGCGTCACATGAAACCGAGACGCCATTGTCGTTACGTTCTCAAATTGCAAAGGAAGCCGATAAATACGCAATATGTCGGGCGACAAATACAATGCCAGTCCCTCTTTTTGTCTATGCCAGAACGCTTCTTCTTCAATCAGCGACGCGAGAGGTTCAAAATCCAAGCTCCCTTCGGTCCGATGTTCGCACATTGCCTTGATTTCGCTCAGGGCGTTTTTAAACCGGATGGGATTTTGCCGGGTTTCATTGCCGCGTCGCTGCATGGGTATATATGCGGAGAAGCAGGGCGCGGTTTCAGACTTAATCAATTCATTTAAATCGCTGTGGTCGAAAGAATCCGAAACAGTGATATCATTTTTTGTGAATACGTCGTTCATGGTTGCACCTCTTTTCATTTTTTTTGCAGTTTGGATGCAGTTTATCCATTTTGTCGCATAAGGCCATACGTGGAAAACATCAAATCCTTTTGCGAAACCATTCATATCTCGCATGCATAAGCGCAAATATAGAGAGCTGCGAGGCGATAACTACAAGAAGTCCCATTTATAGTTTGATTATAAGACATAATCGTGATCCGAATCGCGGCTTGAGCGATTCGGATCACGATTACGAAATGGAAAAGGTGTTTTATCCTTGATCCTTAATTTAAAGACCCGCCAGGTAAGCTGAAAACCGTATTTTATTGGAAACGTTTAAACAAAAGGAGGTAAAAGAGCTTATGTCATTTGAAATCATGTTCATTTTTATTCTTATCATCGCATCCGTTTTCCTTTTCGCCATGGAAAGCGTGCCTTTTGATCTGGTGGCAGTTATCATCATGACCGCTCTGATGCTGTCCGGAATATTGAACCTTCAGGAAGGTTTTTCCGGTTTTTCGAACCCGTCCACCATAACAATAGGGGCCATGTTCGCCCTTAGCGAAGGGGTCCGCAGAACCGGTGCGCTTCGCATGATCAGCGGCTATTTCGACAAGATCGGCGAACTTTCCTTCAGCGCGGCCATGCTGATCATCATGGCGATCATCGGCGTGATATCCGCGTTCATCAACAACACGGCGGCGGTGGTCATTTTCATTCCCGTGCTCATGGCCATCTCCAAAAAACTGGGCATGAGTCCGTCCAAAATCCTTCTGCCGCTCTCCTTTGCATCCATGTTCGGCGGCGTCTGCACGCTCCTGGGCACATCAACCAACATCCTGGTTAGCTCCATCGCCGTGGAAAATGGCCTGCCCGCCTTTTCCATGTTTGAATTCGCCCCCTTCGGCCTGCTGATCGTGGCGACGGGATTCATATACCTGTTCATCATCGGCATCCGCATGACGCCGCCGCGCCGCAAATCGGTTTCGATGATGTCGGTGCCGTTATTCGAGCCTGTTTCTTTTATTCCGAGAGCCGGTCCCAGAAGGCCTTGCCCTCTTCTGTCGGCTCATGCCCATGCCCGTCGCCCGGCCTTTTTGAAGGTTTTTCGCCCCGCAGCCGGGCCACGCGCTCTTCCAG
>CAYPCE010000265.1:0-5091 GCA_964409085.1 uncultured Desulfobacteraceae bacterium | reverse complement strand
TACATCATCTGCCGCTGCATCAGAAACAGGAATCCGCAGTAGATCAGATAAAAGATAACGATCGTGGCGGCGGTTTTGATCACGGCGCGTCTCCGTCGTGGCACAGGATGTTGCTCAGAAAGAATTTTTCCCATAGGCCGATCACCGGTTCATTCGGTCCGGGTTTACAAGAAGGGTGTACACAAATGCGGTTGGCATTTCAAACCATTTCTATCGATGCCGGCAATCGGGTCGGGACGTTCTCCTCCAGATCGACGACGCGCGATTTTTGAACCGGTCCATATTTTCTATATGGAAAAAATTTTTATTGACAGATAGTTTTTTAAAAAATATGCTTCAGATAAAATATTGTTTTGGAAATTATAATGGGGTCATCCCCGGAGACTTCGTGGAAAAAAACAAGCTGGACGCATTGGATAACGGCATCATCCGCCTTCTGACAGAGGACGGCCGGATGCCCATCGGCGAGATGGCGACAAAGCTTGATGTGACGGCGCCCACCGTTCGGAATCGGATCAAAGCCCTCGAGAAAAACGGCATATTCAAGGTTTCGGGGCTGATCGATCCCAGCGTTCCCCGCGAGATGATCACGGCGCTGGTGGGCATGAGCGTCCAGTCCGATGGAAAGATCGAGCAGCTCCTGAGCAAAATCGCGGACCTGCCCAATGTCGCGTGGGCGGGGGTGGTCGCGGGGCGGTACGACATCATCGCCGAGGTGATTTGCGTCGGTGGAAAGGACGAACTGTATCGATTTACCACCGAAACGATTCTCAAGATCGGCAATGTCGTCAGAAGTGAAACCTTTATTCTGATGCGATCCAAAAACAACTGGCTGCAATTGCCAAAAGGCGTGGAGGAAATCTGATCGCCGCGCGTCATGGCGCAACGCTAACATGGAGGGGGTGGTTCGTTCTCTGAAACAGGCGATATTTTTTTTGGCGAACATTGAAACCGAACAAAAAGGAGGCAAGGATGAAAAGGTTTAAATGGGTTTATGGGGTGATGGCGGTGGCGCTTATTATAGGCTTCGGGTCCATGGCTTCGGCCGGAATTCTTGATGAGATTGCAAAACGGGGCGAAATCCGCATCGCCTGTCAAACCCAGGGCGCGCCGTTTAGTTTTATCGATCGAAACGGGGAGCGGACCGGCAGTTCCGTCGAGCTTTGCAAGCTGATCGCGGAAGAGATGGGCGTCAAGGTGAAGTTTCTCAACTATGACTGGGACGGTTTGATCCCCTCCCTGCTGTCCAAAAAGGCCGACATGCTGGCCGCCGACATGACCCCTACGCTGAAGCGGGCCATGAAAATCTCTTTTACCGACCCTTACATGTACACCGGCAGCGTGGTGTTCGTGAAGCAGGACAGCCCGATCAAGAGCCTGGACGACATTAAAGCCGGAACCAAACTGGCCGTTCTGCTGGGCTCGACCGGCCAGCACGACGCCAAACAGGCGTTTCCGGAGGCGCAACAAAAAACCTACAAGGGCGGGGGGCCGCTGCTGGTCAACGCCGTCATTACCGGACACGTCGATGCCGGCGTCAACGACGGCTCGGCGGTAAGAGGTCAGGTCGCCGCTTTTCCGCCCAACAGCGTCCGGATCCTGGAGGGTCAGTTGTCCCGCTCCCCCCTGGCCTTCGCCGTGCGGTATGATTCTCCGGATCTTCGGGAATGGCTGAACCTGTTCTTCCTGCACATCAAACTGGACGGACGTCTGGACGAGAACCTGGATTATTGGGTCAATTCCCTGAAATGGAAGGAAGACCACTAAGCGCCGTTTGTTTCGCCGGCGGAGTGCATGACGCCGGGTGTGAGCCGGCCGCGCCGGCTGACGCCCGGCTGACGCCCGGCTGAATCGAACCCTCTGAACGGAAACAGAATGGGGATGCCCTATGCTTGAAACTTTCAATTTCAGAGTGATCTGGGAATATATGCCGCTTTATGGGCAATGCTTTCTCGCCACGCTCTGGCTGTCGGCCCTGGCGCTGGTCGGCGCCGTTCTGGTGGGGATACTCGCCTGCGCCATGCGGCTGAGTCAATCGCGTCTCCTGTCCTGGCCCGCCGGCATTTACATTGAAAGCATCCGTTCCACGCCCCTTCTGGCGCAGCTCTATTTTTTCTACTTCGGTTTGCCGAGTTTGGGGATCATGCTGCCCGAATGGGTGACCGGCGTTTTCGCCCTGACCCTGAACAGCGGGGCCTATTATGCCGAGATCATTCGGTCGGGCATCCAGGCGATTCACTTCGGTCAAATCGAAGCCGGCATTTCCTCCGGGTTGAGCTATTTTCAGCGGATGCGCTACATCATCCTGCCCCAGGCGCTCGGCATGACGGTTCGGCCCATGCTGGGGCAGGCCATCGTTCTGGTAAAAGACTCATCCCTGCTCTCGCTGATTTCCATCATGGAGCTGACGCGCGCCGGTCAATTGCTGACGTCGGAGCGGTTCATGCCGGCCGAAGGGTTTCTGACGACGGCGGCGTTTTATCTGGTGATTTATTATCTGCTCAAAGCCTTCTCCAACTGGTCGGAAAAACGGCTGATCTTTAAGGAAGCATTTTGATCCGAGAGGAATAAAAAGATGTGGAGTTTTTATTTTCACGAACTGATGCGCAGTCTGCCTTTTTTCATGAAGGGCGTCTGGATGACCGTCGCGGTGGCCGGATTAAGCTTGATCGCGGGGACCATTGTCGGTTTCATTTGCGGCATCATCAGGGCCGGCCGGAACAAGATTCTCCGGGCCGTCGTCGGCGTGTGGGTGGACCTGATCCGCGGGACGCCCTTTTTGGTGCAGATTTTCATTGTCTTTTTTATTCTGCCCGGCATCGGCATCGAACTGGACGCCTTTTCGGCGGCGGTGATCGCGCTGAGCAATTTATCGGCCAGTTTTATCTGTGAGATCGTGGCCAGCGGCATCCTCTCCGTGCCCAAAGGACAGCGTGAAGCCGCGACCGCCTCCGGACTTTCCCAATACCAGCAACTCCGGTTCATCGTGCTGCCCCAGGCCATGAAAAGCATTCTGCCGCCCCTGGTGGGGCAGTATGTGCTGTCGATCAAAGATTCATCGGTGGTCTCGGCCATCGGCGTGGTCGATATCACCCGGGTCGGCTGGCTGACGGTGCAACGCATCCCGGAAGGCATCATGGTATTCGGCTTAGTGGGGCTTTTATACTTCGCGGTCTGTTATCCGCTCATCAACTTGTCGGGTTACCTGGAAAGGCGCATGACGGTGATGACGGTGAAGCTTTAGGGGGAAATCGCCAAATGATCTCTTTCAACAATGTCAATAAATGGTACGGAGACCTTCATGTCCTGAACAACATCAATCTGGAGGTCGATGCGGGGGAGGTGGTGGTGGTCTGCGGGCCGAGTGGATCGGGGAAAAGCACCCTGATTCGCTGCATCAACCGGTTGGAGCCCATCCAGGAAGGCGAACTCGTCGTAGACGACATGGCGGTTCATGACAAAAATACCAATATGACGAAGGTTCGGGCGGATATCGGGTTTGTTTTTCAGTCCTTCAACCTTTATCCGCACATGACGGCGCTCCAGAACACCACCATCGCGCCCATCAAAGTCAGGAAAATGAAGAAGGAAGCAGCCGAGGAACTCGGCCGCGAGAAGCTCACCCGCGTGGGGTTGAAAGACCGGATCAACAGCTATCCGGCCCAACTATCGGGGGGACAGCAGCAGCGCGTCGCCATCGCCAGAGGGCTTTGCATGAACCCCAAAATCATGCTGTTTGACGAACCCACGTCCGCCCTCGACCCCGAAATGATCGGAGAAGTGCTGGACACCATCAAAATGCTTGCCCAAGGCGGCATGACCATGATGGTGGTCACCCACGAAATGGGATTCGCCCGGGAGGTCGCCAACCGGGTCGTCTTCATGGACGACGGACAGATCGTCGAGGTCGCGCCCCCCGATGATTTTTTTAAGAATCCACAAACGGAAAGGGGCGCGGCGTTTCTCAGTTCGATCCTGTCCCACTGATCGATGAATGCATCAGAATTTCTTGTTTTCCGATAACCCCCTCTACCGACCCAGGAGGAACACTTTATGAACATCGCCGTATTGGGCGCGGGAAACGGAGGATGCGCCATCGCCTTCGACTGCGCCGCCCACGGCCATGAGGTCCGTTTGTTTGATTTTGAACGATTCCCGGAAAGCATCGAAGCCGTCCGGAAAAACGGCGGCATCCGCTGCGAAGGCGAACTGGAAGGGTTCCAGCCCGTGGCGGTTGCCGGACACGAGATTGAACACGCGCTGGACGGGGCGGACATCATCTACGCCGTGGGCCCCGCCTACAGCACAAGACCCTTTGCCGAAGCCTGCAAGCCATATCTTGAGAGCGGGCAGATCGTGATTGTCTGTCCGGGTTCGTGCGGGGGCGCCATCGAATTCAAAAACGGCGCGGGGCTGGACCTCCGGGATGATGCGGTGCTGGTGGCGGAAACCTCGACCCTGCCGTATGCCGTCCGGCTGCTCCAGCCGGGTAAGATCCGGATCTTCAACAAGCTCAAAGGCGGGCTGTTTTTGGCGGCGCTGCCGGCGAAAAGGACCCATCGTGTAATGGAGCGGGTCCGCGATGTCTATCCGGCCATCAGCGCGGCGAAAAATGTCCTTCAGACGAGTTTGCAGAACGGCAACCCGGTCATCCATCCGGCCATTACGCTCCTGAACGTCGGGCTCATCGAACGCACAAAAGGGGATTTCGAATTTTATCATGAGGGCGTCACGCCGGCGGTGGGGCGGCTGATCCAAGCGGTCGACAAGGAACGGATCGCCATCGGGGAGAAACTGGGCGCGACGGTCCTTCCCGATCCGGAGTTGGGGGTCATCCAGGGCTACATGACGGAAGCCACGTACGACGCCGGGTTTGTCGAGTCGCCGGGTTTCGCGGGGGTCCAAGCCCAGAGCAGCCTGGATTACCGGTATTTCAACGAGGATGTGGGGTATGGCCTCGTGTTTCTTCAGAACCTTGGGGAACAGATCGGCGCGGCCACGCCGGTTATATCGGCCGTGATCACGCTGACGTCTGTGTTGATGAACCGGGATTATGCAGGGGAAGCCCGGCGCACCATGGAAACCCTGGGG
>CAYPCE010000264.1:0-5113 GCA_964409085.1 uncultured Desulfobacteraceae bacterium | reverse complement strand
GGTCGGGAACCCCCACATGTCGTGGTAAAGGCCGGTGACGTTGTACCGGTGGACCTCGCCGAAATGGGACATGGGCAGCCGGCCGTCCTCACGGGGCAGGTAGGGGTGGTAATCCACGCCGCCCTTGACCGAGGTTTTGAGACGGTCCACCAGGGGGATCTCGCCGGGTTCGGGAATCGTAAGTTTTTCCCGCATATGGCCGATGACCTCGTCGAAGAGCAGGATTACCGGGGTACGGTACGTCTCGGCGATGTTGAACCCCTCGATGGTGATCCGGAACACGTCCTGGTGATTGGATGCGGTCAGGGCCACGATGGCGTGGTCCCCATGTGTGCCCCATCGGGCCTGGTTGACGTCCCCCTGGGCGACGTGGGTCGGGTTGCCCGTAGACGGGCCCCCCCGCTGCACGTTGGCGATGACGCAGGGGATCTCGGCCATGATGGCGAAGCCCAGGGCCTCCTGCATCAGGGAGAAGCCGGGGCCGCTGGTGGCCGTCATGACCTTGTGCCCGGTGAGGGAAGCGCCGATGATGGCGGCCAGGGAGGCGATCTCGTCTTCCATCTGGAGGTATTTGCCCCCGATCTTCGGCAGCTCGATGGACATCCGTTCTGCGATTTCGGTGGATGGCGTGATGGGATACCCGGCGAAAAAGTCGAGCCCCGCATAAAGGGCGCCTTCCGCGCACGCCTCGTTCCCCTGAACGAATTTGACTTGATTATTCATAGCGTTATTCGCTTCTCTCCGTTTCGATCTCGATGGCCAGATCCGGACATCGGAGTTCACACAGTTTGCAGGCGATGCAGTCCTCCGGACGCGCCGCCACCGCCTTGTCTTCTTCATCCAGTTCCAGGACCTTCTTGGGGCAGAAATGGACGCAGATCCCGCATCCTTTGCACCAGTCCCGGTTGATGTGATGTTGTTTCAATTTCTGTTTGGCCATTCAACCGTCCTCTCGACCCGGTGGGTGAAAAATTGAAACCCCCCGTCGGGGCCGGCGGGGGGTATGGCATTGCTTCTTTTTAAGTGATTTTAATAAAGGATGTCAAGGAAAAGCCCGGATAAGGGGCATTAAATGAAGCGTTTCATCAGTTCTTCAATGACCTGATCGGCATTTTCCGGCGTGATGCCCAGGTCCTCGCACGTCTTTTCGGCGCGGGCCCGTCGTCGGGGGCTTTCCATGTCGCTGAGTCGGGTGAAGATCCCCAGACGGCGTCCTACCTGGTAGAGGATCCGGTCCTCCGGATCCATGTCCAGAAACGTCTGGAGGGTTGCCAGCATTCCGGGCTTGTCGCCGGGGAGATCGCCCTCCAGCTCCTGGAAAAGATTGAGGATGTGGTCGCTCTTGAGGGTAGCGTGGATGCCGTCCAGATTTTCCAGAAAAAGTTTGATCTCCAGGACCGTCTCATAGTCGGTGCATTTCTCGAATTCCCCGGACTGATACGCTTCGAACAGCTCGACCCGGTTGGGGATGGCCAAGGTCCGCATGCGGATGAAATCCGGGTCGATTTGATTGAGGGCGTCGGCGGTCTCCAGGGCGTGCTCCCGGGATAAGGCCCGGCCGCCCAGGCCCGGCATGACGTATTCCGACAACTCCATGCCGGCCCGCTTGACCTTCTGGCCCGACTTGACGTGGGTCGCCTTGTCCACCCCTTTTTTCACCAACTCCAACACCTTGTCCGATCCCGACTCAAGGCCGATGTGGATGCGGTTGAGGCCGGCCTCCCGGATGGCCTTGAGATTGTCGTCGGAGATCCGGGCGATGGTGTGGGACCGGGCGTAGGAGGTGATCCGCTGGACCCAGGGGAATCGCTGCTTCAGGTGCTTCAAGATGTCCACCATGTCCGGCGGCTTGATGATGAGGCTGTTGGCGTCCTGGATAAAGACGGACCGAAATCCCCCGGCGTACCAGTGGAGGGCCGCGTGGAAGGCTTCGGTCTCCTCGAAGGGCACATCCCGGGCGATGGCCTGGACCGTCGCCTGGGTCAGCCGATTGGATGATCCGGCGGCGGTGCGCAGGGCCTCCACATGGCGGTGTACGGCGTCGATATCCTTTTTGACGTGCTCCGGCGGCCGCAGGGAAAACTTCCGGCTTTTGTACACCGGGCAAAAAGCGCACCGGTTCCACGGGCAATTTCGCGATATGCGAATGAGCAGACTGTCCGCCTCGCTGGGGGGGCGGATGGGGCCTTGTTCAAATCCGTTGTAGGGTTCGGGTTGTTTGGTCTTAGATGACATTCTTGTTCATAATTCCGTAGTTTGATTCCTGTGAGACAATATGTTCAACGGCGCCTTTGAGGTCTTGGGAAATGTGGTTCGGCCTAATCCCTCTTTCCTTCATAGCCGCAATCGCTTTACCTGCGTTGCCGGTCTTCACCAATATGATTCCGCCGCAGTCGGCATTCAAACCGCATTCGATGTCTTTGGCGCTGTCGCCGATCATCCAGGCGGTCGAAAGGTCGATATCGTATGTTTGGGCCGCCTTTAGAATCATACCGGGTTTCGGCTTTCGACAATCACAGTCTTCATCGGGTCGGTGGGGGCAATAGAAAATGTCCGTGATTTTTCCCCCGGCCGTTTCGATTTCCCGGCACATCCGCCGGTGTATGTCGTGGAGCGTTTCCAGGGAAATCATTCCCCGTCCCACAGCCGATTGGTTGGTGATCACGACGACGGCGAACCCATTTTGGGCCAGCCGCTGAATGGCGTCGATGCTTCCGGGCAGGAAGCGGAACTCTGCCCAGCTTTTAATGTAGTCGGGCGAATCGGCATTGATGACACCGTCCCGGTCGAGAAAGACGACATTTTTTAACCTCTTGGTGATTTCAGGCTGCCTCGGAAAGATGCTTGTTCACGACGTGCCAGAATCGCGACAACGCCTCATCCTTGCCATCGAAATAATCCTCGAAGAAACCGGCTTCGTTCAGGGTTTCCGGATACGCGTATCGTTCATCGTCGGGGCCGTATTCCGTGATCCAATTGCTGGGTTCTCGGGGGTCGATGATATGAAATATATGGGCCGGATAAAGATAAGGTTTACCGGCGTCATTTAATAGGCGGTAATCATCTGCTTCGATTCCAATTACGAAATAAGGCTGCTCCGGAGAGATATCGGGATAATCGGGATCTTCTGTTTTAAGCTTTACGATCATTAACCGCTACTCCGCCACCAAAATCGGATCCGAAAACCCCTTTTGCCGCAGAAACGCCTCGTATTGCTCTGCCTCCTTCAAATCCCGGCACCTTCCCACCAGCACGCGGTGGAAGCGGTCGCCGGTGTGGGCTACATCGGATTTGACCCGGGCGCTGTCATAGGAGTCGCCCAGTTCCCGCAGGAGGCGTTCGGCGTTTTCCCGGCTTTTGAAGGCGCCCACCTGGAACGTGAAGTTGCCGTGGGTATAGTCTACCGGCACGAAAGCGCGGGGTTTTCGGCCGGGGGCCGTTTTTTTGGCGGGCGCGCCCAGGGCCACCACCCGGACCGGGGCCAGGCCGTCGCCGGCGATGCCCAGGCGAAGGGCCGCGCCGTAGGAGAGGTCGATGACCCGTCCCGGCACGAACGGTCCCCGGTCGTTGATGCGCAGATCGAGGTAGCGGCGGTTTTCCAGGTTGTAGACCCGGACCCAGGTGTTGAGGGGCAGCGTCTTGTGGGCGGCGGTGACGCCGTACATGTTGTAGCGCTCGCCGGTGGAAGTGGGCCTTCCGTGAAATGCCGGGCCATACCAGGAAGCGATGCCCTCCTGCTGGAACCCGTCCGCGCTGGGCAGGGGCTGGTACCACTTTCCCAGCACCTTATAGGGCTTGGGGTAGCCGGGAATGGCGGATGGCCGGTGCTCGGGTGGCCGTTTGCGGACGGGTTGGACGGCCCCCAGGGGGGCGGTGTCGGGCACCGTCCGGTGGGCGCAGCCCATGAAGGCCAGCAGGGCCAGGGCACAGGCGAGGGTGCCTGCGCATCGGCCACTGCAGGCGAGCGCCTCAGGAATCATCGCCGGAACGGATCGCGTCATCGGATTTTCCTATTTTTCGAGTGCGATTTTGATCACCTCCATCATGGAGTCGGCGAACAGGAACTGGATGTCTTTTTGGACCTTCTTGGGCACATCTTCGAGATCTTTTTTGTTCCGTTTGGGCAAAATCACGGTTTCAATGCCGGCCCGGTGGGCCGCCAGCGTCTTCTCCTTGACACCGCCAATGGGCAGCACCTGGCCCCGCAGGGTGATCTCCCCGGTCATGGCCAGCCGGTCCCTGACGGTCTTTCCGGTAAGGAGTGACGCCAGGGCCGTCAGCATGGTCACGCCGGCGGAGGGACCGTCTTTGGGAATGGCGCCGGAGGGTACGTGGATGTGGATGTCGTGATCGCTGAAAAAGGCCTCGTCGATGCCCAGGTTCTTGGCGTTGGCCCGGATGAAGCTGAGGGCGGCCGAGGCGGATTCCTTCATCACGTCCCCCAACTGCCCCGTCAGGGTCATGTTCTTGTTCCCCTTCATGGCCGTGGCTTCTACAAAGAGGATTTCCCCGCCGGTCTGGGTCCAGGCCAGTCCCGTGGCCACACCCGGCGTGGAGGTCCGCTCGGCCATCTCCGAGGTGAACCGGACCGGTCCCAGATAGCCCGACAGGTTGGTCGCCTTGATCCGGACCGTCCCGGCCTTCCCTTCGGCGATCTTGGTCGCGGCCCCCCGGCAGACGGTGGCGATCTCCCGTTCCAGGTTCCGGAGACCGGCCTCCCGGGTGTAGTCGCTGATGATATTCTGGATGGCGCCCCGGGTGAAGGTGATCTGATCCGCCTTCAGGCCGTTTTCGGCCCGCTGCCGGGGAATCAGGTACCGGTTGGCGATCTTGACCTTCTCTTCGTCGGTGTAGCCCAGCAGCTTGAGGGTTTCCATCCGGTCCCGGAGGGCCGGGGGGATGGTATCAAGGATGTTGGCGGTGGTGATGAACATCACCTTGGACAGATCGAAGGCGATGTCCAGGTAATGGTCGGAGAAGGTGTTGTTCTGCTCGGGGTCGAGCACCTCCAGGAGGGCCGAGGAGGGATCCCCCCGGAAGTCGGAACCCACCTTGTCGATCTCGTCGAGCATGAAAACGGGATTGTTGGACTCGGCCCGGCGGATGCCCTGGA
>CAYPCE010000263.1:0-5117 GCA_964409085.1 uncultured Desulfobacteraceae bacterium | reverse complement strand
GAGGCGGCGGAGCCGGTGATGAACCGGTCGGCGGCGTGGGTGGTGGTGATGCCCTGGGCCGGGAACTGGTCGATGGTCAATCGCTCTCCGGTGTAGGCTTCGGCCGCCGTCTTTTGGGGCAGGCCCATGCCGTCGCCGATGAAAAAGAACACATATTTGGCCGGGTCGCCCTTGTGGAGCGCGGTCTGTCCGTCGGCCGCTTCCAGGGGCCCGGCGGTCGCCAGTGCAAGAAAAGCGCACAGCAACAGGGCGAATACCCATTGGCTCAGGCGGTGAAGCCGATTCACTGATGTCATGTCATTCCTCCTTAATTTGGGTTCGGGTAGAGTCCAGTCCGATCTTGCAGTTCCTCTTTACCGGCGGTTTGTTAGCCGAGTGTTAGGAACATGTTAAAATTGCGTTAGCGCCGGATTTCATTCGGCGGGGCCGAAAAACGAAAAAAAGTTCGGCTCCTAACAAAACGCTAACAATTGGGGTTTATGTAGGACCAATAGTGCCGCGACGGACCGGGCGGCCAACCCCCTGAAGAGGAGAAAACATGCCGGAACAAAAGCAGGACCGAAAGATCAAGATAGAAATGGCCATGGCGGAGGCGGCGGACTGGCTCCGGGATCTGGCGGATCGACTCGAAAGCCCCGATAAAGACCCCGGCGATGCCGGCCTGCCCGATCTGGGGGATTTCACCAAAATAAAAATCGGGTTCAACCGGGTCGGGGACCGCGTCAGGGTCAAGGCCAAGGTGAAGGGGGGCAAAACGACGCCGGCGGCGTCCGGACTTACCCCGGAAGCGGTTGAAGCCGCCGGGGAAGCGGAAGGGCAAAAGGACGCCTACAAGGAATTGAAGAAGTCGATGAAGAAAAGCTACAAGGCCATAAAAGAAAATTTGGACGCCGACGCCCTTCCCCCCGCCGATGCGGTCGCCGCCTTCCTGTCCGACTCGGAGCGGATGATCCGGTTTCCCGGATACGGCGACGAATACTACGAATCCTATCGGGCGGCCTGTTTTCGGTTCAAGGAGGCCCACCGAAGCGCCGACCTCCCGGCGTGTAAAAGCGCCTGCGACGAAATGGAGCGGCTCAAAAGCGACTGCCATGACCGATACAAATAAAAGCGGGGCGATTGCGGACGCGGTGGAAGACGACGACCGGACGGAAGAAGGCGGGTGCATCCCCCTGGTTCCCCGGAACGTCCCCGACGGCATTACCGAGTCGGACGAGCGCCGTTTCTGGTCGGTGGTATCGGAGGAACTGTCCGACGAGCAGAAGGCGCGGATCACGACGCCGGCCCGGACGTTTCCCCGCCAAAAGGCGGTGCTGGCGGTCCACTGGCACCCGGAACACGTGTCCATGGACCTCATCCGGCAGCGGATCGACGCGACCTTTCCCGGGCGGAAAACCGAACTGATCATCCCCACCCAGCACAACGAGCTGATGACCTACGACGGATACGCCGGCGTTGAGGTGGACTGCTACTCCCTCGGGTTCAACCAGAAGGTGCAGTTGCTGCTCCATTTCGAGGCGGAGCGGGCGGCCGACGCCGCGGTGCTGAAGGAGATGCTGGCCCACACCTTCCAATACCGGTCCTCCCAGCTCTTCGATTTCATCCGGACCCTCACCGACCCGGTCAAGGAGCGGCTGGACCGCGCGGCCCGGGAGACCGGCGCCAATCCGGCCCTGGTGGACTTCGTGCGGGCCTATGTGGGGAAAATCGCCGAAATGCTGGACCGGCACGCCGACCGGATTCCGGTCCGGTCCATCAAAAACAAGGTGCTCCGGAACTTTTTCGACACCTTGCGGCCCGATTACGGCGACGCCCTCATCGACCGGTCCCAGACGTTTTTGACCGCGGTCAAGAAGATCGTCAAGGCCCATTTTCCGCCTCAATATTTTTACCGCACTTCCGAAGTGATCGAAGAGGCCCGGTCCCTGGGCGCCGGCATCGTCATCCCCCATCCCGAGCAGTTCTGGCCGGTGCTGCTGGCCGATTACGACGTGGACGGCATCGAGGTCTGGAACCCCCAGTCCCGGAAATACACCCAGTTTCTGATCTCGGTCCTCAAGGACAAGAATCGGCGCCGGAAAGGCGCCAAACGGCCCCTGCTCATTTTCATGGGCGACGACACCCACATGGCCGAAAAGACGCGGGATCCGGCGGATCAGAAGCCCGAAAAGGCGAACCGGGAGATCGGATTTCAACCGGCCTGGGACGATCTGACCATCCGGAAGATCCTGATCATGGCCAACAGCAGCCGCCGGCAGGTGATCGCGGCTTATAAAGAACGGCTGGCGGGCCGGTAGGCCGCCCGCCCACATTTTTTTTTAAGAAAGTCTGGAGCACGCCATGTCCCACGACGAACAATTTGAACACGAGTCCCTTCAGGATGCCGACAGCATCGCCCACTATCTGGGCGCGTTGATCGATGGGTTCCGGAACGGCCGCATCTCCCTCGCCTCCGACGGCGACGAACTGGTGCTGACGCCGGACCATCTGCTGCAATTCAGCGTAAAGGCCCGGAAAAAAGGATATAAAAACAAGCTGTCCCTCAAAATTCAGTGGAAGGAATCGAAGCTGAAAAAGGGCGAGGAGAGCGGCATCCGGATCGGGGCCTGAAGCGACCATGCCGACCCTTCCTACGATTATCGACAATGCCCGCTTCCTGGTGACCGAGGTCCAGGAGCAGGTGAAGCTCACCTGCGGCCTCCTCAACGAGATCGACCGCGACCTTATCGAGAAGATCGCCGCCAAGGACGACTACATCGACAACCTCAAGACCACCGTCGAAAACCTCTGCTTTTCCCGGATCCACAACGACAAGTACGCCGATGAGGAAGAGACCAACGCGGTGCGGTCCCTTCATGTGATCTGCGTCAACCTGGAGCGCATCGCCGATTTCTGCGTCAACATCTGCCGCCAGACCGACTACCTGACCGACGGGGCGTTCATCCACGATTACGACTACCAGACCATGTTCACGGTCATCCAGGAGGGACTGTCGCGGGTGATCCCGGTGTTCGGGGACCGGAATCTTTCCAGCGCGCTGGACATCTGCAAGACCGAATACCGGCTCGACGGGCTCTACAAGGAGAGCTTCGACCGGATCATGGGGGAGATGCGGCGCAAGGACGACATCCAGGACCTCATCACCGTCCTGTTCATCTTCCGCTACCTCGAGCGGGTGGGCGACTCCCTGCTCAACATCGGCGAAGCCCTGATCTTTTCCATCATCGGCGACCGGATCAAGATCCGACACTTCGAGGCCCTGCAGCAGACCCTGTCCGAATCGGGGTTCGAGGGCAGCCTGTCGGACATCGACTTCAACTCCATCTGGGGGTCCCGTTCCGGTTGCCGCATCGGCAAGGTGGACAGCAAACACCCCTCCGCCTATAAAGCCCAGGGCATCTTCAAGGAAGGCGTCAAGCGGAAAATCAAAAAGGAGCGGGAGAGCATCCAGCGTTGGGAGACCATCTACCCGGGGATCGCGCCCAAGGTATTCGGGTTTTACGACAAGGGGGAAACCGCCTCCATGCTGGTGGAGTTTCTTTCCGGCTGCACCCTGGAGCAGGTGATCCTCACCGAGGAGGAGGAACTCCTGTCCAACGTGACCTTTGTCTTTGAACAGACCCTGGAGGAGATCTGGGAGGGAACCCGGACCGAAGGGGACGTCTCCACCGACTACATCCCCCAGTTGAAGGCGCGGCTGGACGCCATCCGGCGGGTCCATCCGTCCTTTTACCGGCCGGAGCGGCGCATCGACGTCCTCGACATCCTGTCCACCGACGCCCTGATGGACCGCTGCGCCCAAATCGAAGCGGACCTCCCGGCGCCCTTTTCCATTTTCATCCACGGGGACTTCAACGTCAACAACGTCATCTACAACCACGACCGGCAGCGGATCCACTACATCGATCTCTACCGGTCCAGAATGGCCGATTACGTTCAGGATGCGTCGGTGTTCCTGATCTCCAATTTCCGCCTCCCGGCTTTTGAACCGGCCATCCGGGACCGGATAGACCGGGTCATCGACCATTATTTCCATTTCTTTTCCCGTTTTGCCCAAAAACACGGCGACGATACTTTCGAGGCCCGGATGACCCTGGCCCTGGCCCGGTCGTTCTACACCTCCAGCCGGTTCGAATTGAATTACGCATTCGCCCGAGACCTGTACCTCCGCGCCCAGTTTCTCATGGAGAAGCTGGCGGCGCGCGGAGACGCGCCCTGGGAGACCTACCGGCTGCCGCGGCGGATTCTGTTTTACTAAGGCGAAATTCGGAAATGAAGATCGCAACAAAGCGAACAATACACAACAAGGGAGCCTGCAACATGACGAAAATCGGGGTGGTCGGCACCGTCGGCGGATGGTCTTCGGAGATGCTGGCCGATGCGGTGGCCGAACGGACCGGACATCGGCTGCTCATCGGCATGGGCGACGTCGGCCTGGATCTCGACTCCGGTAAAGCCGCATTCGACGGCGTCGATCTGTCGGAACTGGACGCCCTCATCATCAAAAAGGTCGGCGCCCGGTATTCGCCCGACCTGATGGACCGGCTCGAAATGCTCCGGTTTCTCAACACGCGCGGCCTGCCCATGTTCTCGAAGCCGGACCGGATCATGGGCCTGCTGGACCGGTTGAGCTGCACCATCACCCTGCGGCTGGGCGGGATTCCCATGCCGCCCACCACCATCACCGAGAGCGTGGACAAGGCCCTGGCCGCCGTCGAATCCTATGGCGAAGCGGTTTTCAAGCCGCTTTACACCTCCAAGGCCCGGGGGATGAAGGTCGTCCGGTCGGGGCCGTCGGCCCGGGAGGAGATCGGGGCCTACAAGGCGGAGAACACGCTCCTCTACATCCAGAAGAAGATCGATCTGCCGGGCCAGGATCTGGGGGTGGTCTTTCTGGGCGGGAAATACCTGACCACCTACGCCCGGCACAACGAAGCCTCCGTGGCCAACGGCAACGCATGGAACACCACCACCCGGTCCGGCGGCAAATACAAGCCCTACGACCCGCCGCCGGAGATCATCGATTTGGCGAAGCGGGCCCAGGATCTGTTCGGACTCGATTTCACCTGCGTGGACGTGGTGGAAACCGCCGAGGGACCCATGGTCTTCGAGGTCTC
>CAYPCE010000262.1:0-5125 GCA_964409085.1 uncultured Desulfobacteraceae bacterium | reverse complement strand
GCCCGGTCGGTGCTCAGCGTCCCGGCCTATCCGTCCATAGAGGCGGTCCCCGACGAGGTGGACCTGGCCATGATCATCCTGCCCCCCAAGAGGGCCCTGCCCGCCATCGAAGAGAGCATCGAAAAGGGCGTGAAAGGCGTGGTGATCGTCTCCGCCGGCTTCCGGGAGGTGGGGGAAGAAGGCCGGCAGATCGAGGACCGGATCGTGGCCCTGTGCCGGGAAGCCGGGGTCCGGCTCGTGGGCCCCAACTGCCTGGGGGTCATCAATCCCATGGAGGATGTCCGTCTCAACGCCAGCTTTTCCACCCGGATGCCCGAACCGGGCCAGATCTCCTTCATCTCCCAGAGCGGGGCGCTCTGCACGGCGGTGCTCGATTTCGCCGCGGACCGGGATTTCGGCTTCTCCAAATTCATCTCCATCGGCAACAAGGCCGACGTGGACGAGCTGGACCTCCTCCGGTATTTCCACGAGGACATGGACACCCGGGTCATCATGATCTACCTGGAGGAGTTGCGCCGCGGCCCGGAGTTCATCGAAGCCGTCAAAGAGATCACCTCGGGCTCGCGGCCCACGCCGGTGATGGTGATCAAGTCGGGCCGGACCGGCGCCGGGGCCAAGGCGGCAGCCTCCCACACCGGGGCCCTGGCCGGCTCCGAGGCGGTCTACGAGTCCATCTTCCAGCAGTCGGGGATCATCCGGGTGGCCTCCATCGACGAACTCTTCGATTTCGCCTCGGCCTTTGCCACCAAAAGCGAATCCAGCCTGGGCAAAGTCCGGCGGCGGATCCCCACCGGCAACCGCGTGGCCATCGTCACCAATGCCGGCGGCCCCGGCATCGTGGCCACCGACATGACCATCTCCTCGGGGCTCCAGCTGGCCAAATTTTCGGACGAGACCGTGGAAGTCCTCGACAGCCACCTCCCCGACACCGCCAACCTCAACAATCCGGTGGACGTCATCGGCGACGCCTCCCAGGACCGGTACGAGCACGCCCTGGCCGCCGTGGTCCGGGACGAAGGGGTGGACGGCGCCCTGGTGATCCTCACCCCCCAGTCCATGACCAACGCCCTGGGAACGGCCGAGGCCATCGTCCGGGTGGCCAGCCGGACCCACAAGCCCATCCTCTGCTGTTTCATGGGGATCATCGATGTCTCGCCGGGCGTCAAATACCTCCAGGAGCGGGGCTACCCCGTCTTCCGCTTTCCGGAGCAGGCGGCCAAGGCCTTCGGCGCCCTCTACAAATACTCCCAGTGGCTCAACCGCCAGCACCTCGCCCAGTTCGATCTCACCCACGACAAGGAGCGGGCCGGCGGGATCATCCGGGACTGCCTCGAAAAGGGCAAGACCCACTTGGGGGAGCTGGAAGGCAACGCGGTGTTGGAAAGCTACGGGTTCAAGGTCCTGCCCACCCGGCTGGCAAAGGATCGGGACGAAGCCGCGACCATCGCCGAAGAGATGGGGTTCCCGGTGGTGATGAAGATCTCGTCGGGCCAGATCCTCCACAAGTCCGACGCCGGCGGGGTCAAGCTCAAACTGGCGGATGCGGAGGCCGTCCGCAACGCCTTCGACGAGATTGTAAAGAACGCCAAAGATTTCAAATCCGATGCGGTCATCGACGGGGTCCTGGTGCAGAAGATGGCCGACCCCGGCGACGAGGTGATCCTCGGATGCACCCGGTATCCCGTTTTCGGCTCGCTCCTCATGTTCGGCTACGGCGGCGTCTTTGTCGAGGTGTTCCAGGACGTGGCCTTCCGGCTGGCCCCCATCAAGCGGAACGAGGCCCGGCGGATGATCCGGTCCATCAAGGGGTACAAGCTCTTCACCGGGTTCCGGGGCCGGCCCCCGGCGGATGTCGATATCCTGGAACGCCTGGTGGTGAGCCTCTCGGACATGGTCATGGACCACCCCGAAATCAGCGAGATGGACATCAACCCCCTCCTGCTCCACCAAAAGGACAAGGGCGCCACGGTGGCCGACTGCCGGATCATCCTGAAAGAACCCGAATAGGCGGTTCGGATAAGGCATTGGCGACGGCGCCGGAAAGCGGGCCGCTCCGGCCGGTGATCCTCAAGGTCCCGGCGGCGGCCGGGGCCCTGAGCCGGCCCGAGCGGGTCCGGTATTTGAGCGATCTGGCCCGGACGGCCCTCCGCCGGTCCGCGCGGTTCAGCGGGCTGTCCCTCGGCGCGCTGGAAAAAGATGCCCACGGGGCACCCATCCCAGCCGGCGGCGTCTTCTGGTCCCTCACCCACAAGCCCCGGTATGTGGCCGGGGTCACTTCCCGCCGCCCCGTAGGGATCGACATCGAAATGATCAAGCCGGTGCGGGACGGCATGTACGGGAAGGTGGCCGGCGAGGCGGAATGGTCCCTGGGCGGCGCGGACCGGCTGACCCTGTTTTTCCGGTTCTGGACCGCCAAGGAAGCGGTCCTCAAGACCGGCGGGCGGGGCCTGGCCGACCTGTCGGCGTGCCGGATCACCGCCGTCCTGGATGAATGCCGCCTTTCGGTCGCTTACCGGGGCCGGGTCTGGACCGTGCACCAGTGCCGGTTCGACGGCCATATGGCGGCGGTGGCCGGGGGCGGTGCCGGCGTGGACTGGCATCTTCCCCTCGGGATTGCGGATCGGTTTCCAGCTTGACACCGACCTGATTTTGGGCCATAAAAACGTCAGCGGCAAACCCTGCCTTTTAATATCGAAAACCCGGAAAAGAAGCCTGAAGATCGTGGATACGGACCCGATGGATGCCCTGGAAAGCAACGATCAATACCTTGAATTGACAAAGGAAAACCGCCATCTAAAGCGGACCATCGACGAGATGCGCCGCCGCCTGGAGTCGGCCGAGGAGGCGGTTGGGGAGGCGGTGGAATCGGCGGTGTCGGAACTGGAATCCCAGGTGAACCAGCTCAAAAAGACCATCGACCGGCAGCACGAGGAGATGGCCCGCATCCGGAGCGAGGAGGCGGCGCGGAACCGGGATGCGCTGACGGCGGCCCATCGGGAGATCGAGGTGCTCAAGGGGACGATTCAGACCCAGCGGGACGAAATGGAAGGCATCCAGTTCGAGCGGCTCGAGCTGGAGGGGACGGCGACGGTGGAGGCCCGGGGGGAGATCGAACAGCTCAAGGAGACCATCGATCAGCAGCGGGAACAGATGGAGGCCATGAAGTTCGGCCGCCTGGAGAGCGAGCAGACCGCAGATATCGAGACCCGGAGCGAAATCGAGCAGCTTAAAGAGACCATTGCGTCCCTCCGGTCTGAACTGGAGGAACAGCGGGCCGGTCACCGGGAGACCGTTGAGCGGATGGAGCGGGATGCGCGGGCCGAAAAGCAGCACCTGGAAGAGACCATCCAGGTGTTGCGACAACGGATTGAGGAGCCGATATGACGACAGAGAGCCAGACAGAGGACGCCCTCCGGCGCCATATGGGGGGCGGGCTTGCAGACAACATCGACGTGAACCGGGCGGAGATGCTGCTCAACATCTCCCAGTCCATGGCCGCCTACCAGACCCTGGACGAAATGCTGGAGGCGCTCATCGACATCATCATCAGCGAGGTGGACGCCGAGCGGGGCACCATTTTCCTCCACGACAAGGAGACGGACGAACTCTATTCCCGGGTGGCCAGGGGCAACATCAAGCGGGAGATCCGGCTGCCGGAAAAAATCGGCGTGGCCGGCCACGTCTTCAATGCCGGACAGGGGACCATCGTCCACGACGCTTACAACAACCCCCACTTCGACCGGAGCGTGGACGAAAAGACCGGCTATGTGACCAAAAGCATTCTCTGCGCCCCCATCCGGACCATCAAGGGGGACATCATCGGCGTGGCCCAGGCCCTCAACAAAAAGCACGGCAAATTCGACGACGAGGACTTGGCCCTGCTCAGGGCCATGACCACCCAGGCGGCGGTGGCCCTCCAGACCATCCAGTTCGTGGAGAAGATCAAAAAGAGCCGGGACCAGGAGATGGAGTTTTTCAAGGTGGTTTCCGACGTCATCTCCGAAATCGAACTCAACACCGTCCTCCAGAAGGTCATGTCCCAGGCCACCAAGCTCCTCAACGCCGAGCGCTCCACCCTGTTTTTGAACGACGAAAAGACCAGGGAACTCTTTTCCCGGGTGGGGGAGGGGCTGGGCACCGAGATCCGTCTTCCCAACCACATGGGCATCGCCGGCGCCGTGTTCTCGTCGGGCCAGTCCGTCAACATTCCCCACGCCTACGCCGATCTTCGGTTCAACCCCTCCTTCGACCGGCAGACCGGGTTCTTCACCCGGTCCATCCTCTGCGTGCCGGTTATCAACAAAGAAGGCCGGACCATTGGCGTCACCCAGGTCCTCAACAAGCGGGGCGGCCCCTTTACCGACGAGGACGAATTCCGGCTCCGGACCTTTACCGGCCAGATCGCCATCGCCCTTGAAAACGCCAAGCTCTTCAATGAAATCCAGAACATGAAGAACTACAGCGAGTCGATGCTGGAGAGCATGACCAACGGCGTGCTTACCGTCGACGAAGAGGGCAAGATCATCACCTGCAACGCGGCCGGGGGAAAAATCATAGAAACCCCGCCGGATGCGATTCTGGACCAACTGGCCGAGTCTTTTTTCACCGAAAGCAACGCGTGGATCATCGACAAGTTGCGGCGGGTCTCGGAGAGCCAGACCTCCGAAGTGGTCATGGACAAGGAAATGGCTTTTGACGGGAAAAAGAAATCCGTCAACGTCACCTTCCATCCCCTGGTGAGCGGCGACCAGAAAAAACTCGGCGTTATGATCATGTTCGAGGACATCAGCAACGAGAAGCGGATGAAATCGACCATGTCCCTCTACATGGACGCCGGCATCGCCGACCAGCTCATGGAGGGCGGGGAGTTGGGCGGCAAGAGCACCATCGCCACGGTGCTGTTTTCCGACATCCGGGGGTTTACGACCCTCACCGAAGAGCTGGGCGCCCAGGGGACCGTCTCCCTTCTCAACGAATACTTCACCATTATGGTGGACTGCATCCAGCAGGAAGAGGGGATGCTCGACAAGTTCATCGGCGACGCCATCATGGCCGGGTTCGGGGTGCCCCGGGCCAAGGGCGACGACGAGGACCGGGCCATGCGGGCCGCCATCGCCATGATCGT
>CAYPCE010000261.1:0-5149 GCA_964409085.1 uncultured Desulfobacteraceae bacterium | reverse complement strand
ACGAACAAATCCAGGACACCCTCATCCGAACTTTCCGTTTTTGCCGACTGCATGCTGATGATGGCGACATCGAACTCGCCTTTTTGCCTTATTTTTTCGACGACTTCCCGCATAATCCAGGTTTTGCCGCACTGCCGGGGCGCCCAGACCGTCACATAGTGCCCGCCCCTGTCCTGAGTTTCGCCGGTCAATTGAGACGCGGCAGCATTCACCAAATCGGACCTCGGCACATAAAAATGCTGATTTTTATCAACAGGCCCATAGGATGAAAATTTTCTCACGGATTCCTCCGGATCGTTTATGGAAAATACCGCCATGGAAAGGCACGAAAACGGGTTGGTACGGCTATGCTTCTGGACCGAGTTTATCATGGGTCGATCAGCGCCGCAAACAATTCAACGGCCGGGTTATACGCCGCCGAACTTTCCGGAACCGTTCCGGTTAAACAAAGAACCATCCCCTGTCGGGGCGGCCGCCCCCGAAAAAGCGCTGGATAAACCGAGACAATTTGCTATATTCTGTTGTAGGTTGCTCTTTGTGGTGATAAATCTAAACTTTAGGGAAGGGGGTCATGGATGAAGCGGTTTCTGTTAATTTGTACATTATGCCTCATCGCAATCAATGCGCTTGCTCAAGATTTTCCAGAACAGCACCCAACTGGAGCGATAGAGAAGCTTTTCATTGAATTTTCAGAAGAATACAAGACCTTTTTCTGGAGAGAAAATGGAGAGCTTTGGGTTGAATTCGAACCTTTGGGAGAAGATGTTTTTGTATGTGGACCAGGTTTTTTTATACTCCAAAACGGAAAAGTTTACGACACAACAGTCTTCGAGAACATTTACGGCGACTCACAATGTGCTGATATTACCCAACCGTTCGTTTTCAAACTAACTCAAAGAGACTACCAAGATCTCTTAGCTGATCTGGATAAACCATTCATCTTCCAACTTGATCATTACGATGGGAACGAAATTCAAGCGATACAAATTCCCGGCTCAGATGGATCTCGAATAGTCGAAGGCGACTTGACGGATGACGGCAAGCTCGATCTCGCCGATGCTTTAACAATTATAAGAATCATGGCGGGAATAGAATAGTATGTCGTCATGATTCAAAAAAACAAATGGGTGAGAATTTATTCGCTCCATTTGACCAAATAGATCCCGCACGCGCATGAAGACTATCCCTACAGCCCTATTGACCGCGCTGGTCATGGCGGCAACCATCCTTTTTTCAGTTCCCGACCTGACCGCCGCAGAAACCATGGAGGTCGTTTTCGAAAAGGGAACCTCCCTCCGCGCCCTGGCGTCGGAGCACCTGGGCAACCCCGACGAATGGCGGACCATTCTCTTTTTCAACGATCTCAAACACCCCTCGGCGCTGCGGCCCGGCATGCGGTTGTCGATTCCCGTAGGGCTTTACAACCGGGTTCTCAAGGCCCTCCAGAAGGCCGGCGACACGGCCCGCCGCGCCAATATGGAGGGCGCGTCCATTCTGGCCAGGGACGCGATCGACAAGGCCGAGAAGTCCCTCGCCCGGGCCATGGATCAAAAAAAAGCGGGCGATCTCGACGCCGCGCTGGCGGCGGCGGAAGACGCCCTCCGGTGGGCCGAAAGCGCCCTGTCCACCACCAAAGCGAAGAAGATCCGGTCGGTCTCGGCCATCCTCGCCCGGAAACAGGGGACGGTCCAGAGCCGGAAACCCCGGGAGCCGGTCTGGACGGCGGCCGTGGTGAAGCAGGACCTCGTCGAGCAGGAGCGGCTGCGGACCCTGGCGGCCTCCCGGGCCGGGGTCCTGTTCGTGGACGGCAGCGAGATCCGGATGGATGAAAATTCCCTGGCCGTGATCGGCGAAATGAAGGAGAACATCGTCCGCCACTCCCTGACGGTGGACGTGATGGTCCTCCGGGGCGACATCCTGGCCCAGTTGTCGTCCCTCAGCGGCCAGAAACAGTTTTCCGTCACGGCGCCGGGCGTCAACACCCGGGTCCGGTCCACCCGGTTCCGGACCCTGCGGGACGCGGCCCAGGCCACGCGGATCGCCAATTACGACGGCGAAATCGACGTGGAGGCCAGGGAACGGCGGGTCACCATCCGGAAGGACGAAGGGACCAAGGTCGAGAGGGGCCGGCCCCCGACGCCGCCCCGGAAGCTCCTGCCGCCGCCGACGGTGACCGCCCCCTTGAACGATCAGGTGTTGTTCACGCCGGATGTCGGCTTCCGGTGGCGGCCCGTGGAAAAGGCCCGTCTCTATGTGCTGGAAATCAGCGCCGACCGCTCCTTCGCCGCGCCGGTCCATATCGCGCAAACCCATGAGACCGCCTACAGATGGCAGGCGAACCGCAAGGGGATCTATTATTACCGGATCCACACCATCGACGACGACCGGTTCCCCGGACCGTTCTCCGAACCGGCGGCCTTTTTCGTCAACATCGACCTGACGCCGCCCTATCTGACGGTCCGGACGCCGGAGGAAGGCGCGGCGCCGACCGACTGCGACGGCGGGGCCGTCCGGGTCAGGGGGACGGTGGAGACCACGGCGACCGTCGAGATCAACGGCGCGACGGTCCGGACCGACGCCGCCGGCGGGTTCGACCATCCCCTGTCCCTGTCTCCGGGGGCGAACACCATTACGGTGACGGCCGCCGACCCCGCCGGCAACCGGACCACCGTCGTCCGCGAGGTGACCTGCCGCACCGGGGAGCGCCTCGTCGTTCTGGAAACGCCCCAAACCATGACGGTCAACGTCAACCGGATCACCCTCAAGGGGACGCTCCAACCCAATGTGGGCATGGAGATCGACGGCAGACCCCTGACCGCGCCCCAACGATTCGCCCACATGCTCACCCTGCCCGAAGGGGACCACACCGTCACCGTCAAGGCCACCGCCAAAGGGGGCGCGGTGGAGACGCTGCCGGTCCACATCAAAGTGGACACGACGCCGCCGGAGATCCGCCCCGACCCCTTCCCGTCCATGACCCGGAAGGATGAGGTCCGCATCTCCGGCCGTCTGTCCGAACCCGCCGGCCTGACCGTCGGGGACCGGCCGGTGGAAACGGAGGGTCTGCGGTTCGGGACATCGCTGGCGCTGACGGAAGGCGACAACCGCTTCACCCTGGCGGCGGTGGACGCCGCCGGCAACCGGGCCGTGAAGCCCATCCGGATTCTCCGGGACGCCGAACCGCCCGACATCCGCCGCATCGACCTGTCGCCGGACCGGGTGGACGGCGGGGAGATCCTGGCCTGCCGGGTGGAGGCCGAAGACGGCGGCGCGGGGCTGGCCCGGACCGGCCGGTTTTCCGTTGCCGTGGGCGCCGAAGGCCATACGTTCAACGGCGTGCTCACCCGCCATCGAAGCGGCAACGTCTTCGAGGGCAGCCTCTTCATTCCGCCGGGGGTCCGGGGCGCGGCCCGGATCGCGTCCGTCGAGATCCAGGACCGGCTGGGCAACGCGGCCGTCGGGCCGTAACGGGACGGGCGAGCCTTCTTGAAGTTCACCGCCATCAACCGGCCGTTGCTCTTTCTGACGTTTTTTTTCGCGTTCCTCGTGACCGGTTTCGTCCCCTTCGCCCTGGTGGAGTACGCATCGCTGAAAAAGGTGGAACGGGAGATGCAAAGTTCCCTCAACGAGGCCAACTACCTGCTGACGGAAAAGATCACCACCCGCATCGATCAGTCCCACATCCGGCGGTGGCTCTCGAACCTGGAGGGGCTCCGGCGGTCCCTGGATTACGGCATCGTCCGGGACCCGTCGGTCCGCAATTTTCTCCTCAACACCTTTTTCCAGGCCGCCGAGGACGTGGTGGCCCTCTCCCTTTTCCCGTCCGACGCCGACGGGCCGATCCATTTTCTCAAACAGGGCCGGATCGAAGAGATCACGCGGCGGGACCCGGAAGGGGTGGCGGAATTGTTCCGCTCCGACCCGGCGGTTTTCGACGCCGGCCCGTCCCCGCCCGACCGGGAAGAGACGATGATCCATCCGCCGCTCCTTCTGGACGGCGCCCACGATATCTTTCTGCCCATCGACGCGGCCCTCGCCGGGGACGACGGCCGGGCCGGCCATCTCCACTGCGTCTACGACCTGACGCCGGGGCTGTCGGACCTGGAAACCGAGCTGCCCATCGGCCGAAAGCAGCTCTACGTGGTGGACGACGCCGGGGTCGTCATCTTCTCCAACGGCGAAGGCCCTTTTGCCCGCGGCGACCGGTTCGGGTTCCCGATCCTGGAAAACATCCGGGAGGCCCTGGCGGGCCGGAACCGGATCTTCCAACTGGAAAGCTTCTCCCACGGCGGCGACGCCTACGTGGGCCATTTTTCCACCAGCCGGTACGTCCAATGGGCCGTGGTGGTGGTGGAACCCTACCAGCAGGCCTACGCCCTGGTCATCGAAACCAAGCGGCAGATCTTCTATTGGGCCCTGCTGGCCGTTTTTGTCTGTCTGATTCTGGCGGCGGTATTGTCGGGCGTCTTTTCCCATTTCATCGTCCGGGCCCGAAAGGCATTGGTGGGGGCCAAGGAGGCGGCCGAGGCGGCCAACCGGGCCAAGAGCGAGTTCATCGCCAACATGAGCCACGAAATCCGGACCCCCATGAACGCCGTTCTCGGGTTCAGCGCCATCCTGTCGGAAAAACTGAAGGATCACCATCTCAAGGCCTATCTCACCCCCATCCACGCCGGCGGCAAATCCCTCATGACCCTCATCAACGACATCCTGGACCTTTCCAAGATCGAGGCCGGCAAGCTGACGCTGGAATACAAGCCCGTCTCGCCCCGGGCCCTCTTGGGGGAGATCGCCCGGATCTTCGAAGGGGAGACCGCCGAAAAGGGGCTGGAGCTGACCATCGACGTGGACGACCGACTTCCCGGGCACCTGATGCTGGACGAAGCCCGGCTCCGCCAGATCCTCCTCAACCTCATCGGCAACGCCGTGAAATTCACCGAAACGGGCTGGATCGCGCTGTCGGCCCGGGCCGGGAACCGGGCGTCCGGCAACGGCCCCGTCGATCTGCAACTCTCGGTGACGGACACGGGCATCGGCATCCCCGACGACCAGAAAGAGCGGATCTTCGGCGCCTTCGAACAGCGGACCGGCCAAAGCTATCAGCAATACGGCGGCGCCGGCCTGGGGCTGGCCATCACCCGCCGGCTGG
>CAYPCE010000260.1:0-5209 GCA_964409085.1 uncultured Desulfobacteraceae bacterium | reverse complement strand
TGGCCCAGATCGCCCATCCCAAGTTCCGGGAATGGCTCATCGAAGAGGCCAAAAAACACCGGTACATCTTCGCCGACCAGTTGCCGCCGACCCAGGAGGACCTGTTGTTTCTGGAGGGATACAAACAGACCCTGGAACTGCCCACCGGCCGGACCATCGAATTCCGGCCCCTGTTGCCCTCCGACGAGTTCGCCTACCGGAATTTTTTTTACTCCCTCCAGGAACGGACCATCTACTACCGATTTTTCTACAAGATGAAACTGTTTTCCCACGAGGTGGTCCAGAGGCAGTGGGCCAGTGTCGATTACCGGAAGAACATGTCCCTCATCGGCCTGGTCCAGAAAAAGGGCCACCAGGAGATCATGGCCATCGGCTCCTACGCCGAAGGCTTCGACGGCCGGGCCGAAGTGGCCTTCGTGGTGCGGGAGGATTTCCAGGGAATGGGGATCGCCTCCTATCTGCTCGGCATGCTGGAAGACATCGCCCGGGAGAACGGCTACACCGGGTTTCTGGCCACGGTGCTTCGGGAAAACGGCGCCATGATCCATGTGTTCAAAAAACGGTACCCCAACGCCAAAGCGGTCACGGCCGACGGCGAGGTGGAACTCTACATGGATTTCAGTGATGCGAAGCCGGGGAATGAATCCCCCGGCAAATAAGGGAACCGCCCTGAAGGGCGCTCGAAAGCGTCCGGCGGGGATGGTTGTTTTGGGGAATTGCCCAAGATGCAAATCGGTTCCACGGAATGGCGGCGGATGATCCAGGAGGGCGCGGCGATGCTGGGCGTTCCGGTCTCATCGGAAGCTGTCGATCAATTCTCCGTTTACGGCCGGGAATTGCGGCAGTGGAATCGACGGATGAACCTGACGGCCATCGCCGATCCGATGGAAATGGCGATCAAACACTTTCTGGATTCCGCGGCGCCAACCCCCCACATTCCCCAGCAAGCTCGTCTGTTGGACATCGGTGCCGGCGCGGGATTTCCCGGCCTGGTGCTGAAAATCCTGCGGCCGGATCTCGATGTCACTCTCGTGGATTCGGTCCGGAAAAAGGTCAGTTTTCAGCAGCATGCCATCCGGATCCTGGCGCTCACCGGGGTCCGCGTTCTTCATCTCCGGGCGGAGGCCATGTCGACGTCGGGTGAAAACCGGTTCGATGCGGTCATCTGCCGGGCCGTGACCGGATTGTCCCGGTTTTTTTCCATGGCCCGCCCCCTGCTCCCGCCGGATGGCCGATGCATTGCCATGAAAGGCCGGCCGGAGGAACTCGAGGCGGAGATCGGCGAATGCCGCTCCATTCACGGATCGGGCGCCCACTGGCAGACGATTCCGTATTCCCTTCCTTATCTGGATGCGCCCCGGACGCTGGCGATCCATTCCGCCCTGAAATCCGCCAAGGAATAACCGATGGCCTCCTGAAGGGCCGCCTCCGGGGACAGGCCATCCCGAAGCCCCTCCAGCAGGCTCTGGAGACTGAAGAGATCGAAGGTCTCAATGAGATAACTCGTAGCCGAGAGGGCCAAAGCATAGGCGGCGATCACCGACTCGGGTTCACCGGTCAGCCGGCGGGACAGAGCGTCCAATGAGGGGCGATCCCCGTCCGCGAGGAGCTTTCGGGCCAGGGCCCGTTTTTTCCGGTTCCCGTCGGGGTCGGGCGAAAAATACTGGGCCAGCCCCTCGTTGAGCCACCAGGGGCAGCGGTCCGAGAGAAAATCGAAGAGGACGGCGTGGACGTATTCGTGGTGGAGGATGGTTTCGAGGAGATCCGGTCGGTACCCGGCCACCGGCACTTTGATCTGCCCTTCGTATATGCCGCCGGCCCACCCGGGGGAGCCGGTGATATCGAAAAAGGCGGTCCGGGTCAGGAGCATCACCCCAATCTGCCGATTGGGCCAGATGTTGAGTTGCTGCCCGATGGAGAAGGCCGCATCGGCCAGGATCTCCAGCACAATGTCCCGCAACTCGGGGTTCCGTTCCCCGTCGAAGCGAACCGAAAACCGGTGGTCGGCCACGGTATCGAAATGGCGCGCCGCCGCCTGCTGCCGGCGCAGGCGGTCCAGGCGGCGGACCAGGACCGGGTCCTCCCCGCCGGTTTCGAGGGCCCGTTCCCAGTGGAAAAGGGCCGATTCGGCATCGTCCGTGAGGTAGGAAAGGTCGCCGAGGAGGCAGTGGGCGGCCGGATGATCCGGGCGCAGGGCCAAGGCGTCGAGCAGGGCCGCTTCCGCGGCCCTGTAGTCCGATACGGCTAGGTAGGCCCGGCCCAGACCGAGGTGAAGATCCGGGTTCCGTCTCGCGAACCGGAGACCCCGGTCAAAGGCATCGATAGCCTCCTCGGGGTGACCGGTTTCCAGGGCGGTTATTCCGATATTCCGATAGCACAGGGCGATGGTGCGCTGGAGCCGCGGATCGGCCCGCGATTCTTCATAGGCCATGAGCAGGCGATCAAGGGCATCGGCCCATCGCCCGGCGGCCAGCAGGGCGGCGGTGTCGGGGGGTGAGGTAACGGAGCCCCCGTCCCTTTCAGCGGCCACGACCGGAAAAACGATACAGAAGACGGCCAGGGCCAGCAAGAGGGTCCGACGAAGATCAGCCCCGGCGCGTCGGCAAAACAATGCGTTGTTTCTCAGGATCATGGTGCTGTCGATAAAAAATGGTCATATGGCCGATGGTACCGGCACTGAGGGCGTTGGTGGCCGTTTCGATGGCCTCCCGGATCCGCTCTTTCTGGTCTTTTTCCTTGAAATCGACGAACTTGACCTTGATCAGCTCGTGCCTGTCCAAGGCCGCGTCCACTGCGTCGGCTACCGCTTCGGTCATGCCCTGGCGGCCGACAAAGACCACCGGTTTCAGGCCATGGGCCAAGCCTCTGAGATATTTCTTTTGAAACCCTTCCAAATGTTTCAAACCATCCACTCCCCACCGTCGCTCGGTACGCCGTCTGCCGCCATCAACCGATTCCGCATCCTTCTGTGCATCATATGGCGTTGGACATCCCCCGTCAAGGGTCCGGCCGGTTGATGAGAATTTTGATCAGGGTTGGCACGTGCCGGGGAATCCATGCTACATTCACCGACCGCTTCTTCCCTTCGCATGGCGGCGCAGGCAAAATGGTGAAATGTTCGATAGATCACTACCGCATAGAAAATACCGAAACGCAGCGGCCACAGATTTGTTGTTTAGATATTTATCCCGTTATTGGATGGTAATGGTTGACAGTTCCGTTTGTGTACAATACGATTCAGTCCAAACCCTAATTCAACGCAAAGGAGGCCTGCTGTGGAAAAAAGATGGATGGGATGGACAACCGTTGCGGCGATTTTGTTCTTCTCTCTAATTTTCGCGCCCGTGAGCGCGGCCGCCGAAAAACCCGTCAAACTGGCATATGTGGAATGGTCCGACGCCATCGCCTCCACCCACTTGGTGCAAGCGGTGATCCAGGAAAAGCTGGGCCGGGATTGCGACATCGTCCCCATGAAGGCAGACGAGATGTGGGCGGCCGTGGCAGACGGCTCGGCCGACGCTATGGTGGCAGCCTGGCTGCCGTCCACCCATGGCGACTACTACGAAAAGGTCAAAGATCGGATCGTCGACCTGGGGCCGAACCTCCAGGGCACCCGGATCGGGCTGGTGGTCCCGGCCGCCTCCGAGAAGGTCGGTTCCTCCGGCAAGGATTATATCCCCGTCAACGCGATTTCGGAACTCAAGGGCAAGTCCGGGATGTTCAACGGCCGGATCGTGGGCATCGACCCGGAAGCCGGCATCATGAAGCGGACGGAAGAGGCCATTGAAACCTACGGTCTGGAGAACTACGAATTGACCGTGGGGAGCGAACACACCATGGCGGCGGAACTCTCCAACGCCATCCGGCGCGAAAAGCCCGTCGTGGTCACCGGCTGGCGGCCCCACTGGATGTTCGCCCTGTGGAAGCTCCGGTTTCTGGACGACCCCGAGAAAATCTACGGCGACGAGGAACAGATCAACACCATCGTCCGGAAAGGATTGAAAGCGGATATGCCGACCGTTTACGCCTTTCTGGACGCCTTCCACTGGACCCCTGACGACATGGCCCAGCTCATGATCCGCATCCAGGAAGAGGGCGGTCTGTTCACCTATGAAAAGGCCCTCCAGTTCATGGAAGAACACCCGGATCTGGTGGCATCCTGGCTGCCATAGCGTTTTTTCCTCTTCACGCCCCCGACGCCGTATCTGACCCGGATCGGGGGCGTATCATTTGGCGCATCCTCTGCGACCTCCTCGGCGGTATCCCCCTGGCCATCTGCCTCGCCGGCGACCACCCCGACAAAACCGGCGACACCGCCGCCGACTATCGTCAATGGCTCGAAACCACCTCCCTGGATGCCCTCGACCCGGGATACCACAAACGCGACAGCGTCCCCTTTGCCCCTTAAACGCAGCCTCGACCAAGGAGACCAAATCGCCCGCGACATTCTTTCCATCGCCGGCATCCTCGCCTTCGCTCTCTTCAACACCGATGCCCTGGCCGCCGCTACCAACTCAAACACGCTCGCCTCGACCCCGACCGCTTCCACATACTCCAAGCCTTGGCCCTCTGTGGACATCCGTCCGAAAACTCGTCTGGCAACCGAAGACTACCTGGACACCCTGAGCCACTGGGCCGACCGCTGCACAGCCCTCCGCGCCGGCGTCAACGCTGGGAAGGAATTGAGGGACCGGTGTGAGAAAAAAAATTTCTCGGCAAACTGGCGAACGCCTACAGCGGCCCGGGCAAGTTGAAAACGGTCATCGAACATTACCAGCAGGCCGTGGACATCTCTAAAAAATTCAGGGGCCGAAGCTGCGAGGGCGGCGACTTGGGGGACCTTGGGGTTTCCTGCAGGGACTTGGCCCAGGTGGAAAAGGCCCGCACATATTGGAACAATCTATGACCATTTTCGAAGAGATCCAATCATCCAATGCGGCGCTTGTCATAAAATGGCTGGCCCAGCTGGATGAGGATAGGCCGGAGTGGCACCCATAACCGGGTACTGTCCAAAAAACTGTGTTCGTCTTTTGTTCGTCAAAACGACGTAAAAATCGCTGATTTGCGCAGCAACAGAAAAGGGGCTGTAACTTGCCGATGGTTTCAACCCCTTGATTTCTGGTGCCTGGGACGAGAATCGAACTCGTACATGGACTCAGCCATAAGGGATTTTAAGTCCCTTGCGTCTACCTGTTCCGCCACCCAGGCG